>QWHO01000506.1 GCA_021404945.1 bacterium CPR1
CGGTCCCAGGGGCTGACCCGGCGGAACCAGCTCGCTCCCAGCTCGAACCGGGGGGCCAGCACGGTGCACATCGCCGCTCCCGGCGTGGCGGTTCACTCCACTCTCAAGCAAGGCCAGTGGGGCGCCCTCAGCGGCACCTCGATGGCTGCCCCCCACGTGGCCGGCGTGGCCGCTCTGATCGCCAGCAAGTATCCGGAAGCGGACAACGCCACCATCAAGACCCGTATTTTGCATTCAGTGGACCGGATGCCCAGCAACGATGCGGACCTCCTGATCAGCAAGGGACGTTTGAACGCGGCCCGCGCGCTGACCGAGGACTCGGTGGCGCCCGCGGCCATGACCGACTTCTCGGCCCGGGCTCTCGATCCCGGCACGGTCGAGCTGAGCTGGACGGCCTCCGGGGACGACGGGACTCTCGGGTCAGCCGTTCGCTACGAGTTGCGCTACTCGCATCTGCCCATCGCCGTTAACAGCGAGGTCAAACCGGGCGAGGTGGGCTTCCAGGACGCCCTGCCGGCTCCGCTGGAGGCTCCTCAGGAGGGTGGCACCCGCGAGACGGCGCGCGTGGACGTGCGCCCCAGCGGCAAGGAGCAGAAGCTTTACTGGGCCCTGCGCGCTATCGACAAAGTGGGCAACCCCTCGACCATTTCCCTCTCGTCGGTGACTCTGCCGGCTGGCGAGCTGATTTTCGAAGAGCCCGAAGACGGCGACTCGCGCTTCACGCCCGAAGGCAGCTGGGGCCTGATCAGCCTGGCCGGCCGGGGCCGGGTCTGGACCGACAGCCCGGAGGGCGGATATGTGGGCAAGCGCAATGACTCGCTCACCTCCACCGGCATCTCGCTCAAGGAGTGGAAGGACCCTGTCCTTTCCTTCGACGCCAAGGTCAACACCGAGAAGAAGTACGACACTTGTGAGGTGGAGGTCTATGGGCGCAAGTGGTGGGGTGGCACCAAGTGGCGCTCGGTGGCAAGCCTGAGCGGCATCCACGACTGGAAGGGCTACCAGGTCTCGCTTTCGGAGTACGAGGGTCAGGACATCAAGATCCGCTTCCGCTTCCGCTCAGACGACTCGCGCGACTTCGACGGAGTCTATCTCGACAACGTGGTGATCAGCGGCCGTCAGGACCAGGTGGGCGGCTAGACGCAACCCCTCGTGGACGCGGAGAGGACCTCCACATCCAGGTTCAGCTGAGGTCCTCGTATGACCACGTCGGAGGGCTTTACAGCCCTTTGTGGTTGCCGTCACAGTAGGGCGGGCTCTGGCTGTGCTTGCACTGACAAAGGGCCACCTTGCGGGCCTCGGTCAACTCGAGCCTCAAAGGCGTCAAACCAGAGCCGGCGTGGCTCCCGTCGCACCAGGGCTGCTTTTGGGAGCGCCCACAGCGACACCACCAGTATTCACCGGCCTGAAGGTCGAGCACTGCGGGCTGTCGGGCGGCGATCTCTGGTTCCATAGGACAGTCGGTTCGGAGGCCGGGGGTGGTTTCCTACGGGATGACATGGTTCGTTTGTGCCTGTTGCTCCACCCGACCTGATGCTATACTCACTTCAGAAGCTTGACGGATGACCCCCCCCGACCGTCAGGCTTCTTTCTTTTCTGTCCCGGGCAGGGTTTACAAAAAGCTCACGAATTACACAAAATAGAAACATTCTGGATCTCGACCAGACATCCCGTTGACGGGACATGAAGAGGGCAGCATGCTGAGCGAGAGCAGTCGTGAAACCCGTCTCCCCAACCCTGTGATGGCACCCGGGCCACGCCCGGAGGGTCTGGCACCGTCCATCGTTTCCCCCATTGCGGAGAACAAAGGTACCCAGGTCGAGCTGCAGGAGACTCCCGAGCAAGAAGCCGCCGAGGCGCCCGACCTGCTGACCCGCACACTGGGTCTGGAGCTTGCAGAAGTCTGGGATCAGGTGGCCGGCAGCTCCAAGAAAGACCCCAAGAAGAGTACGGACCAGGCGGTGGTCGTGCGCCCGGGCCCGACGCCGGGGTTTGGTGGGCTTGCGCCCGCCCTGGGGGGACCTTCCGACCCCCTGAAGGAGACGAGTCAGGCCGTTCTTCCGGTTGATACCGATCCCACCGGGGGCCCGGCCCTGGGCAACCCTGCCGGCGAGGTCCGCACCGAGGTGGCCCAGTCCGACCCGGTGGAGGTGGCCGAGAAGGTGGCTTCGGAGGCCACCGTTGCCCCGGGCCAGACAACCGACAGCGGCGCCAGCGAAGCCGCCCGGGTAGAGACGGTAGCCAGCGAAGCCAGCGCCCAGCAAGAGTCCCAGCGCCAGGAGGCCGTCCAGACCGAGCAGGCGCAAGCGCAAGCCCACACCGAAGCGGCTCAGGTCGAGCGCAAAGAGAGCGAGACGGTCAAGCTCGAGTCCGACCTCTCGCGCCGCGAGACTCAGCTATCCGACCTGCGTCAGGCGGTCAGCGTCAAGAGCCAGCAGGTCCAGGAGCTGCGCAGCCGGGTGCGCGAGAAACAATCGATGCTGACCCGCATCGATCAGGATTTGAATGCCCTGTCCAACACGCAGGACTACCTCGACCACTACGACGAGATCGAGCGTCTGGAGGGCATGCGCTACCATGTTCGCGTGGAGCTGGAGAATGATTCGGCGGCTGCCGCCCGGGCCGAGCAAGAGCTGACCGAGACCCAGCGGCAAGCCAGCCTGGTGGAGGCTTCCCTCTCCAACGGCCGGGCCCAGCTCGAGCAGCAGCGCCATCAAGTCAGCAAGGACCGGAGCTCGCTGGGGGCCCGGGCCGCCTCCACCGAAGTTCGCCGAACCCGACTTGAAGGCCAGCGAAAGCAACTGGCCAGTCTCGAGGAGCTACGCCCCTTCTGGGCCGCCCTGCGCGAGGATTCCGATTTGAGACAGATCGCCGCGGACGCAGCCGAGTCCCGGCAGGACATCGAGAGCCGCGACCAATCGGCCCACCATCGGATTCTGAACAACCTGGCCGCCCTCGAGGACGAGGATGGGGCTGTCGATCTGGTGGGCGGACTGAGCGGCTCCAAGGCGACCCGCGGCGAGCAGGCTCTGGCTGGCATGCAGGCCCCGATGGAGCGGTTGCGTCAGGGTTGATTACCCTCGGCGCATCCAGCGATCGATGGCCCGGCGCCGCATGACCAGGTACATGCTCACCAGGTAAGCCATGGAAGCGACCACCAGGGCATATTTCCCGGCCAGGGCACCGCGCACGCTCGCGTCCTGAATGGGCAGGCCGTGCAACTCGGGGGCAAACCAGCCGCAGACCGCTCCCACCAGGGCTCCGGCGCAGATGGCCACGAGATATCTCTTCATCTTTGGATTCGTTCTCGTTGCGAGCGAGAGCATTCCTTCCCAAATTGTTTCTTTGCCCAGGTAGGAGGCATGAGGGAAGTGTCTCGAAAGTAATGCCGTGGATTGGCGAAAGCTCCGCGAGAAGCTCCTGGCCGAGGAGAAGGCGGCCCGGGAGGACTCCGCTCCCTTAGATACAAACGACTCACCCCCCGAGGATGGTCCGCCGCCTGCTGTGGCACCGCTTGCCGACCCGGACGGGTCGGGCAAGGTGACTGCGCCCACGGTGAGCTCTGCTCTGGCCGAAGGAAAGGCGGATCTCGACCCGCCCCCGGTACCCGAGGCGAGTCTGGCGGCTGCCGAGGAGGAGCGCAAGGCCGAGGAAGAGCGCCTGGCCGAGGCGCGCAAGGCAGAAGAAGAGCGCCTGGCCGAGGAGGCCCGCCAGGCCGAGCAAGAGCGCCTGGCCGAGGAAACCCGCAAGGCCGAGGAAGAGCGCCTGGCCGAGGAGGCTCGCAAGGCAGAAGAAGAGCGCCTGGCCGAGGAGGCCCGCAAGGCCGAAGAAGAAGAGCGCCTGGCCCAGGAGGCGCGCAAGGCCGAAGAAGAGCGGCTGGCCGAGGAGGAGCGCAAGGCCGAAGAAGAGCGCCTGGCCGAGGAGGCCCGCAAGGCCGAAGTAGAGCGCCTGGCCGAGGAGGAGCGCAAGGCCGAAGAAGAGCGCCTGGCCGAGGAGGCGCGCAAGGCTGAGCAAGAGCGCCTGGCCGAGGAGGAGCGCAAGGCTGAGGAAGAGCGCCTGGCCGAGGAGGAGCGCAAGGCCGAAGAAGAGCGTCTGGCCGAGGAGGAGCGCAAGGCCGAAGAAGAGCGCCTGGCCGAGGAGGAGCGCAAGGCCGAAGAAGAGCGGCTGGC
>QWHO01000507.1 GCA_021404945.1 bacterium CPR1
AGCTTGAGCATGCGGTGGGCCGCTCGCTCCCAATCGAACTGGGCCGCTTGAGGGGGGCCCAGCTCGCGGAGCGTCTCAGCCTGGCCCAGGCCTTCCAGAATTCCCTGGGCCATCTCGACCGGTTCCTCGGCATTGAACCAGCGCACCGCGGTCCCGCCAACCTCGCTCAAGGCACTGGTGCGGGCGGCGCAGCAGGGGGCGGCGCAGGCCATGGCCTCGAGCAGCGGGAGGCCGAAGCTCTCGTGCAGCGAGGGCATCACGAACAGATCGCAGTATTGATAGAGCCGAACCAGCCGCTCGGGCTCAACTTCCTCCAAGAAGACGACCCGATTGCCCAGTGCCCGAACTCGCTCGCTCACCGGACAGGCCCGTCCGATCAGGCGCTGGGTCAGGCTCAAACGGGGACGGCGGCAAACCAGCACCAGGCGATGGGGAATCTGGCCCGAAAGCCAGGTGACAGCGTCTAGCAGGCCGCAAAGATTTTTGCGAGGCTCGGTCGAGCCCACGAACAAAAGGTAGGGAATGCCTCCCGTGCATTCTTCCAGAAACTCGCTGCGCAGCCGCGGATCGTGGCCGGGAGGGGTGAAGATAGGATCGACTCCCGGGGCCAGCACCTCGGCTTTGCCCAGGGGAAGCTCCAGAGCGCTCACCAGCTCACGTCGGGAAAACTCCGAGGGAAGCACGACCCGATCAGCCACCTGTGCAGCCAAGCGCATTCGCTCACGCTCGGCGTCAGGTTTGGCGGAAGCCAGCGGACCAAAGCAGGCCGTATCGTGGATCCAGACCACCCGTGGACATTCAGGATCCCAGTCGACCCGAGCAAAGGGGAAGAGCGCTACGTCGAAGCGCGAGCCAGCGCCGGCCCAGGTGCACTCGAAATCCCAGCCCAGCTCGTCTTGCAGGGGAGCGAGCTGGTGGCGCTCGCGAGCCACCAGAACAACGCGATGCGAGAGCACCCCGCTCTTTCGCTTCCAAACCTCGAGCAGATTGCGCGTAAACCGTCCCGCCCCTCGACGGACCCGCGGTAGCTGCGTTGCGTCCACCGCAATGGTCAAAGACCGCGACATAAGCTCGGAATGTTCTGCTCGGACCAGCGAATTCCTGTTTGGGCAGGACCGGCCTGCCCGGCCGGGAAGCAATTTTTGTGCGCCGTTCCAGCCTTTGGGCCCTTTGCCTGCTGGCCTGCTTGATGCTGGCAGCCCTGGCCGCGCCCCCAATCAGCGTCCGGCCGACCCGTCTCCTGGTGCCCCTGGGAGAGGTGCGAAGCGCTGCCTGGCAGGGCCCGAGTCGGCCCGAGGTGGTCGTCTCCGATCCCGAGGTGGCGGAGGCCCGTCTGGAGGGAAACCGGGTGGTGGTGCGCGGCCTTTCGGAAGGCGATGCCCTGGTCAGCCTCAGCTTTGGCTCTCGTGAAGTCGGGTTGCCAATCCAGGTACGGACTCCAGCCGCCCGCCTGCCCGCTCGCCTGGCTGTCAGCCTGACCGGAGAGAGCGTTTCCCACACCGTCCTCTCTCAGGCTTTGCGAGTGGCCATGGATGCCCAGAGCGGGCTAGACCCGCGGGCTCAGCTGAACCTGCAACCCCGTCGCGCCAATGGCGCTCTGCTGGTGGACGTCAGCGCCAGCGGTCCGGGGCTGCTGCCGGTCAGCCGCACTATCGCGGTGGATGTCTCGCTGCAGCAGCTGCCCTTGACCCCTGCTCGCACGCTGGTGGTCAGCAACCGCCCCGAGCTGGTGCTTGCCCCCGGATTGCTGCTCGATCGCCCCCTGCCACCCGGACCAAGCCGCTTGCTTTACCACCACAGAGGTAGTCCCGATGCTCCTCATCAAGAGCTTGAGGTCTTGCTCAAGAACGTGAATGCGACACCGGCCAGAGTCCGAGTGGCGGTTGCCAGCGTGGGTCCAAGCAACGATGAGATTTTCGCCGGCCACAAGGCCGCCCAGCTGCTGCTCGACCAGCAAGAGAAGGCAGAGAGCTTCTTTTTGCGGGTGGGACCGGGGCAGGAAGTGGTGCTCGACCGCAAGCTGCTCAAGTCGGGTCAGACAGTCAGTGGCATGGGCTGGCTCGAGCCTCTGGACGGATCCCAGCTGCGAGTGTTGGTCCGGGCCAGCGAGCACGGTCGGGGCAACATTCCCAGCGAGGAGGCGCCGGACACGGGCGGCCGGACCGGCCGCGGGCTTTTCCCCGCCGCGATGGACGTGTCCCACGCCCACAACCTGGGCGGTCCCTTCACCTACATGCCATTGGGAGAGGCTCCCTTCGAGGTGGAGCCGGTCACGGGCGAGACCAATTACGGCCACTTCGGAATGGTCTATCGGGTGCGAGTGCTCCTGATCAACCCTGACGTGGTTCCCCGCAAAGCCTGGATCGACTTCGTGCCTCGAGCCGGGCAGCGCGTGGCAGTCTCTATGTGGACGGCCAGAGAGTGGAAACCGACATGGGCAACTCGGCTAGCGAGATCAAGGTGGGGGAGTGGGAGCTCGAGCCGGGCGAGCAGCGCGAGGTCCGCATCGAGACCTTTCCCCAGTCGGGCTCCAACTACCCGGTCTTTCTGGTCGTCAAGTCCAACTATGCCAATGGCGCCATCCCAGCCCCGCCCAGGCCCGAGGTAGTGCCAGGCGAGTCAGAGTTCATGTTCTGAGCTTCGTGTGCCAGCTACCGTGCGTTTCGAAACGTTGCCGAAGTGAAGTGGGCGATGGGACGAGGTTCAACGAATTCACAGCAGGTCAGTGGGCGGGATTGATTGCGACCTGAACGTCAGGTTCCTGCTGGCTTACGTCGCGGATGGAGACGGCCACTTGCCGCCCCCTTCCTGAATGAGCCGGCAGGGGGCTCAGTCCGATTCCCACTAAAAACAGGGTTCCGTTCTTGCGCATTCCTCTGAGCCCTCGCCCTGAAACCATCTCGCGGGCTTTCGGATCTCGGAAAAAGCTCTGAACCAGGCCCGGGTGCGCGGCTTGAGCGTTCTGGGGAACCAGGCGCTGCACCGGCAGGCCGACCAGCTCCCCGGGTTCGTATCCAAAGAGTTTTTCGCTCTGGAGGTTGGCCAGTCGGATCACGCCCTGTTGGTCCACCACCATCAAGCCGTCCGGCGCGCACTCGAGCACGCTGCGGTAGAACTCCTCGGTTGCCTTGAGCTCGAGCTCGGCTCGCTTGATTCGAGTGATGTCCTGGGTCACCCCGAACATGTCGGTGGGCTTGCCATGCGAGTCCTTGACCACGTGGCCCAGGGCGTGCGCCCAGCAGACTCCTCGAGCAGTGCCCCATGCTCGGCGGTCAGAGTGGACAGGGAAGCGATCTCGAGCGCCGCAACAACCCTCTCCTGGGTCTGGATTGGAATGACTGCCAGGCTTTGCGGCCGGGCCTGGCCCAGGCCCGAGATGATGCTGACATAGTCGGCGGGAAGGTCCTTGAGCACCAGGCTCTTTCGGTCGAGCACAGCTTGCCCGGCAACGCCGCTGCCCGGGGCGAAACTCGCTCCGCCGGGCTGGCCCGGTGGGGTCCCATACCCGCTTGTGAGGTGGTAGCGCCCATCGGCCTCGTCGAGCAGATGAAAGGCGCCATATCCCCCTCCCACCAGTGGAACCAGTCGGGAGAGCGCTCGCCGGCCAAACTCCTCGGGTTGCTCAGCTCCGTGCAGGTCTTCGGTTAGCTCGGCGACACTGGCGGAGATCCAGCGCCGATGCTCCGCCTCCCCTCGAGCCCGCCTGAGCTGCTCCATCGCTCGGGCCAGCTCCCCGATCTCCGAACGGTCCTCCTGGTAGCCGATGCGAGTGTCGCTTTGACCCGAAACCAGGGTCTGGATGGACTTGCTCAGAGCCACCACCGGGCCTACGACCCGCCGTTGATAAAAGAAAACCAGGGCGACCAGCACCGTCAACAAGGTCAGCACCTGAGTGCCCAGAGCCAGTCGGCCAAACAGAGTGGAGCTTTCGGACAGCTCGGAGACCTGCTTTTTCGAGCCGGTGTCCAGTGTCTGCCTGAACTGCGAGATCGGTTCCGTCACCGAGGCCCTGGCACTCTCGTACTCGGGGCTGTGGACGATGGCAATGGCTCGAACCAGGTCTTTCTTGGCGACCGCATCCAGGGCATCTTGCTCAAGTTGCGCCAGAGAGTCAGCGTTCTGCTCGGCCTGGGTGATGAGCAATCGCTCTTCAGGGGTCACTCCGAGC
>QWHO01000508.1 GCA_021404945.1 bacterium CPR1
CGAGGGGGGCGCCGGCGGCCCGGACGGAGCGGTGCGGGCGCGCTCTGGGGCCGGGGCAAGACGTCGGCCTTTCCAGGCAAGCTCCGCTTGATCGGGGCACTGCGGTTGGTCCGGGTGGGCTCGTGGGGCGGCCGGGAGAGCCGCTCGCGTCCAGCATCGAATTCTAGCCCTTGCGCTTGAGCCGGACGCCTCCCACGCGGAGGCTCGAGTCGTCCATCAGGATGCCGGGAGCACTGGCTTTCATGCCTTCGGCCAGGCGCTCCACCGAGCTCTGGCTCTGGGCTTTGCGCTCGGCCGCTTGCCGTTCCGCATCCTGCAGCAACCAGGTCCATTGCTGGAGTCGCCCGCAGCGGTCGATGGCGGCCTCCTCATGCTGCTTCTGCTCTTCCGTGCGCTGGCGGCAGTAGTAGGAGCCCCCGAGCAGAGCCAGTCCCACCACGATCCCGACACCCGGGCTCGAGACGAAGGTTGCGGCGGTGCCGTTGAGCAGAGCCGACGCGTTGGGGAGGATGAAGGCACCTGCGGCCACCGTGAAGAGAGCCTGACCGCCGAACCAGCAACGGCGCACGGCCGTCTCGCGGCCGGCCAGGCGGTCGGCCTGCTCGCACATGGCGCCGAACGTGTCTCCGGGAACACTGGCAAATACGCGCGTATCATGCTCGATCTGCTGGGCCATCTCCAACCGGTTGCTCTTCAGCTCGCCGGCCGCGGCGAAGAAATCCTGGCGCGAAAGACTCCTGATCTCCATCCTGTCAAACCTAATGGGCCGACCTGAAAGATTGCTGATCAGCGGATAAGGCTCCGCCTCTTACAGTTGCGCGCACTGATAATGTCAGGATATCAGTGTGCGCAACTGTAGAAACCACTTGAACGTTACGCGCCCAGTTCCTGATCGGAACTGTGCGCTTCACTGTAAAGGTCTTGTCGACCAGAGCGACGATTTAACTTTTTCGTTCCTGTAACATGGTGCGACGTGCGTTAATCTTTTCGGGTGAATCCGATCGCCTGGGCCCGAAACTTTCTCTCCCACCGGCCCCTTCCCGCCGAGGACCGGAGGCGTCTCGTCGAGGAGGCGGCCGCCGATCAGGCCGATCGGTGGGTCCCGGGCACGCCCTTGAGCGAGACCCGCAACGCGCACTACACCAACACGCCCGCCGAGCTCGAGCAGGGTCTTGGCAGTGACGCCAACTGGCTCGAGGGTGACATCGGGCGTGAGTGGGGGATCCGCAAGCTGCCGCTCATCGGGCGTTTTCAGCAGTCCATCATGGCCCACGACCCCTACGACGTGAACGGCCTGTCACTGGACGAGTGGCTGGCCATCGGGGTCGCCTCCGGCAAGGGGCTGAAGCTGGATTTCAAGAGCTCTTCCGGCCTGGCCGAGATCCTCGACAAGGTGGAGGCCTGCGGCCTGCCGGACGAGAGCCTGATGTTCAACTCCGACGTGATCGCCGGGCCGGGCAGCCCGCGCATCAAGGGCCCGCTGGTGCGGTTCTTCCAGGACCGGGGCTTTGATCTCGCCCAGCTTCAGGAGATCCGCTCGCGCTTTCCGGAGGCGGTTCTGTCACTGGGATGCCTGACCGGCAAGCAACCCCCGGGGACCCGCTACGGCCCTGGCGAGCTCGAGAAGCTCAAGGATTTCGCTGTCCAGGTGGGGGGTCCGATCAACTTCCCCCTGCGCGCCGAGTTCGTGGACGCTTCCGTGGTCAGCGCCCTCAAGCCTTACGGAACGGTCTCCATCTGGAACGACCCGGACACCTTCAAGCCCACCCCTGAGGATGTGCTGCGCTTCCGGGCGATGGGAGTGGACGGGGTCATCGATCTGCGGAGCTCTTGAAGCTCAGGCCGTCGCCAGGTCCCGCGCTGGCGCCGGCAGGGTGGCCAGGCGCGACGCCAGGGTTTTGGCCAGCACCCGCGAGTCGTCGCGCAGCCCGCGGAGGAACTGGCTGCGGAAAGTGCGCAGCCCGATCAATCCCAGGAAGAACAAGCCGGGAGCCTCGGTCGACTCCATCCCTTTGAGCGGGGGACGGTTCGTCTCCGGGTCCACCGTGACCAGCCCGGCCAGGTGGTCGAGAGCGGGGCGGTAGCCGGTGGCGTAGATCACCAGGTCGAAGTGGTCCTGACGGCCATCCGTGAACACCAGCGTCTCCCCCTCGAAGCGGGCGATCTCCGGCACGAGCGGCACCTCGCCCGACTCGATCATCTTGCGATGGTCGTCGCCGTTCATGCGCACGTTCAGGTTCCAGGGCGTGGTCGTGCCGGGAATGCGCACCCGGATCCCCTCCATCACCTGGGTGAGGGGGGCCATGCAGAGCTCGAAGAGGGTCGGAGGGAAGAAGTCGATCGGTTTGCCGTGCGAGATGGTGACATGGTAGCCGGCATAGTGCAGGGCGGCCATGGTCTCGCCGGCCGACAGGCGACCGCCGACCACCAGTACCCGCCCCCGGTTTTTTCCGAGCATGTTGCGCACCGTGTGGACCCCTTTGAACTCCGACGAGTGGATCTGAGGCACGCTGCTCTGTGCGGCGCCGGGAATCTCCGGTACCCAGGGCTTGGAGAAGTAGCCGCTGGCGTTGACGAGCAGACTGGAGACGAATGGCCCCTGGTCGGTCTCGAGCTCGAAACCGGCGGGGTGCTTGCGCACCGACTTCACGGTCACTCCAGTGCGGAACTCGAGGTCGTGCTTGAGGGCGTATTCGGCCAGATACTCGGCGTACTGCTCGCGGCGGGTACGACTGAGCAGGCGCGAGAAGCGCACCGGCCCATCGGGCATCCGGTTGTTGAGCCAGGGCCCGTAGGTGGTATTGGCGGCCATGGTGTAGAAGGTGTTGCCGACGCGGTCGCTCTTTTCGAGGATGAGCGACTCGATGTTGCGCTGTTTGAGTTGCTGGGCCAGGGCCAGCCCACCCGGGCCCGCGCCGATGATCAGTACTTGCATGTTTTGAGCTTAGCGCCTGGCAGGTCGAGCAGAATATGATTTACGTCATTTTTCGAAAGCTGACGGGGGGATAGGATGACCGGGATGCAACGGATCTTACTGACCAGAGACTGGCCCGGGCTGCTGGCAGCCATCGAGGCCGAAGGCTACCAGCTGGTGGGCCCTGCGCTCAAGGACGGCGCCATCGTGATGCAGGAGCTGTCTTCTGACGAGGAGCTGCCCCGCGGCTGGACCGACCAGCAGGCGCCGGGCACGTACCGCCTGAGCAACGGAGGCACGAAGCTGTTTGACTACGGACCCGGTCCGGGCTCTTTCAAGCGTTTCTTCCACCCTCCCGAAGTCAGTCTCTTTCGGGTTCGCAAGAGCGCCGACGGGCTGGTCTTCGAGAGCTCGCCCGGCCCGGCTCGCCCCTACGCGCTGGTGGGCGCGCGCTCGTGCGATCTGGCCGCTATCGCCATCCAGGACCGGGTCCTGCTCGAGCAAGACGAGGTCTATCGGCGCAATCGTCAGGACCTGTTCGTGCTGGCCGTGCAGTGTAGCCGGGCGGGCGATCTTTGCTTCTGCACCTCGACCGGCTCGGGGCCAAAGGCCGAGAAGGGATATGACCTGGCCCTTACCGAGCTGCCCCAGGGCATGTTGCTCGAGGTGGGCTCGGAGGTGGGCCGCCGCGTGCTGGCCCGCGTTCCGACCCGGGCCGCTTCTGAGACCGATCTCGAGGATGCCGGCCGCGTCTGGCAGGCCACCGCCCAGAGCATGCCCAGGCGCTTCGACGCCGAGAAGGTGCGCCGGCGCCTGGTCGAGGTGCCCGAGCACCCGCGTTGGAAAGAGGTGGCCGACCGCTGCCTGACCTGCGGCAACTGCACCCAGGTCTGCCCCACCTGCTTTTGCAGCAGCACCGTCGACTCGAGCAGTCTCGATGGCCAGCAAGCCGAGCGCACGCGGCTCTGGGACTCGTGCTTCTCGCTCGAGCTGAGCCACATCCACGGCCTGAACGTGCGCCAGAGCCCCCGCTCTCGCTATCGCCAGTGGCTCACCCACAAGCTTTCCACCTGGTTCGAGCAGTTCGGTAGCAGCGGGTGCGTGGGCTGTGGACGTTGCGTGGCCTGGTGCCCGGTGGGCATCGACATCCTGGAAGAGGCGGAGGCGCTTTGTGAGCCATCTATCTGAGCACCCATTCTGTCACAATCTGAGCTCGGCCCAGATCAAGGCCCTGGAGGCCATCGCC
>QWHO01000036.1 GCA_021404945.1 bacterium CPR1
CGAGGATCGCCTCCTCGGGCGATGGCGAAGGCGAAGGCTGAGGAGGAGCCTCCGGGGCAGCGGGAGAGGGAGACGGCTCTGGCGGGGCGGCCTGTCCCCAGGCCCCCGGTGAAAGGATCGCCCAGAGCAACAATGACACAAACAGCGTCCTCATGGCCGGAGCATGTCCCCAATCTTTGCCAGGCTCATTGATCCATGTCAATCGCCCCGCTGTGGGGATCCGCGCCAGCCCCCTGTCCCCACCGTCCGCTGTGGGGATCGGGGCCAGCCCTCTGTCCCCCCAGCCCAGCGTGGGGATCCCCACCGTCCGCTGTGGGGGATCCGCGCCAGCCCCCTGCCCCCACAGCCCAGCGTGGGTATCCCCACCGTCCGCTGTGGGGATCCGCGCCAGCCCCCCAGTCCCCGGCCCACCATGCCCACGAGCTGGGGTCCCCGACATGACCTAGATCATCACCCCCCCCTCCGGGCTCTGCTAGGATGGCCGCGTGAAGGTGCACCGCCCTTACGTGAAGACTTCGCTCGTCTTCTTGACAATTTTCGGCTCGCTGATCGGCGCCATGATGCTGGCCCAGCTGGCTGGCTGGATACCGTCCCGGGCCTGGGAAGCTCACCGGGTGGCCCACGCTTCCTTTCAGGTCTACGGTTTCGTCGTGCTCTTCATCCAGGGTATCGCCCTGGCTATGCTGCGCACTCCCCGCTTCCCGAAGTGGTTGATTGCCTTGACCTTCGTACTGACCGCTCTGGGTGTTTTGCTGGCGGCCTTTGCCTCGCTTGGCGTCCCCGTCTGGGCGGGCCGGGCGCTGCTCGCGCTGGGCAGTCTGCCTCTCCTCCTCCTCAGCTGGCCTTACGGTATCTACCTGGTCAGCGCGACACTCTGGCTTCTGGCCGCCGTCCTGACCGGGAGCTACGACTTCACCCTGTGGGGGTTTGCCACGCTTTTCGTCCTGGGCCTGGGGCAGCGCATGCACCCGGCCCTGCTCGCTCAGCCGGCGGTGCCCCGCTGGGCCCGCCCCACCATCGTCATCTTGTGGAACCTGGGTCTGCTGACCGACCTGCCGGCCTTGCTGCTGCTGGCCGCTGCGCTTCATTGCGCGGGGCTGAGGGTGTTCCGAGTCTCTCTGCGGCCGGCCCGTCTGGCCTGGGACCTGCGCGCCTACCTTCGAGCCAGTTACGCCTGGTTGCTGGTGGCCTGTCTGCTGGCGGTGCTGCAGGCGCCCCCGAGCCTGACCCGGCATACCCTGGCTTCGGGATTTCTCCTGACCATGATGGCCGGCATGGCCCTGCGCATCGTGCCGGCTCTCGAGAAGCGGGCCATCATCGCCCCCGGAAGGCCGGCCCTGATCCTGGCTGGCCTGCAGGTCGGCGCTGTCACCCGCCTGGGGGCGCAAGCCGCCGGGCAGCCGGCCCTGACCGCCCTGGGAGGCCTCGTGCAACTGCTCTCGCTGGCGTTCTTCGCCGTCACCCTGTGGCAGACCATGCAGCCCAAACCCTTGACCTGGATCAATTTTCTTCCTCAGACCGGCTGCTAGGCTGGTCTCAAGCAACGAAGGGAGCTCAAATCCTCGTGAATAGAATCGTTCCAACTCTAGCAGTGTTGCTGCTGGCCGCCGGCTGCTCCCAGGGCCCGGGTGCGACCCCAAGCCCCGGGGCGGGAGGGGGCCTGCCGGCCGAGGTCATGCAGGTGGCCCAGGAGCGGGGACTCACCCCCGATGACCTGGTTGCCGCCGCCAAGACCTTCATGCCGACCGGGAAGCTCGACCCCTACTTCATCTTCAGCTCGGGTGGCCATTCCGGCCAGGTGCACGTCATCGGCGTGCCCTCCATGCGACTGCTCAAGACCATCGCCGTCTTCGCCCCCGAGCCCTGGCAGGGCTACGGCTATGGCGGCGGGCCCTCCAGGGTTCTCAAAGAAGGGAACATGCCTTCGGGCAAGGAGCTGACCTGGGGAGATACCCATCATCCCGGGCTGTCGGAGACCAAAGGCAGCTATGACGGCAAGTTCCTCTTCATCAACGACAAGGCCAACGCCCGTCTGGCGGTGATCGACCTGCGCGATTTCGAGACCAAGCAGATCGTCAAGAATCCCAACGCCATCTCCGACCACGGCGGCTCGTTCGTGACCCCCAACACCGAGTACGTCATCGAGGGTCCCCAGTACGCCACTCCGGTGGGCTGGGAGTATGCCGACATCAAAGACTACAAGGATAAGTACCGTGGCCTGATGACCTTCTGGAAGTTCGACCCGATGAAGGGCCGGGTGATTCCCGAGGAGTCCTTCCAGATGGAGCTTCCTCCCTACTGGCAGGACCTGGCTGACGCCGGTAAGGGCCCCAGCGACGGGCTGATCTTCTGCAACTCCTTCAACTCCGAGATGGCCACCGGCGGGATCGAGTCGGGCAATCCGCCCTTCGAGGCCGGGGCCAGCAAGAACGATACCGACTTTCTGCACATCATCGACTGGAAGAAGGCCGCCCAGGTAGCCAACTCCGGTAAGACCGAGACGGTCAACGGCATGCGCATCATCAAGCTACCCACAGCCGTGGCCGAGAGCCTGCTCTTCTTGACCCCCGAGCCCAAGAGCCCCCACGGCGTGGACGTCACCCCCAACGGCGAGTTCGCGGTGGTGGCCGGCAAGCTCGACCCCCACGTCACCATCTTCTCGGTGGACAAGATCCGCAAGGGGATGGCAGCCGGAAGCCAGCAGAAGGACCCGTTCGGCATCCCGATTTTGCCCCTTGACTCCACCATGGAGGCCCAGGTGGAGCTGGGTCTGGGGCCGCTGCACACCGTCTTCGACGACAAGGGCTACGCCTACACCTCGATGTTCCTCGACTCGGCCGTGGCCCGCTGGACGCTGGGGGGCGACTACGACAAGCTCAATCCCGAGCCCGGCTGGACGCTGGTCCAGAAACTCCCCGTCCACTACAACATCGGCCACATCGCCTCCATCGAAGGCGACACGGCCACCCCTGGAAACGGCTTCGTGGTCGCTCTCAACAAGTGGTCCACCGACCGCTTTGCCAACGTCGGGCCGCTCTTGCCCCAGAACTTCCAGCTGCTGGACTCGTCCAAGCCCGGCGAAGGTATGAAGCTGCTCTTCGACATGCCGATCGGCTTTGCCGAGCCGCACTATGTGCAGGTGATGCGCGCCGACCGCCTCAAGCCTTTTGAGGTCTACCCCCAGGTGGGCTACAACCCCGAGACCAACCAGGTCGACCCCAAGGCTGTCACCGACCCCAAAAAGGCCGGAATCAAGCGCAACGGCAAGACGGTCGAGATCTCGATGCCGCTGATTCGCAGCCACTTCACTCCCGAGCACGTGCGGGTGAAGCAGGGTGACAAGATCATCTGGCACCTCACCAGCCTCGAGCGCACTCGTGACGCCACCCACGGCTTTGCCCTGGGCGGATACAACATCAACCTGAGCCTGGAGCCGGGCGAGCACCAGACGGTGGAGTTCGTGGCCGACCAGCCGGGTATCTTCCCCTTCTACTGCACCGAGTTCTGCTCGGCGCTGCACCTGGAGATGGTGGGCTACTTCTTCGTCGAGCCCGATCCGGTGGCCAACAAGTAGCACGACTCGGGGGGGGAATTCTTGACCCCGAAATGTGAGGTAATCCAAAGATGAGTCGCTGGCTCTCGATCGACCCCGACCTGAAGGTTGTGCTGCCTGACGGCACGCTGCGCCCCATGAGCGACTACGAGTGGCCCACGGTGGTGCTGATGCTGGCCAGTCTTCTGCTGACCATTTCCCTGTTTGTGCCCTACTGGAGCTTGACCATGAAAGCCCCGCAGTATCCGCAGGGCCTCAAGGCCACGCTCTACATCAATCGCGTCGAGGGGGACGTGGCCGAGATCGACGGGCTGAACCACTACCTCGGCATGCCCTCGCTCAACGAAGGGGGAAAGATCGAGCGGCAGATCTCGTTTCTGGCCGTGGTGGTGATGGCCAGCCTGGTGCTGGCGGCGGTGCTGGTGCACAACCGTTGGGCGGCCCTGCTGGCCCTGCCGTCCATCATCTTTCCGGCCCTGTTCCTGGCTGACCTGAAGTACATTCTCTATACCTATGGGCACAGCATCGATCCCCAATCGGCTCTGGGCCAGGCCATCAAGCCCTTCACACCGCCCATCCTGGGCGAGGGCAAGATCGGCCAGTTCGTGACTCTGGCCGAGTGGGGACCCGGTCTCTACCTGACCATGGCCTCTTCCCTGCTGGTCATCTTCGGTCTCTACCTGCATCGCCGGGCTTACCGGGCGGTGGCGCAGGCCCGCAAACGGGCCAACGCAAAGTGAGAGCCCTCCTGGCCACGCTCGTCCTGCTGCTGGCTCCGGCCTGGGCTGAGCCCAGGCTGGTGTCCAGCGAGGCCGAGCTGCGCGAGGCCCTTCGAGCTTCCGCCCACGTGGTGGTCCTGCCGGGTCGCTATCGTGGCCAGTTCGTGGTGGATCGACCCCTGGTGCTGGAAGGGCGCGATCGGCCCGTGCTGGATGGGGAAGGACAGGGCACCGTGCTGACCGTCAACGCCCCTGACGTCACCGTCAGAGGTTTCGAGATCCGGGGCAGCGGCATCGAGCCCGAGCAGGATCACTCGGGGGTGACCCTCAACGGCCCCCGGGCCCTGGTGGAAGGAAACATCTTTCGGGATGTTCTCTTCGGGGTGGTGGTGGCGCGCTCAGACCGCTCAGTGGTTCGGGGAAACGATATCCAGAGTCTGCCCGAGATGGAGCTCGGCCGGCGTGGGGACGGCATCCGCGTGTGGTACAGCAAGGGCGTGGTGCTCGAGGGCAACCGGGCCCAGCACTGCCGGGATCTGGTGGCCTGGTACTCCTCGGATATCACATTCCGCCGCAACCACGTCAGCGACGGGCGCTACGGCCTACATTTCATGTACTGTGACCGCAGCCTGGTCGAGGACAACCTGCTCGAGCGCAACTCGGTCGGCATCTATACCATGTACTCACGCCAGGTCGAGCTGAAGGGCAACCGCGTCATTGGCTGCCGGGGTGCCTCCGGCTACGCTCTGGGGTTCAAGGACGCCGACGACGTGCTCGCTGCCGGCAACGTGCTGGTGGACAGCAAGGTCGGCCTCTTCCTCGACAGCACTCCCACCCTGCCCGGTGCCTCCTGTCGCTTCACGGGCAACGTGCTGGCCTATAACGACGCTGGCGTCGCCCTGTTCCCCTCGGTCAGGGGGGCCGAGCTGTCCGGCAACTCGTTTCAGGAGAATGCTGAGCAAGTGCGCCTGGAAGGCGGGGGCCAGCAGCAGGGGAATCGCTTTGAGGGCAATTACTGGAGCGACTACACCGGCTGCGACCTGGACGGCGACGGGCGGGGCGACCAGCCTTATCGTTCTCAGAAGCTTTTCGAGAGCCTGGCTTCCCGTGACCCGAGCCTTCGCCTGTTCCAGGGAACCCTGGTGCAGTCGGCGCTCGACAGCGCCGCTCGCCTCTTCCCGCTGGTGGCGCCCCAGCCCAAGTTGGAGGACCCCTCTCCCAGCCTGGTGCCCCCGGCACTTCCGCCTCTCTCCGACGCTCGACCCGCCGCTTCTGGCTGGGCCTGGCCGGTTCTGGCCCTGCTGGCCCTGGCCGCCCTGCGTCTGAGAATTCGTCCCACCGCCCGCCCTGAAGGAGTGACTTTCATGCAGACCGTGTTGAAGCTCGACCGGGTGACCAAGAAATTCGGCCGCCTGACGGCCGTGGACGAGGTCTCGCTGGAGGTGGACCCCGGCCAGGCGGTGGCCCTGTGGGGGGCCAACGGAGCGGGCAAGACCACCTTGATGCGCTGCCTGCTGGGCCTGCTCAGCTGCCAGGGAAGTCTTTCGATCGGCGGCTATGACGCCCAGCGTCAGGGAAAGAAGGCCCGCGCCCTGCTGGGCTACGTGCCTCAGGAGCTGAGCTTCCACGACGACCTGAGCGTGGCCGAGACCCTGGAGCTCTACGCCACTCTGCGCGGCGTGAGAGACCCCGGTCAGGCACTGGCCCGGGTGGGGCTCGATCACTGTCCCGAGCGCAAGGTTGGGGAGCTGTCGGGCGGCATGAAGCAGCGGCTGGCTCTGGCTCTGGCCTTGCTGGGCGACCCTCCTTTGCTCTTGCTCGACGAGCCCACCTCCAACCTGGACCTGCAGGGTCGTCAGGAGCTCTTGCACCTGCTGAGCGAGCTGCGCAGCCAGGGCAAGACCATGCTGTTTACCAGCCACCGGCTGGAGGAGGTGCTGGCCCTGGCCGACCGGGTGATCGTGCTCGAGCAAGGCAAGGTCACCCTGAACGCGACGCCCGGGGAGCTGGTGGGGACCCGGGGCTGGCAGACGGTGATGAAGTTGAGGATACCCTCGGAGAGCCTGGAGCAGGCAGTGGAGCTGCTCTGCCGCTCGGGCTACACCGCTTCGCGCAACGGCTCTGGATTGTGGGTGGAGGTGCCGGGCGACCGCAAGGCCACCCCCATCCAGACCTTGTTCCGTGAAGGAATCCTCGTCACCGATTTCGAGATCTGACGGAGAAAGCCATGCAACGACACATCCTTGTGGCCATCGCAGCCAAAGAGATCAAAGACGCCACCCGCAACCGCTGGTTCTGGCTCTACACAGCTGCCTTTGCTCTGCTCAGCTCGGCTCTGGCCGGCACCGCCCTGCTGGGCTCGGGGTTTGGAGGGCTGGCCGGTTTTGGCCGCACCACCGCGAGCATGATCAACCTGGTGCTCCTGATCGTGCCCCTGATGGGTTTGACCGCCGGGACCCTGAGCATGGCCGGCGAGCGCGAGCGAGGCACGCTGGCCTACCTGCTGGCCCAGCCGGTGAGCCGATTCGAGGTCTACTGGGGCAAGTTCGCCGGTCAAGTGGTGGCCCTGGTGAGCAGCCTGCTGCTGGGCTTTGCCCTCAGCGGCGGCCTGGTGGCCTGGAAAGGGGGAGTCGCCCAGAGCAACCTCTACTTCGTCCTGCTGGCCCTCAGCGCTCTCCTGGCTGTGGCCAGCCTGGGCCTGGGTTTCCTGATCTCGGTTCTGGTGCGCCGCGCTTCGGCAGCTTTCGCCGTCTCGGTGGTGATGTGGTTGTCGCTCGCGTTCCTGGCCGATCTGACCCTGCTCGGCATGGCCTCCGGAATGCGCCTGGGGGCCCAGCAGCTCTTCCACCTGAGCCTGCTCAACCCGCTTGAGGCCTTCCGCATGGCCAGCGTGTTCTCGCTGCGCTCCAGCCTCGACTCGCTGGGGCCGGCCGGGCTGTATGCCACCCGGACTTACGGCTCGGCCACCCTGGCACTGTTCATGGGGGCCCTGGGGGCCTGGGCCTGCCTGCCGGCAACTTTGTCCTATGCGGTGTTTCGGCGCCGCAGTGTCTTGTGAGGTGAACGAAAGATGAGAAGGCTCCTGTTGCTCGCGCTGCTCTTGACTGGCTGCGCAGTCGAGCCCGAAAATGGTCCGCCCGAGATACGCTACGGGCAGGATGAATGCTCGCGATGCCGCATGATCGTCGACCAGCCCCGCTTTGCCGCCGCCACCCGCCTGGGTGAGGAGGTGCGGGTGCTGGACGACCTGGGCGAGCTTTTCGAGCCCCCCGGCCTTCGGCCGGGTGAGCTGGCCTGGGTGCATGACGCCGAAAGCGGGCAGTGGATCGATGCTCGCTCGGCCTACTATGTGCGTTGTGAGGGGCTGAAAACCCCCATGGGATACCGATTTCTGGCGGCCGGCACGGCCCCCCAGGCCGAGCTCCTGGCCGCCCGCTATCGGGGAAGAATCCTCCGCTTCGAGGAAGCTCGAGCGGAAATCGAAGGAGAAAGCCAGTGAAACAGACACTCATCTTGTCGCTGCTGGCCGCTTCATTGGCGGCCGCAGGGTGCTCGAGCCCGCCAAGCTCGACCGACACCACCCCGACTCCGGGAGCGACGACCTCCACCGCCGCCACCTCCAGTCCTGCTCCGGTCGCCCTGGCGGCAGGCGACGCGGCCAAAGGGAAGGCCACCTATGACGGGACTTGCACCGCCTGCCACGGACCTGACGGTAAGGGGGTGGAGGGCCTGGGCAAGCCCCTGGTAGGCAGCGCCATGCTGGCCATGAAAGATGAGGATCTGGTGGCCTTCATCGTCAAGGGTCGTCCCCCGACCGATACCGCCAACACCACCGGAATCGACATGCCGCCGCGAGGCGGCAATCCGGCCCTGACCGATCAGGACCTGGCCAATGTCGTGGCCTACATGCGCACGCTGAAGTAGGCGCCGCCGACCCTCCAGGCCGCTCCGGGCTCGCTCCGGGGCGGCCTGGCCTTTCAAAGCCACCGGCAGGAGTTCTCGGTCAGGAAGATAACCGAGTCCACAATTTTCCTGCCCGGGGGTTGGTCCAACTTGGCTCGCATTCTCTGGCTCATCTTGTTGGTGCTGGTTTTGTTCCCGTCGGCTCTGGCTCAAGAGGGGTTGCTGACGCTGGAGCAGGCCATCGAGCTGGCCATGCAGGGTAACCGCAAGATGCAGAGCGCCCATCTGGCGGTGGAGCGAAATGACCACTTGCTCCGGGCGGCTGAGGCGCAACGACTGCCCAGCATCAGCCTGCAGGCCAACCACCAGCGGCAGCTCGAGGACCAGAGCTTTGTGTTTCAGAAGGGAAGCCTGGGCACCTACAGCATCGGGCCCATCCCCTCCCAGGACACGGTGGTGGCCGTGCTGAGCGGCTCGGTCACGACCTTTCAAGCTCAGGTGGCCCAGCCTCTGACCGGGCTTTACAGGCTCAATCTGGGAGTGGACCTGCAGCAGGGCGAGCTGGATGTGGCTCGGGAAGAAGAGCGCCTCCAACGTCTTCAGACCATTCTGGAGGTCCGCTCGGCCTACTACGCCCTGCTCGATGCCCAGGCCGGATTGGTGGCCGCCCGTGACGGAGCGGAGTTTCTGGCCGAGCTTGAGCGGGTGACGGGGGAGCTGGTTCGAGAGAAGGTGGCTCTCAGGGCCGATCTGCTGGAGGTGCAGGCCCGCCGCCTGGAGGCCCAGGCCCAGGTTCTGCAGCTGGAGAATGCCTTCCAGACCCGGTGTGAGCAGCTCAATCTGTTGCTTGGCAGAGACCTGGCCACGCGTTTCTCGGTGGCCGATCCGACCGGCGCCCAGCCACCCTGCCCAGACCTGGCAAGTCTTCAGCAGGCGGCCCTTTCCGTGCGCCCCGAGCTTCGCCAGGCGCTCATCCGGATTCGGCAGGCCGAGCAGCAGCGCGACCTGAAGGCGGCCGAATGGATTCCCGAGATCAATCTTGCCTTTCAGTATCAGCGTTTCTCCGATAGCGGGATCCTCCCGGATCAGGCCATCACGCTTGGCCTGCAGGCCGAGTGGGAGGCCTGGGACTGGGGTCGGCGCGGCCACCAGGCGGCGGCCCAGAGCGCCGGCCTGGAGGAGGCCCGGAGAGCTGAGGCGGCGGCGCGCGACCAGGTCGTGCTGGAGGTCAATGCCAGCTACCGCCGGCTGAGCGAGGCCCGGGCCGGAGAATCGGCCGCCCGGGTTGCCCGAGATGCCGCCGAAGAA
Source organism: bacterium CPR1 (assembly GCA_021404945.1). Lineage (GTDB taxonomy): Bacteria > Vulcanimicrobiota > Xenobia > Xenobiales > QWHO01 > QWHO01. The sequence goes on from QWHO01000036.1 coordinate 9,484, forward strand.
CGGTTGCGGGTAGCCACCAGCCGTTTTCTGCTCAAGGCCGCCCTGCTCAAGGACGTGCTTGAGGCCCAGGCTCAGCTCTCTCGCTCGCAGCGCGAGCACCGCAAGATCGTGCTCGACTGCGCCACGGCCGAGGCCGAGCTCGAGCGGGCCGTGGGCCATTCGCTGCTGGAGGAGGAAGTGCCGTGAGCCGTGCACTGGTGTTGATCTGGGTTCTGGCGATGTGGCTCTGCGGGTGCGCCGGGCCGCCCGCTTCCCCCGGCAAGGCCCCCACGGTGGTCGAGGTGGAGCGGCTCGAAGAACGTTCCAGCGCGACAGGAGGCGAGCGCTACAGCGCCAGCGTCGAGCCCTCCACCCGGGTGGTCGTCAATTTCAACTCGGGAGGCTATGTCGAGAGCGTGGGCCGCGTGAGCGACCGGGACGGGAAGCTGCGCCTGATCCAGCCCGGAGATCCGGTGAAAAAGGGCCAGGTGCTCTGCAGCCTGCGGTCCATCGACTTCTCTTCCCGTCTCGAGCAGGCCGGCGCCCAGGTGGGCCGGGCTGAGGCGCAGGAGCAGGATGCCCGCTCTCAGGTCGAGGAAGCCCGGGGTGGCAGCCGGCTGGCCCGGGGACAACTGCTCGAGGCTCGAGCGGCCCAATCGCAGGCTCGCGCAGCGCTGGGCGAGCTGGAGGCGACCGTGGCCCAGGCCCGCCAGGCCGTGCGCGAAGCCCGCGCGGCCGACCAGCTGGCCAGGACGAATCTCGCTCGCTCCCAGAGTCTCTTCGATTCGGACGCGCTGATCAAGCCCGAGCTCGACCAGGCCCTCTTCAATCACCAGCAGGCCAGCGTGCGCCTGGCCCAGGCCGAGGAGCAGCTCAAGGGGGCGCAGTCGAGGCTGGAGCAGGGGAGGACTCAAGTCGAGCAGGCTCGGGGTCGGGTGGAGCAAGCCGCCGGTCAGGTGGAGGTGGGCCTGGCCAGGGAGCAACGCTCGGCTGCCGGAGTCCAGGCGGCCAGCTCCGATCTTGACTCGGCCCGAGCCCAGTGGGAGCAGACTCGCCTGGCCCAGATGGACGCCTCGCTCAAGGCTCCGATGGATGGCGTGCTGTTGAGCCGGAGCGTGGAGGTCGGCTCTCTGGTCGCTCCCGGCGCGCCCGCGTTCGAGGTGGCCGAGGTAAGCCAGGTGCGCGTCACCTTCGGCGTTCCCGACCTGGAAGTGGCCGCTCTCAAGCTGGGGCAGGGTGTGACCATCGGCACGCAGTCGCTGCCCGGGGAGAAGTTTGAGGGACGGGTCAGCACCATCTACCCCGAGGCCGACCCTCAGAGCCGGGTGTTTCGAGTCGAGGTCAAGGTGAGCAATCCGGCACAGAAGCTGAAGGTGGGCATGATCGCCTCGCTTTACCTGGGCGGCGGTGGTTCTAGCGTTCTCACCATCCCCATCTCGGCCATCGTCCGTCGGCCGGACGCGCCGGACAAGTTCTCGGTCTACGTGCTCGAGCGTCAGGGCCAGCGAAGCATCGCTCGTCTGAGGCCGGTGGAGCTCGGCGATCCCACCGGCGACCGCATGGTCGTCGTGTCTGGTCTCAAGAGCGGAGACGAGGTGGTCGCTTCCGGCTCGAACATGATCTCCGATGGTGAAGAGGTCGCGGTGCAACCCTGATGAGCCACGGCCGCTCCGATCAAGAGGCGATTCAAACCACTCGCAACGCGTCCCGGTTCTTTGTCGAGCAGCGGCAGATCGCCTGGGTGCTGCTGATCTTCACCGTTCTGGGCGGGATCTACGGCTATCGGTCCATGCCTCAGCGCAAGGACCCGGACATCCCGGTGCGGCGGGCCGTGGCCCTGGTCCCCTGGCCCGGCAACTCGGCTGAGCGGGTCGAGCAGCTGGTCACCAGGCCGGTCGAGGAGGCGGTCTCTCAGAACACCTACGTGACCGAGGTCGAGTCCGTCTCGCGCACCAACCTCAGCATCGTCTATCTCGATCTCGACGAGAACCTGGAGGACACCGGCAAGCAGTTCGACGATGTCAAAATGAAGCTGGAAGGGGTGCAGCTCCCGGCCGGGGCGGGCCCCATCCAGTTTGTCAAGGACTTCGGGGACACCGCCGCTCTGATGTTGACCGTGGCCAGCCCTCCGCTCTCGGATCAGGAGATCGACTTGCGCGCTCAGGCCATCGAGCGGGCGATCCGCGAGCATCGGGGCAAGAGCGCATCCGACCCGACCCGCTTCACGCTGGTTGCCTGCTTTCCCGAGTCAACCGGCGAGCGCCTGCTGGGCCTGACGGTGGCCGACTTCCTGAGCTTCACTCGCGAGCGTGGCGTGGCCAGCGATCTGAGCGTCTTCGGGGGACCCGGCTACGTGGCTGTGGACGGTCGCTCGATGCTGTCCGACGAGGCCATCTTGCTGCACCTGCTCGCTTTTACCCAGGAGCGGCTCAAGCTCGAGGAGCTGCACCCAGACCTGTGGGAGGCGGCCGTGATCCGCTCGCCCTCCGAGACGCGCAAGAAGCTTTCGCTGGTGGCGGGAGACCGGTACAGCTATCGCGAGCTCGATGAGATCACCGAGCTGCTGGCCGACCGGCTTCGCACCGTTCCCGATGCCACCAAGGTGGAGCGGGCCGGGGTGCTCGAGGAGCGGATCTTCCTGGTCTACAGCCAGGAGCGTCTGGCCAGCTACGGTATGAGCGTGGCCGGTCTGGCCGACCTGCTCGGGGCCCGCAACATCGCCACCGGAGGCGGAGAGACGCAAAGCGGGGGCAGCGTGGTGCCGCTCACCCCCACAGGAGAATTCCGCAGCGAGAAAGAGATCGGCGAGGTGGCCGTCGCCCAGGAGAAGGGATCCCCGGTCTACCTTCGCGACCTGGTCAGCATCGATCGCTCCTACGAGAGTCCGGCCAGCTACCTCAACTTCTTCACCTGGCGGGACGAGCAGGGCACGTGGCACCGCAATCGGGCCATCACGCTCACGGTGCAGATGCGTCCCGGTAAGAAGATCGGCGACTTCGGCCGCGAGGTCGACGAAGTGCTCGCGGCAGCCAGCCGCGAGCTTCCCTCCGATTTGATCATTCGCCGCACCTCCGACCAGCCGCTTCAGGTGACCGAGAACATCGATCTTTTCATGCGCTGCCTGCTGGAGGCCATCGTTCTGGTGGTGTTGATCAGCCTGGTGGGTTTCTGGGAGTGGCGCTCGGCCCTGGTGATGGCCCTGGCGATTCCCATCACCCTGGCCATGACCTTCCTGTTCATGGCGGTCTGCGGCATCGACCTGCAGCAGGTCTCCATCGCCGCTTTGATCCTGGCCCTGGGGCTGCTGGTAGACGACCCGGTGGTCGCCGGGGACGCCATCAAGAACGAGCTGGGCCGTGGTCATCCGCCGGCCATCGCCGCCTGGCTGGGCCCAACGCGCCTGGCCACGGCCATCCTCTACGCCACCATCACTAACATCGTGGCCTATCTTCCCTTTTTGCTCTTGAGCGGCGACACGGGACGTTTCCTGTACAGCCTCCCGGTGGTGATCACGTGCTCTCTGGTCGCCTCGCGACTGGTTTCCATGACCTTCATCCCCCTGTTGGGCTATTACCTGTTGCGCCCCAGCCGCGAGCTTCCTTTGCATGAGCGCCGCCAGCACGGCTACGCTCGGATCTACTATCGGGTGGCCCGCTGGTGCGTGACTCACCGCTGGTGGGTGATGGCCCTCTCGGGCCTGCTGCTGGCCCTGGGCGCGGCCCTCTTCTTGCAACTCGAGACCCAGTTCTTTCCCAAGGACCTGCAGTACCTGTCCTATCTCGAGCTGCGCCTGCCCATGGACCGCACCCTGGTGAGCTCCAACCGCGAGGCCCTCAAAGCCGAGCAGCTCATCCTGGAGGCTGCCGGCGAGCTGGAGGCTCGTCTCGGGCGCAAGGTGCTCAAGAATCTGACCACCTTTCTGGGAGGAGGGGGTCCTCGCTTCTGGTTCTCGGTCGAGCCCGAGCTCAAGCAACTCTACTACGCCCAGATCATCATCGAGGTCGAGGACAAGCACGACACCGTGCCGCTCCTGGAGGCTGTCAGCGCCCGTGCCGAGCGTGCTTTTCCCGGCGTGCAGGTGGACGCCCGCCAGCTCGAGACCGGTAAGCCGATCGGCGTGCCGGTGGCCCTGCGCCTCACCGGCCAGGACCTGCGCCAGTTGCGCACCGCCGCCGAGCAGGTCAAGAGCTTGCTGAGAAAGTGCCCGCTCGCCACCCGGGTGCGCGACGACTGGGGAGAGGAGGGGATGGTGCTGGAGGTGGTGACCGACTCGGACCGCGCCAACCTGGCCGGGGTGACCCACCTGGACGTGGCCCAGTCCACCACTGCCGCCCTGAGCGGGACCGCCGTGACGGTGCTGCGCGAGGGGGACCGCCAGATCCCGGTGGTGGCGCGGATGCGCATGGACGAGCGGGCCCAACTTTCTGACCTGCGGAACCTGTACGTCTATTCCAGCCAGGGCGACCAGAAAGTGCGGCTCGGCCAGGTGGCCCGGGTCGATCTCAAGCTCGAGCCCCAGATGGTTCGCCGCCGCCGGTTCGCCCGGGCCCTGACGGTGGGAGCCTTTCCGGTGGCCGGCCACCTGCCCTCCGAGGTCATCCGCTCCATCGAGCCCGAGATCAAGGACCTGGCCGCCCGCCTGGGTCCAGGAGTCAAGCTGGAGGTGGCCGGAGAGCAAGAAGAGCAACAGAAGAGCTTCACCGAGCTGGCCGTGGTCATGGCCATCAGCATGGCGGGCATTTTCCTGGCTCTGGTCTTCCAGTTCAAGAGCGCTCTCAAGCCTTTGCTGGTCTATGCCGGCATACCCTTCGGCTTCGTGGGGGCCATCGCCGCCCTCTTTGTCATGAAGTCGCCGTTCGGCTTCATGGCGTTCCTGGGCATTGCCGCCCTGGTGGGCGTGATCGTGAGCCACATCATCGTCTTGTTCGACTATATCGAGGAGATGCAGGCCGAGGGGGCGTGCTTTACCGACGCCCTGCTCGATGCCGGGCTGGCTCGCCTTCGCCCCGTGCTGATCACGGTGGGGGCCACGGTCTTTGCCATGTTTCCTCTGGTCCACAGCGGCGGCCCTCTCTGGGAGCCTCTGTGCTACACCCAGATCGGGGGGCTGACCGTGGCCACCTGCGTGACGCTGCTGCTGGTGCCGGTCATGTACTCCATCTTCGTGCTGGACCTGAAGATCTTGCGCTGGGAGGGCCCGCTGGAGCCGGAGACGACCGAGGAGAAGCCGGCCGAGGAGGAGCCGGAGCTCGAGGCGGACGAGGGCCAGCCGGCCAATCCGGAGCCAGAGCCCTGACCGGGCGATGGCGCCTGCTAGAAGTCCGGCCGCAACCCCCCCTGTGGGGGGCGGAGGAGCTACGCTCTCGGGGGCCCCTACCCCCGCCTCCGCCACCACCGGTTATTGTAGGCGGCTGGATCTCGAGCGCAATATGTTGGGCGTCGCGCTGCCGGAAAACTCTGTCAAGGGGGGGTCCGGCCGCGCTCCTGGCCCTCTGGCTGGCGCTTGCCTGGCTGCCGGTCCGCGCTGAGCTTCCCGCTGAGCTGATTCACCAGCGCGACGGCTCGGTTCTGGTTCTGGTCCCGGCCGGCAGCTTCCTGATGGGCTCGGCCGCCGGCTCGATGGACCAGCGGCCGGCCCGCCGGGTCGCGCTGCCCGCTTACTACATCGGAAAGCACGAAGTGACCAACCAGCAATTTCGCACTTTCCTCCAGGCCAGCGGGCGGCCCGCCCCCGAATCGTGGGCCAGGGCCGCTGGCCGCTGGGGCGAGAAGGCCCCGGCCCTTTATCTCTCCTATTTCGATGCTCAGGCTTACTGTGACTGGGCCGGGCTGCGCCTCCCCCGCGAGACGGAGTGGGAGCGAGCCGCCCGGGGGCTCGATGGCCGTCGTTTTCCGTGGGGCAATGCCTTCGACCCTGCGCGCTGCCAGTCCGCCGCCGACGGGCCGTCCCCCGTGGACGCCCACCCGGCCGGAGCTTCGCCCACGCTCTGCCTGGACATGGCCGGCAATGCCTGGGAATGGACCGATGCCTGGTACGATGCCTACCCTGGCTCGAGCTGGCGCTGCGACGAGCTCGGGAAAAAATTTCGGGTCCTGCGCGGGGGATGCTGGCAGCACCGCAGCCCCGATTTCCTGGAAACCTCCCAGCGGGGCTACAACCTGGCGGCTTCGCGCCTGGAGCCGTCCGGTTTTCGAGTGGCCCGTGACCCGTGATCTGGCCTTTGCAGGCAGGTCTGTGGGTCGGGTCGCAGGGAAGTGAAGACGAAACCCAGGTTTTTTTCGGCTGCGCGACGCCCCAACCTGGAAGGAGTTCGCCACGCCTCGTCGCAAGATGCCTGCGGGTGGCCGTGTCTGGCGCAGGCGGGGGTGCTGCGGCTGACGTGAAGAGCGAGGGGAGCTGACGGCTGTCCCCGAGCTACCGTCCGGGAGACGGAGGCCGGGGCCGGCTTGAAGTCGCTGAGTCGCCTTTGATTTCAGGAAAGGCTTCATAACCTGTGAAACGCACGATCACCGCCCTGCTCTTGAGCTCTTTGCTGGCAGGCTGCTCTTCTCCCCCGACCCCTTCCGCTTCCCCCTCCCCGGCCGGGGCTTTGCCCGAGGAGGTGGCCGTCTTGACCAGCGCACCCGAGGTGCCGCCGCCCATCACCCGAAAACATTCGGCCAAGGTGAGCGTCAAGCTCGAGGTCAGCGAGGTCGAGTCCGAGCTGGCTCCGGGAGTGACCTATACGTTCTGGACCTTCGGCGGCGAGGTCCCGGGCAAGTTTATCCGCATCCGCGAGGGCGATGAGGTCGAGTTCCACCTTCAAAATCGTCCCGACAGCAAGATGCCCCACAATATCGACCTGCACGCGGTGACCGGGCCGGGCGGTGGGGCGGCTGCCTCGTTCACGGCCCCGGGCCACGAGTCGGTCTTCTCCTTCAAAGCGCTGAACCCCGGGCTTTACGTCTATCATTGCGCCACGGCTCCGGTGGGCATGCACATCGCCAACGGAATGTACGGGCTGATTCTGGTGGAGCCCGTTGGCGGGCTTCCCAAGGTTGACCGAGAATTCTACGTCATGCAGAGCGAGTTTTACACCGAGGGCGCCCACGGCGAGCCCGGCCTGCAGCCTTTCTCCATGGAGAAGGCTCTGGACGAGAATCCCGACTACGTGGTCTTCAACGGCAAGGTCGACGGGTTCGGGGGCGACCAGGCACAGGTCGTCAAAGTGGGCGAGACGGTGCGCCTTTACGTCGGCAATGGTGGCCCCAACCTCGTCTCCTCCTTTCACGTGATCGGCGAGATTTTCGATACCGTCTACATCGAAGGGGGCACGACCAAGAACAAGCACGTCCAGTCCACCCTGGTCCCCGCCGGTGGCTCGGCCATCGTCGACTTCAAAGTGGAGGCCCCGGGCACGCTCGTGCTGGTCGACCACTCCATCTTCCGAGCCTTCAACAAAGGTGCCCTGGGTAAGCTCAAGGTGGAAGGCCCCGAGAACCCTCTGGTTTATTCCGGCAAGCAGGCCGACGTCGTCTACATGGCCGAAGGAAGCACCATCCAGAGGATTCCTGGCTCCAGGGCGCCGGTGGGCAAGCCCACGGCCAACAAAGAGGAGCGGATCGCTCGCGGAGAGATCGTCTACAAGCGCAACTGCGTGGCCTGCCACGGTCAAGAGGGCAAGGGGGTGCCGAAGGTCTTCCCGCCGCTGGCCGGCTCCGACTTCCTGACCAGCCCGGAGGTGGCCGTCAGCGCCGTGGTCAATGGCCTCTCCGGTGAGATCAAGGTGAACGGTGAGACCTATAATAACGTGATGCCCAACCTGCAGTTGTCCGATGAGGACGCTGCCAGCGTGGTCACCTTCGTGCTCAACAGCTGGGGCAACAAGGGAGGCGACGTGTCGCCCAAAACCATTGCCAGGGTGCGGGTCAAATAGTCGTGATGCTGGTTCTCACGGCGATGTTGCTGCTGACTCTGGCTCCCCCGCCGGGCATGGTCAAAGTGAGCGGTGGGAGCTACGCTCCGCTCTATGCGCGAGAAGACGATCGCATCGCCGTGGGGCCCTTCCTGCTCGACCGTTATGCGGTGACCAACGAGCAGTTCCGTGAGTTCGTCAGGGCTCACCCCGAATGGAGGCGCTCGAAGGTCAAGCGCGTCTTCGCGGATGTGCGCTACCTGGGTCACTGGACCGGCGATCTGGACTTCGACCCCGCCCTGGCGAAAAGCCCGGTGACCCATGTCTCCTGGTTTGCCGCCCGCGCCTATGCCCGTTCCCTCGGCAAGCGCCTGCCGACTCAGGCCGAGTGGGAGCTGGCGGGATCGGCCAGCGAGAAGAGGGCCGACGGCACGCTGGAGCCGGGTTTCAGCCGCCGGATCCTGGACTGGTACGCCCGGCCGACCCGGCCGGCCCTGCCCCCCGTGGGCTCCACCTACCGCAACTATTACGGAGTCTACGACATGCACGGCCTGGTCTGGGAATGGGTGGACGACTTTCAGACCACCATGGTGGGGGGCGAGTCCCGTGGCGGAGGCGATGGCGATCTCTTTTGTGGGGCCGCGGCGGCCGATGCCCGGGACCGCTCTGATTATGCTCGTTTCATGCGCTATGCCTTTCGCTCCAGCCTGAAGGCCCGCTACACCCTGGCCAACCTTGGTTTTCGCTGCGCCCTCGACCTGCCCTCGGGGAAGAAGCCATGAGAGCCCTGTTGCTCGCCGCGCTGCTTTTTGTCGGCTGCAGCACGCCGCCCCCACAGGCGCCCGCCTCCCGCAGCCCGGGCCCTCTGCCCGAGCTCTCCATCTACCATCTCCCCGGGGCCTGGACCGACCAGGACGGCAAGGAGCTGACTCTGCCGGAGCTTCGGGGTAAGGTGCGGCTCTTGGCCATGGTCTATACTTCCTGTCCTCAGGCCTGCCCGCGCATCATCGCCGACATGAAGTCCATCGACGAGGACCTGCGCAAGCGCCATCCCGCAGGCGTGGAGCTGGTGCTGGTGACGTTCGACCCCGAGACCGATACCCCCGAGCGGTTGCGCCAGCTGGCAGACGAGCAGAAGCTCGATCCTCGCTGGCGCCTGATTCGGGGAGACTCGCAGCAGGTGCAGGAGCTGGCCGCCGTCCTGGGCGTCAAGTATCGCAAAGTGAGCGCCACCGATTTTGCTCATTCCAACCTGATCACCGTGCTGGATGCCGATGGCGTGGTCGTGCACCAGCAGGAGGGCCTGGGTGTTGAGCGCTCGCGCAGCATCGACGCGGTCGAGAAGGCGCTGACCAGCTGCTGCTCGGAGGAAGAAGGGCCCTGAGAGGTCGGGTCCTGCCCGCTGCAAGGCCCGCTTCGCTCCCGCTCCTGGCTCGCCCGGATTGCTCAAACATGACCCTCGTCAGAGATATCTCCGGGGCCATTTTGATATAATATCCAAAAGTTCATCGGAGGGAGCTAGATTTGCCATGGACATGACCAGCCTTGGACGACCTTTCCTCAATCCCCAGAGCCCGGCGCCGAACGCGAACGAGCAGGCGCAGTATCTTCGGCTCTTGATCCAGTCTTCGGGGTCCGAGCAACTGAAGAAGATGGTTTCCGAAGGCCAGGTCAGCGACGACGAGCTGGTTCAATTCGTCATGGAGCACCCTGAGGAGCTGCAGGGCCCGCGCGGGCAGGGGTCTGCCTTCGCCTTCGCGGTGGCCGGAAGCACCAAGGCAAGCGCCACTTCCTCGGCATCCTCAGCCTCCTCGGCCGCGCCCGGCGATTCCTTCTCGGGCTCGGAGGAAGATGACGAGGGAGATTCCGACCTCAAGCCCTTCAGCCAGGACGAGACCATGGCCGCGCCCTCGATGTGCGCGATGGGCGGGGTCAGCTCGGCCGACAAGGCCAAGCCCGAGATGCAGCAAAACCTGAAGGAGTGCAAAGCCATTTCCAAGGCCCTGAGCGAGCTGCAAAGCCAGGACGAGGAATCGGGCTCCTCCGGGCTCTCGGCAGCCGTGGCCGAGCTACGCTCCAAGGAGCAGATCATCCGCTCGTGCCTGAAACGAGGGAAGGGGGCCGCCAACGACTCCTACCAGTCCCAGGGGGTGGACCCCAAGGATGAGGCGTCGGTGTCAAGCTTCGTGGCCCGCATCGGCAAAGAGGTGATCGACATCGGTACCAAGTGCGGCCTGGAGATCGAGGTTTCCGAGAAGCGTGCCAGCCGGCTCCAGGCCGGTGGTCTCAATCCCGGCGGCGCGGCGGCTGCCGAAGCCGGCGCGCCCGGGGGCGGCAAGAACGGGGCTGCTGTGCAGGGCGGCGAGAAGAACGGGGCCACCGTGCAGGGCGGCGACAAGGGCAAGACGCCCGGGAGCCCTCAGGACAAGGCGCAGGGGGCCAACCAGGGACAGGGTGGCGGTGACGACGACGTTTTCCAGATCACCACCCAGAAGACCGAGAAGCAGATCGAGGTGGGAGCCGATGAGGTTGCCTCCAACCCGGCCATGGCCGGGGCGATGATCGACCAGCTCACCGCCATGTGGGAGCAGAAACAGGCCATGGGCGATGCCTTCCAGCCACCGGCGGTGCTCGACCTGGGCGAAACCCGGCAGGGCAGCCCGCTCGATCAGGCTTTCTCGGCTCCCCGGCCCGGGGCCCCGGGAGAGAACGGTCAGCAAGCAGCCGGCCCGGGCGCTGGAGGCGGCTTCGGAGCCCCCATGGCGGCTCCGGCTCCCTGGCCGAGCACCAACGGAGCCAACGGGGCCCAGGGAGTGGGACCCGCGGCTGGGCGGCCCATGCCGGCGGGCGGGGCTGGTGCCGGCCGGGCGCCGCGCGACCTGCAATCGCTGATGGCTGCGCTGGGGATGTCGGGTAAGAAGTTCAGCGCCAAGATCCACGTCTTTGAGCCCAACGCCCAGGTCAGCATGAGCAAGGGCGGGGGTGGCGGCGGGGTCAAGGTGAACGGCAACCTGAGCGGCAAGGCCATCAACGTGAAGATCCCCAAGATGGTGGGAAGGGCCGCCGATGGCTCTCTGCACGCCCTCTCTGGCCTGAGCCGGGTGGACAACGGTGGCAGCTTCATCGCCTCCGTCCGGGGCGAGGCCACCGGGGCCGAGGCGGCCAAGCAGTTGCACACCACCGGCAACGGGTCGATCTCCATCCCGGGCACAAAGGCCAACTGAGCACACTGGAGGGTTGAGCCTTGCCTGAGATCATCTGTATCGAGGTCACCAATCGGTGCAACCTCGATTGTGTGCACTGTAACAAGCTGGTCAACCAGCATCCCATCCGGGATATCCCGGTCGACCTGGTGGACAGCATCCTCGAGCAGGCCCGACCCTTCAGTCCGAGGGTGGTGGCTCTGACCGGGGGTGAGCCGACGACGCACAAGCAGTTCGATGAGCTCATCGCCACCATCGCCCGGCACGACATCGGCTACACCCTGGTGACCAACGGGCAGAACTTCCGCGACAGTCACAAGGTGCTGCTGCGTCACAGCAATCGGCTGCTCGGCGTGACCTTCAGCCTGGAGGGCGCGACGAGCGAGACCAACGATTCCATCCGGGGACCCAATACCTTCAACCGGGTGATGGATGCGTTGGAGCTGTGCCGCCGCCACGGTCTCAGCTTTGGCCTGCAGACCGTGCTCAGCACGCGCAACGTGGGCGAGATGGATGCCCTGGTCGAGCTGGCCGTCGAGCAGGGTGCCGATCAGCTCAACTTCATCCTGATGCGGCCGGCTCCGCGCCCCATTGAGGACGGGCTGATCCTGGACATGGAAGCGGCCGAGGCGGCGGAGAAGAAGATCGCCGAGCTTCGCAAGAAGGAAAGTCGCATCAAGGTCGACATGACCACCGGCTACTTCTCGCCTCAGCCTCTGTACGCTTGCCGCCCTCTGGGGCTGAGCATCATCAGCATCGACTACAACGGCTACCTGCGTTTTTGCCCCGATATCTCCAATTATCGGGGCGCCGGGGGCGCCGAGGATGACACCGACGTGATCGCCGACCTGGCCATGCGTCCGCTGCAATGGTCCTTGAAGGCCCTGTCTAACCGCATCGCCCTGTTCTGGCAGAACAAGATCGACTACACGGTGATGGACGACCTGGCTCCCACCGATTACTTCCCCTGCTTCTACTGCCTGCGCTATTTCAACAAAGCGGACTGCCTGGACGTCTGAAGTGCAAGCCCCGCTTGTTGCCCTTTGCGATGCGTCCGGTCGTAAGGAGGGCAACTTCGTTGTACGGAAGTGAGCAGATCTGCTTTTCGACTCGGAAGCCACGCGACAGCTGGCTCTCGGTGGGGCCCGATGGGGAGCGCCCCGGTCCCAACAAAGCGGTTCTGGAGATCACCCGCGCTTGCAACATGCGCTGCTTGCATTGCGCCTCGGCGGCCGGCACGGTGCGTCCCAATGAGCTGAGCACCGAGCGCATGTTGAGCCTCATCGACGAGCTGCACGAGCTGGGGGTGGAGGACATGGTGTTCTCCGGGGGCGAGCCCCTGGTGCGCAAGGACTGGCCGCTGCTCGCGGCTCGGGTGCGCGAGCACGGCATGAGCCTGGGGATGGTATCCAACGGAACTTTCGCCCTGCGCCAGATGCACCACATCCGCGAGTATCTGACGGCATACTCGATGAGCCTGGACGGTCTGGAGGAGACCCACAACCTCATCCGTAACAGCCCCACGGCCTTCGCCGATGTCTTCGCCGCCTTCGACGAGCTGGCCGAGCACGAGGTCTATCGCTTCGCTGTGACATCGATCTCCAAGCTCAATTTGCACCAGCTCGAGGACATGTACCGCCTGCTGGTCGAGCATGACGTGGTCGGCTGGCAGGTGCAGCTGGTTTTCGCCTCCGGTCGCATGCGCGAGCGAGAAGAGCTTATCTGCTCGCCCGAGGACCTCTATCGGATCACCGAGTTTCTGGCCCGGGTCCGGGACGAATCGCTGCTCGAGCTCCACACCGGCGACAACATCGGCTACTACACCGCCCTCGAAGATACGGTGCGCGGCTGCACCTGGAGAGGCTGCCAGG
>QWHO01000509.1 GCA_021404945.1 bacterium CPR1
GATCTCGATCAGCCAGGGCTCCGAGGGCGTCGCCTACCTGACCCAGACCCTGCACAGCCTGCTCCCTGCCAAAGTTGCCGCCGGCGAGCAACTCTCCCCTCTTCCTTCCGAGTGACCTGAAGGAGCCACCTTGGGGCCATCCGAAGGGTGGCAGGCGCCGAAAGGAGTTCGCCATGGCAATCGATACCAGCTCCGGCATCCTCTTGAAACTGCGGTTCAAACCAGGCAGCCTGGTCGAATACAAGGTCAGCACCCGCATCACCCAGGAAACCCGCAAGCAGGGTGAGGTGCTCGGTCAGCAATCCTACCACTGGAAGTCGAAGATGACCCAGCGAGTGCTGGCCGAGGACGCCGACGCAAGCGGTCACCTGGTCACGATCAGCGAGCCGGTCGGCGACCCCGAGACCTGGAGAATCTCCGGAGTCCCCGTCCAGCGCAGCGTGGTCTATACCCAGCTGGCCCCGGACGGTGCTATCAAAGAGACCTCCGGCCCCGATGCTGGTGCAGCCCTGAGCCTTCCCCCCGACCCCGTCAAAGTCGGGGACGAGTGGACCGGCCTCTCGCGCTTGAGCCTGCCCGGACTGCCCGCCCCCCTCGAGGCCGTGACCCGCTACCGGCTCGTGGGCACCCAGGAGGTCGCCGGCCTGAGCTGCGTCAAGATCGAGGTGAACGCCGAGCAGGCTGAAGCTCCCCTGCCCGTGGAGGCTCCCGGGATCGAGGCCTCCATAGCGGTCAAGAGCGAGGGTACCCTGTTCTTTGCTCCCGAGCAGGGCCTCCTGGTCGGTCAGCAAATGCGCACCGTGGCCACCCCGAAGTTGGCCGACGCCACCTACGAGTCGATCACCGAACTGACGCAAGAGCTGGGCCGGCTGGAAGGGTTCTAACCTGGCGCAGAAGTCGGCCCAGAGCCTGGCGCCAGAGCTCCGCGAGTCGCAAAATGCGCAAGCCTCCGGTTGCTGCTCTGCCGGCTCGGGCTGAAGCGCCGCCAACCGCAAGGTTGATCTGGGCTATGCTCGCGACTTCCGCGCCGAGACAGGGCTGCTCACCGTCCGGCAGAATCAGGTTGCCATGAGTCTTGCCCAACTCGAAGAGCGACTCGGGTCCCCCCTGCCGGAACCTTACCGGTCCTTCCTGCTCGAGGATGCCCCTGACTATGTGGCCGGCTGGCTCAACGAGCTCTATGACGCCCAGACAGCCTTGCGCGAGCTCGACATCCACCGGCGCATGTCCGGTTTCCCGCCCCATCTGCTGCCTATCGGAGACGACGGGTTGGGAAACTACGTCTACCTCTCGCTCGAGAGCGCCGACGTGTGGTTCGTCGACCACGAGAGTGACGATGGGCTCACCCGGCAGGCTGAATCGTTTCCGGCCTTTCTCAGGTAGCTCGAGGAGAGCTCGTAGGGCCGTCGCCTTCCTCGCGTGGGGCGGCTCAACCAGGCTGAGCGCGTCGGGCTGGGCTCGGCAGGTCGAGCACGTCGAGCGGGGCAGCCAGGCCGAGTGCTTGGGGCGAGGCCGTCAATCAGACCGAGCCCGTCTGGCGGGGCTTCGAGCAGGTCGAGCGGGGCAGCCAGGCCGAGTGCTTGGGGCGGGGCCTTCAATCAGACCGAGCGCGTCGAGCGGGGCTCAGCAGGTCGAGCACGAGGTCGAGCACGTCGAGCGGGGCTCAACCAGGCAGAGCGCGTCGGGCGGGCTCGGTCGAGCGGCTCATAAGGTCGAGCGCTTCGGGCGGCTCAGAGCCAGGCTGAGCGCGTCGGGCGGGCTCGGTCGAGCGGCTCATAAGGTCGAGCGCTTCGGGCGAGGCTCAGAGCCAGGCTGAGCGCGTCGGGCGAGGTCGCAACCTGGTCGAGAGCGTCTGGCGAGAAGCCTAACCAGGCCGAGCGCGCTCGACTCTCGCGTCGTCGCGGAACACTCGATAAGGCTGACCGTTCCGAATCCCTACCTGCCACAGGATGCTCCCGCTCTGCTCACGACGAGCCTTCATCGTGCCCCCGTGCAGATGCCCCTGGTGGTGCACATCGCACACCCCCGCCAGGTTGGCGTCCTCATCGCCCCCTCCGTGGGAGCGAAACTCCAGGTGGTGCTGGTGCAAAAAGGCGCGCCGGGTGCAGCCCGGCACCTGGCAGCGATAGTCGCAAGATTCCATGATGCGCCGCGTGCGAGCCCGCATCTGCCGGTCGGCCTTCTTCCAGGTCGCCAGAAAGCCCGCCAAAAAAAGCCGCAGCGCGGCTGAGCAGTCTTCGGCCCCGTGGGCCCGGGCCGCTGCCTCGGCTGCCTCGAGCACCGGCAGCACCTCTTCGCTCACCCGCACCCGCAGGCTCAGCGTCCGCGGCTCGAGCACGTAGAGCATATTTCAAGTATACCCGGGTCGGGCCGGCATGTCCAATCGGGTAGCGGTGAATAATGGCTTTGCAAAGCCATTATGGCGGCTCGTTGGAAGTGTGCTTGCCGGGCTTCTGAGGGGTGTGGGAGGGAAAAACTCCTCAAAGCTCTCTGGAAAGCCGGGATGGGCAGGTTCTGCGGGCCTGGGGTGGGTGGCGGAGGTGGGGTCTCACTGACGTGAGACTGCCGAGGACGCACGGAAATCTCCTGATGCCGCTGACCGACTCACTCGGCATGAGCAGCAGGTCGGGCGTTCGAATGGGCTTCCAGGCTCCGGTTTGAAAGAACGCTACGACGCGCTTTTTTTTGAGTGCTCCTCCTGGAGACGAGTTCGGGGGACTTATTGGGCCCGTTCGGAAACGGCGTGGTTATGGACTATTCGCTACCGACTAGTTACTCGTTCAGGAGTGTGGCGAGGTCTACCAGCAGCACATCTTCGGCGGCCGCCATGGGCTCGAACCCGCTCCGCGAGAACAGGACATACAGCGTCTTGTGTCTTTCGAAGCCAGGGAGGGCTGCACGGCGTTCGCGCAATTGGCGAAGGGTTTCGATGCCAACCCTGCGCTTACTCCACTTACACTCGCCCACGAGCAACCAGTTGTCGTCAAAAGCGACCACGTCTATCTCAGCGCGCCCGTTCCACCACCGCCCAACCCGGCGCGGGCGGAACGGGAGCTTAGCTCTGCGCTGCACCCACTGTTGACAGAGTTCCTCGAAGCTCGGCGCAACAAAGTGATCCATGTGTGGCTGGACGCGTTCGCGGAGGACCCACTCCGCTTCGCCCAGAGTTAGATCCGTAAGGTTTGGGGCTACGAACCGAAACCAGAACCGAAAAAAGGGATCGGCAATCCTGAAGAGTCCTTTACGGCTGCGCAGGGGACTGGGTTCGGTGACTGGCACCTGGCGGTCGATCAGCTCGAGCCGGCCCAACACGTCCAGGTAGCGAGTCACAAAGGTTCTATCCAAGGCTACATCCTGGGCAATCTCGTTCAGACGCGTGTGCCCGGCGGCGATCGCCGTAAGAAGCGCGAAATAATGCTTGAGTTCACGCAGCTCCTGGTGGAGGAGCAAGCGAGGTTCCTCAAAGAGGTAGGCGACCGGGTCCAAAATGCGCGTTAGCAGGCCATCGGCCAAGGACTCGCTGGATGCTATCTGGGCGAGGTAAGCCGGGGTCCCTCCCAAGCACGCATAGGCCTCCACGCGCTCGACTGGCGTGAAATGCGGGACGAACTCCTGGGCGCTCCAGAAATCCATCGCCCGAAGGCGCATCTGACCAGTCCGCCGACCGAACAGCGGGCTTGGGTCCGCAAGTACCTCCTGCTCCATGAATGCTACTGAAGACCCGCACAGGAAGAGGCGCAGAGAACTGTCTTTGAGACTCCGGTCCCAGGCTGCCTGAAGCAGAGAAGGGAGCGCCACCTCGCCTTGGCAAAGATAAGGAAACTCGTCCAAGACCAGATCGACCGCCGGTGGGTGGTGCTCCAAGTATCCCAATAGGGCTCGCCAGTCCGGGAGGCTCCCTGATTGCAGCACCGGGTCGGCCAGGAAATCTCCCAGGCGCTGGGAAAGGCCACGCAGGTGCTGGGCTGGAGTCCCAAGGTCGCCAGTGAAAAAGATGTGCGGCCGCTCGGCCAGAAAGTGCTTCAGAAGTTCGGTCTTGCCGATCCGGCGTCGTCCATACAGCACAAACATAGCCGATCCACGGCTGGGGACGCCCCGCCTCAAGGCCGCCAATTCTGTCTTGCGATTGATGAAAGTCACTGTATGA
>QWHO01000510.1 GCA_021404945.1 bacterium CPR1
AGCTTCACTATATCGAGCTGAGCAAGTTCAAGCAGGCCAAACCCAGACGTCTTCGGACTCCGTTCGAGAAATGGCTGCACGTGCTGAGATTCGGCGAGCTCTACCAGACGGGGCTCGAGGATGTTCCGGAGACCCTGAAGAAAGAAGAGGGAATAGAAAGGACCCTGGAAGCCATGAGACGAGCCTATGCCAGCGATGAGGTAAGAGAG
This sequence comes from bacterium CPR1, assembly GCA_021404945.1. Taxonomy (GTDB): domain Bacteria; phylum Vulcanimicrobiota; class Xenobia; order Xenobiales; family QWHO01; genus QWHO01. The sequence goes on from QWHO01000510.1 coordinate 210, forward strand.
CTGATTGAGCTTCGCGAGAAGGCTCGACACGATTGGGCCAGCCAGCTCGAACGCGCCGAGGCCAGGGGCGAGGCCAGGGGACGAGCCAAAGGCGAGGCCACGGGCGAGGCCAGGGGACGAGCCAAAGGCGAGGCCACGGCAATGGAAACCGTTGCCCGCAAGCTTCTGGCCAGTGGCACCCCCGTAGAGGCCGTGCACGAGTTGACGGGCATGGCTTTTGAGGAGCTGCAAAGGCTTCTCGAGGCGTCGCGTGGATAGAAACGTGCCAAGGACGGGCTGAAGCCCTCGAGAGCCAGGTTCCATCACAGTTATTGCTGAGGCTCGGGGTCGAGAGCACTCCGGGGCCTGGCCAAGTCCAATTACCCTGGTCTCCCCGGGGCGTCCGAGCAACGAGAGCTGCCCCCGGAAGCGGGCAGGGCTCTTCCCCGAGTCGGGTGAACCAGGCCCGATGAAGAAGACCGCTCTGATCGTCGCGCTGGGAAAGTCGCCCGAGCCGGTGGCCTGCTCGATTCAGGGACATAAGCCCGACTTTGTGTGCTTCTACACATCGCAAGAATCCGTGGAGAGCATTCCCCTGGTTCGCCAGAAGGCGAGCCACCAGTTTTCCGACCACAAGGTCCTGGTCGAGGAGATCGAAGACCTGCAGCACTGCTACGAAAGAGCGCTCAATTGCTGTCGCAAGGTCGAGGAGCAGGGGTTCAAGCCCGAGGAGATCGTTGTCGATTACACCGGCGGGACCAAGCCGATGACGGCAGCTCTCGTCCTGGCCGGCATCACGAGAGGCTATCGCTTCTGCTACGTCGGAGGCCGGGAGCGCGACAACGAGCGGCGAGGAATCGTGGTGGAGGGCACGTCCGAGCTGCGGCACTCGGAGAACCCGTGGGACGTTCTGGCCGTAAGCGACCTCGAGCAGATCGCCTGGGCCTTCAATTCTCAGCGACCCTGGCCGAGCAGTTGCTGGGCCGACCGGCCTCCTATCGGCTCCTGGGGCGAGGACCGAGCAGCCTTCGAACTGGCTCCAAAGTCGGGCATTCTGTACGACCGCCCCGTTGACCCGGCCATGCGAACCGCCCGCCATCCGGCGCGATGGCTCTGCGCGGCCTGCGCGGAGAGCGACTGATGAACTCGTGCCCTTTCTGTCAACCTGACCCCAATCATCTCTTCCATCAGGGCGACCGGGTTCTGGGGCTGTGGGATGCAAACCCGGTGAGCCCTGGACACGCAATGTTGACCACGCGACGGCACGTCGGGGACTGGTTCTCGGCTACCGCTACGGAGCAACTGGATCTCCTGGGGGCGGTGCAACTGGCACGAGACGCCATTGTCGAGCGCCACAACCCCGACGGCTTCAATATCGGAATCAATGTCGGCGAAGCAGCCGGGCAGACCGTGATGCACCTGCACGTCCACGTGATTCCACGCTATCGGGGGGATGTCCCCGACTCCTGTGGCGGTGGGCACCCAGCCCTGCAGCAGCCAGCCAACTGCCTGGAAGGCCCGCTCTTGACCACCGGCCTGGGGGAAGACCATCTCGGCGGGCCCCTCCTGGCCGAGCTAGACAGGGCGCAGTTTGCCGACATCGCCGTCAGTTTCGTGCTGGTTTCCGGAGTTGTGCAGATTGAGGACCGGCTCGGGGATCTGCTCGCGCGTGGTGGATGGCTGCGACTGATAACCGGAGACTACCTGGGAGTTACGGACCCAGACGCATTACTTCGATTGCTGGACCTCGAAGCCAGATTTCCAGGCCAAGTCTACCTGCGGGTGTTTGAGGCGAAAGACCAGGGATTCCACCCCAAGGCCTACCTCTTCCTTCAGCGCGACGGACAGGCCAGGGGATTTGTCGGAAGCTCGAACCTGAGCCGCCCTGCGCTGCACGAAGCGGTGGAGTGGAACTACAAGGTGGTCCAGAACACTCTTGAGCTCTCGCAAGCATTCGAAAGGCTGTTCACGCACAGGCGAACCGTGGAACTGACGGCCGAGTGGCTGGATTCCTACCGCTCTCGGCGCCGACCTCCAGTCGTGCTCGACGGCTCATCTCTCCTGGCCGAACGCCCTGTAGCCGTCGAAATCGTGCGCGAAGAAAGCGTTCCCGCGCCACTGCCCCATCCGGTCCAGGTCGAGGCCCTGGCTCGCCTCAGAACCACCCGTGCACACGGGAACCGGGCCGGGCTGGTGGTTCTCGCCACCGGGTTGGGCAAGACATTTCTGGCGGCTTTTGACAGCCTTCCCTATGGCCGTGTGCTGTTTGTGGCCCACCGCCGGGAAATCCTGACCCAAGCGATGCGAGCCTTCCGACGGGTGCGCCCCGAGGCCCATCTAGGCCTCTACGATGGGTTAGAGAAAGCCCCCCAAGCCGACATGCTCTTCGCGTCCGTCTCCACACTGGGTCGACTTCCTCACCTCCGGCAATTCGACCGCCGAAGTTTTGACTACATCGTGATCGACGAATTCCACCATGCCCACGCAGCCACCTATCGCAAGCTCATCGATTATTTCGAGCCAGCATTTCTACTGGGTCTCACCGCGACTCCCGAAAGAACCGATGGAGGGGACCTCCTCGCGCTCTGCGGCCAGAATCTGGTCTACCGGTGCGACTTGCTCGAGGGTGTGCGCCGCGAGTTGTTGGTGCCTTTCCACTACTTCGGAGTGCCAGACCTGGTCGATTATCGAAACATACCCTGGCGCAATGGCGGTTGGGATCCACAGGCGCTCGAGAATGCACTTGTTGTCGAAGCTCGGGCTCAAAATGCCCTGGAGAACTATCGCCGCTACCAGGGGCAACGAGCCCTGGCCTTCTGTTGCTCGGTTCGGCATGCCCTGTGGATGGCGGAGTTCTTCACCGCCAACGGCCTCCGTTCTGTGGCGGTTTTCTCTGGGCCCGAGAGCGCCCCTCGCACCGAATCCATTGATCGACTCAGGCGCGGCGAGTTGGATATCCTCTGCTGCGTGGACATGTTCAACGAGGGAGTCGACCTGCCTGAGATCGATACCGTCCTGATGCTCCGCCCCACCGAGTCGCGGATCATCTGGCTCCAGCAATTCGGCCGCGGCCTTCGCCTGTCTCCCGGCAAGAAGCACCTGAACGTCATTGACTACATTGGCAACCACCGGACCTTCCTGATCAAGCCCCAAACACTATTCGACCTGCCCCCCGGCGATTCCGAATTGGCTCGCTGCTTCGAGCTTCTCAGAAAGGGCGAGCATCCAGACCTGCCACCGGGTTGCGAGGTCACCTACAGCTTGGAAGCTGTGGACCTCTTGCGTGGGCTCCTGCGTCTTGATGGTGGCCAGGCTCTGACCCGATACTACGAGGAATTCGCGGAGTTGCACGGCCGACGTCCCTCGGCCCTCGAGGCCTATCAGGACCGCTACGACCCACGTTTGGCGAAGTCAAAATATGGTTCCTGGTTGGGGTTTGTGCGCGCCCAGGGCGGGTTTACCCCCCCTAGAAGAGGTTGTCCTGGCGACCCACGGCCCGTTCCTCCAGGAACTGGAAACCACTCCCCTGGAAAAAGGCGACAAGATGGTCTTGCTCCATGCCATGCTCAACCTGGACTCCCTCCCCGGCTCGGTTGCGCTCGCGGAGCTCACCGGAGAGTTTGCCCAACTGGCCGGCCGAAGCGCTCAGCTGGCGAAGGACGTGAGCCTCAACCTGAGCGACCAGCGCCCCCTGCAAGCCCTGGTGCGCAGTTCTCCCATTCTTGCCTGGAGCGACCGGACCTCCGGCCGGGATCCCTTTTTCACCTTCCAGGAGGGCATCTTTGCAACGGCGTTCCAGGCCAGCCCGGAGATGCGAGAACCGCTGCAACAACTCGTCCGAGAACTGGTCGACTGGCGGCTTGGCGAATACCTCGACCGGCCAGGGCGTCAAGCCGGGGACCGCTTCGAGTGCCGGGTTGGTCTCGCCAGCGGACGGCCGGTGCTCTCATTGCCCAAG
>QWHO01000511.1 GCA_021404945.1 bacterium CPR1
GGTGGTGGAGTCGCTTTAGACTTCGTCGCATTGACCGTGCCGGCACGGCGATTAAGAATTCATCGCATCGTCCGTGCGCGGGACTTTAGATCACGACCAGATGGTGGGCTTCAGCTCGGGGGACTGCCGAAAGGGGGATGGACTGGTCGAAGGTGGCCAGGAACCCTGCTCTGGAGACAGCCAGCGAGAGCAGATAGAGGTCAGTAAGCTGTTTGGGGCCGTGAACGCGATTGCGATGGATACTCGACTCGTCCAGCAGGCTCACGTCGGCCGGCCAGAATTCGTGCAGATCGGTGGCTGCCGCTGACTCAAGGAGCTCGATTGCCTGCGAGGTAGAGATTGGCTTGGGGTACTTCGGCTGGCTGAGGACACGGACGAAGCCGTTCTGAGTGAGCGGGCAGGAAGCCCATCCACTTTGTGCCTGGCCCAGGAACCAGCTCCTGGCCCGATGGTGATGGACGTGAGCTCGATCAAGCAGAGCGACCAGCACATTGACGTCCAGCAGAGCGCGCATCAGTCCGGGTCTTCCTCGCGCAGACGACTGACGAGCTCATTCGTCACCACGACGCCCCGACTCGGAAGGGGGCGAAAACCATAGAATTCCTCGGTCTCCCGCGGTGCGTGGTTGGCCGGGTCGGCCTGCAACCCGCGCCGGGCGAGATCGGAAAGAACCTGACCGGCGGTTCTCCCCTCCTTTCGTGCCAGCTCACGCGCGGCCAGGAGGACGTCGTCAGCAATGTCTAGCGTTGTTCTCATGCATCTGATGCTAGCGCATCAATCGCCAGTCAGTCAACCACCCGCAAGACCCGCGAGGGCAGCTCGCGCCCCAATGCCTGAGCCAGAAAACGCGAGGCCTCGGCCAGCTTGCCCAGATCCACCCCGGTGTCGTAGCCGCTGCGCTCGAGCAGGTTGACCAGGTCCTCGGTGGCCAGGTTGCCGGCCGCCCCGGGCGCGTAGGGGCACCCCCCCAGCCCGCCCGAGCTGGCGTCGAAGCTGGCGATGCCCAGCTCGAGCCCGGCCCAGACGTTGGCCAGGGCCGTGCCCCAGGTGTCGTGCAGGTGCAGAGCCAGCTTCTCGACCGGGGCCACCTCGAGCACCGCCTTCAGGGTAGCCCTGATCTGAGGCGGCACGGCCACGCCGATGGTGTCGCTGATGCCCACCTCGTCGACACCCATCTCCAGCAACTCGGCCGTCAGCGCGGCCACTCTGTCCGGCGCGACGGGCCCCTCGAAGGGGCAGACGAAGCAGGTGGAGAGATAGCCACGCAGGCTCATCCCCGCCGCCAGGGCTTGACGGGCCACCGGGCGGTAGTCGTCCAGGCTCTCAGCGATGCTGCGGTTGAGGTTCTTGCGCGAGAAGGTCTCGGAGGCGGCGGCAAAGAGGGCGATGCGCTTGACACCCGCCTCCAGGGCCCGCTCGAGCCCCTTCTGGTTGGGCACCAGCACGCTCAGCTCGACCCCGGGCAGGTCCAGCCCGGCCAGCACCTCGCTGGCGTCGGCCAGTTGCGGCACCCAGCGGGGCGAGACGAAGGAGGTGACCTCGATCCGCTTCAGCCCGGCCGCGGCCAGGCGGCGCACATACTCGATCTTGACCCCGGTGGGGATGACCTCGGGCTCGTTCTGCAGGCCGTCGCGGGGGCCCACCTCGAGCAGGCGGACCTCAGCCAACGCTCTCCACCTCGAGCCGCACCAGCAGCGCGCCCACAGCCACCAGGTCGCCCTGGGCGCAGGCCACCTCGCGCACCGTGCCCGAGCCGGGAGTCTCCACGGTCATCTCCATCTTCATGCTCTCCATCAAGAGGAGGGCCTGGCCGGCCTCCACCCGCTCGCCCACGGCCACCTTGAGCTGCAAGACGGTGCCCGGCATGGTGGCGCTGATGCGGCCGTCGAAGGTGGTGGGAGCCACCGCCGAGCGCCCGGCAGCCACCTCGCGGGCCTGGTAGCGTCGGCCTTCGAGCCAGAGCTCGCTCCGCTCTCCGCGCACGGCCAGCACGCGGCCGCCGATCCAGAGTCGCCCGCCCTCGAGATCGGCCTGGTATTCCACGCCGTCCACCAGCACCTTCGTGCCGCTGACCGTCACCTCGGCCACCCGGTCTCCGATGGCGAGCCTCATCCGTTCCTCCAGGGCCCGCTCTCCCAGGGAGAGGCCATGGCTGCGCTCGGCCGCGAGCCGGCCGCGAGCAGGGCGGCGGCCAAGAAGGCCTCGTCCGGAACTGCTCCGCCGGTCACGATCTGGTGGTCTTGCAGGAAATGGGTGTGGGTGCGTCCGGCCACGAACTCGGGGTGAGCCAGCAGATTGCGCAGGAACTCGAGGTTGGTGGTCACCCCCAGCACCACGATCTGGCCCAGCCAGGCCCGCATGCGCTGGATGCTCTCGCGCCGGTCGGCCCCCCAGGCGATCAGCTTGGCCAGCATGGGGTCGTAGTGGGTGCTGATGGTGCTGCCCTGGCGCACGCCGGTGTCCAGGCGGGTGCCAGGCCAGGCGGGCACCTCGAAGACCTCCAGGGTGCCGATGGAGGGCAGGAAGCCCCGCTCGGGGTCCTCGGCGTACAATCGCACCTCCAGGCAGTGCCCCCGCGCTCTCAACTCTTCCTGAGTGAAGGGCAGCCTGCCGCCGGCGGCCACCTCGAGCTGCAGGCGCACCAGGTCCAGGCCCACCAGGGTCTCGGTGACAGGATGCTCGACCTGCAGGCGGGCATTGACCTCCAGGAAGTAGAAGCCTCCCTGCGCGTCCACCAGGAACTCGGCCGTGCCGGCGTTCTGGTAGCCCAGGGCCCGGGCCGCCCGGCAGGCGGCCTCACCCATGGCCCGGCGAAGCTCGGGGGTGAGGGCGGGCGAGGGGCTCTCCTCCACGATCTTCTGGTAGCGTCGCTGGATCGAGCACTCGCGCTCGAAAAGGTGCACCACGCTGCCATGGGAGTCGCCGAAAAGCTGCACCTCCACGTGGCGCGGGCGGTCGAAGTACTTCTCCAGAAAGACCCGGTCGTCGCCGAAGGCTGAAGCGGCCTCGCGCCGGGCCGCGCCCACCGCTTCCTCCAGGTCGCCCGGATCATCCACCCGGCGCATGCCCTTGCCGCCGCCGCCGGCGGCCGCCTTGATCAGGATGGGATAACCCAGCTCGCGGGCCGCCTGGGAACGAGCCCTGGTCAGGTCGGCCCCGCTCAAGCCCTCGGGCGGGGTCCAGGAGGGCACCACCGGCACCTCGGCGGCGAGCATGGCGGCCTTGGCCTGCATCTTGTCGCCCAGTCCCTCGATCACCTCGGGAGGCGGGCCGATGAAGACCAGGCCCTGCTCGCGGCAGGCCCGGGCGAACTCGGGGTTCTCGCTGAGAAACCCGTAACCGGGGTGAACGGCCTGGGCCCCACTCTGGCGAGCGATCTCCAGCAAAAGGTCCTGGCGCAGGTAGGTCTCGCGGGCGCTCTCGCCCTTGAGGTGGTAGACCTCATCGGAGAGCTCGAGGTGGGGCGCCTCGCGGTCAGGGTCGGAGTAGACCGAGACCACGCCGACGCCCATCTCGCGCAGGGTGCGGGCCACCCGCAGGGCGATCTCGCCCCGGTTGGCTATCAAGACCTTCATGAGCATCACATGCGGAACACGCTCTGGGCCCGGGGCGGGAAGGGCGCGCGCAGCGAGGCCGCGATGCCCAGCGCCAGGGCCCGGCGCGTGTCCACCGGGTCGAGGATGCCGTCGTCCCAGAGGCGAGCGGTCGAGTAATAGGGAGAGCCCTCATACTCGTATTTCTCGAGGGTAGGGCGCTTGAACTCCTCGGCCTGCTCAGCCGTCATGGCAGGCTCGCCGCGCGCGGCGAGCTGGTCTTGCTTGACCGTCAGCAGCACCCCGGCCGCCTGCTCGCCCCCCATGACCGAGATACGGGCGCTGGGCCACATCCAGAGCATCCTGGGTGAGTAGGCCCGGCCACACATGCCGTAGTTGCCGGCCCCGAACGAGCCTCCGATGATCACCGTGAACTTGGGCACGCAGGCGTTGGCCACGGCCGCCACCATCTTGGCGCCGTCCTTGGCGATGCCCCGGTTCTCGTAGTCGCGCCCCACCATGAAGCCGGTGACGTTCTGCAGGAAAATCAGCGGGATGCCGCGCTGGCTGCACAGCTCGATGAAGTG
>QWHO01000512.1 GCA_021404945.1 bacterium CPR1
GGCGGGCTGAGCCCAATCAAGGTATTTTCAGCCTGACCTGCTAGCGTGTGAGACGTGAATATCCGTCCCATCGTTGTGACCGCCCGGCCGAGCCCGGCGGTCTCGTCGCCTGCTGCTGCCGAGGACACGCCCGAGCGTGTCGCCCAGGACGTGCTGGACGCTGGGATCGAGCTCCGCGCCAAACGGCGCTGGTGGTTCGGCACCCACAAGCTGGACGCTGCCGAAGCGGCCGAGAAGCTGCGCCATGGGAAGCGGCCGCTGCAGGTGGTGCGCCAGGGCGTCACGCTGCCTCTCCTCAGCGAGCAGGACCTGATCGAGGTAGCCGTGTTCAGCGGACTGCGTCCGGTCCAGCTCCTCCCCCACGCGGCCACGGCCGAGCAGCTCCAGGCCCTGGAGAAGCTCGGCCCCACCTTCGTGGATGGGGAGGGGCTCAACGTGGGCGGTTACGGCGCCTACAACGCCCTCACCGATCCAGCCCACAAGCTCAGCGTGCAGCTGCAGGTGAACGACCAGAAACTGGCCCTCGAGCTGCCCGGACTGCCCGGACTGGCGGCCTTCTACCAGCACGATACTCTGGGCCAGCTCGAGCTCAAGGGCTACCAGTTCTTCGACGACCAGAACCGGCGCCGTGCCGCCTACGGCGATTCGGAGCCCCACCAGGTGGGGCGCAACGGCGAGATCTGGCTGAGCGTCAAGAGCCCCGATCTCGAGGCCAGCCTGGACCGGTTCGCCCGGCTGCGCGAGGAGTCGCAGAGCCCCACGGCCGCCCGCCAGCTCTTCGCCCTCAAACCCGAGGCGGCCGAGATCCAGGGCCTGATCAAGCATTGGGGCGAAGCGCGGGTCATGCCGGCTATCCTGCGCGAGGTGGAAAAGCTGCCCACCAACGAAGTGGTTCAACTCGGCCAGCAGCTCACGCTGGGCCTGCAATCGCAGAAAGGCTTCCTCGAGATCTTGCAGGGCCGTCCCGAGACGGCTGCCGTGGCCGCTGTCGCCCTCAAGGCTCAGGAGGGCCTCCAGGGCGGTCAGGCGGGCCAGGAGATTTTCCAGGCCGCCCTCAAGCTGCCTCCCGTCAGCACGGGCGTTGAGGTCAGCCGCTTCCTGGAGCCCATCGCCGCAGCCATCGACGCCAGCCAGGACTACTACCGCTCGCAAGATCGGGTCAGCCTGGGAAAAGCCATTCCCACCATCCTGAGCCAGTATCCGGACACCAGCGCGGGGGCCGCCCGACTGCTCGCCTGGGAGAGCGACTGCCCCCTTGGTCCGGCCCGCGAGCTGCTGAAGAACCCCACCGCCGGCACGAGCGAGGAGCTGCGCGCGCTGGCCCTGGGGGCCGAGAGCGGGGACCAGAAGCTGCGCACCAGAGTGCTCCAGGAGATGAAGGCCGAGCCGTCCACGACGCGCTCTGGAGAGTTGGCCGAAACAGCCATCGCAAAGTGCACCACCGAGCCGGGCAGGATGGCACTGCTCAGGGCCGCCCTGCGCCATCCCCACCTGCGAGATGGGTCGCAAGTCGCCGCCATGCTGCGAGACGCACTCGAGGAGGTTGCCCCCGACCCGGATTACTACGCCAACCAGACCAGGAGCAACCTGGGCAGCATCGCCCTGGATTTGCTCAAGGAGCTCCCCGAGACGCAGACGAGCGCCGGCCGGGTGGCCGGGTGGGCGCCGGCCTACCCCTTCGGTCCGGCCCGGGCGCTGCTCAAGAATCCCACAGCCAGCGCTCCCGAAGCGCTGCGCCGGGTGGCTCTGGGCGTGGAGCTCTACGACCAGGAGGCTCAGAAGCGCGTGCTGGAGGAGTTGACCTGCGATCCCACCACGGCCGCCTCGGCCGGGGTGGCCCGGGCCGTCTGGGATCGATGCTCCAGCCCGATCGGCAGGCATGCGGCCTACAAAGCCGCCTTGCAATTTCCCGTCATCAAGGATGGGAAAGAGGCAGCCCGCCTGCTCGAGCTCATCGCCCGCCGCATCCAGCGCAGCCAGGACGACTATTACAAGAACACCAATCTGAACGCCCTGGGCACAGCTGCTATCGAGGTTCTGCAGAAGTTTCCCGACACCGAGACGGCGGCCCGGAAGGTTGCCTCCTGGCAGCCGGGCTCACCGCACGGGGTGGTCCGCGCGCTGCTCAAGCACCCCACCGCCACCACCCCCGAGGAGCTGCGCCAGATCGCACTGGGGGCCGATGTGAACGATACCGAGATGCAAAAACGGGTGCTGACCGAGCTGAAAGCCGACCCCTCCACGGCTGCTGCCGCTGGCCTGGGCCTGCTGGCCATGGACAAGATCTACGCCGCTGCGGGCAAGCACGCCGCCTATCAGGGCGCCCTGCGCCATCCAACCATCGGCACCGGCCGGGAAGCTGTCACCATGTTCCGTGCCGTCGCTCAGCAGATCGAGCAGTGGCAGGATAGCTACAAAGACATCAACCAGACGGGGCTGGGGACGGTCGTCCTGGAAGGTCTGCAGCAGTTTCCCGATACCCGGGAGGCGGCCGGCAAGGTTGCCTCCTGGCAACCCGGCCGGCCCTTCGGCGTGGCCTGCGCGCTGCTCGAGAATCCCACCGCCAGCACTCCAGCCGAGTTCCGTCAGATCGCGCTGCAGGGTAGTCCAGGCGATCCTTCCCTGGAAGCCCGGGTGCTGGCCGAGCTCAAAGCCGACTCAACCACCGAGCGAGCCGCCACGTTGGTGCAGAAGGCCTACGACGGCTGCTACGGCAGCCAGGGCAAGACCCAGGCCGTGCGCGCCGCGCTGGCTCACCCCCACGTCACCACCGGAGCCGAGGCCGCCCGGATGTTCCAGACGGCATTTACAGCCGTCCAGACCTCCAACGACAGCTACAAGGACAACAGTCTCCAGGCCATGGGCGCAGCCGCTCTGGAAGCCCTCAAGAGCTTCCCCGATACGAGTGCCGGAGCCGAGCAGGTGCTGGCCTGGGAACCCGGACGACCGGGCGCGGTGGCCGAAGCCCTGGTGAAAAATCCGACCCGACCCGATCTCTTGAAGGTGGCGCTGGCATGCGACCCGAGCGACTCCGCCTTTCAGAAGAAACGGATGGCCGAGCTCCCCCGGGCCGAGTTGGCCCTCAAGCTGTACGAACAGGTCTACCACCTGACCGGCAAGCACGCCGTCTATCAGGCCAGCCTGCGTCACCAGAAGCTCGACAGTGGGGTGGAGGTGGCCGCCTGGCTGAGGGAGGTGGGCGACTCCCTGCAAACTGGCAACGACTCTTACAAGGACCACAATCTCAACGTGCTGGGCGCCTGCGCCCTGGACGCCCTGCAGCTGTATCCCGAAACAAAGGAGGCGGCGGCCCGGGTTGCCGCATGGAAACCCAGCCAGCCCTTTGGGCCTGTTTCCGAGCTGCTCAAGACGCCCAAAGCCGATGATCCGGCGGCTCTCAAGCGCTATGCGCTGGCAGCCGGCCCGGCAGACACCGCCATGCGTTCCAATGTGCTGACCGACCGCAAGACCCCCATCGCGACCCTGGGCAAGGCCGTCATGGAGCAAGTCTACAGCCCGCCTCTCAGGGAAGCCGCCTATCGCCTGGGACTGTCTGATCGCCCCCTCGCCACCAGTGCTCAGGCGCGCGAAGCACTCAAGGAGATCGACCAGGCCATCCACCAGAGCAAGGACCATTACAAGCCCTACGACCAGGATGGCCTGGCCCGGGCCGTGGTGAGCGTGCTCAGCGAGTTCCCGGACACCAGAGCCGAGGCCAACCGGGTGACCGGGTGGTCCTCCCAGCCCCCTTATTCGGTGGCTCGCATCCTGCTCGAGAACCCTGGCGTTCTCGCCATGGACACCTTCGCTCAGGGCTTCCTGGTCCCGGGGGATGCGGCCAAAGAGCAGCTGGTTCTGCAAGAGCTCGCTTCGCGATCCGAGAAGGCGGCCGCCATCGCCCGGGTGAGCTGCGAGCAGGTCGAGCAGGCCGACACCCGGCACGCCCTGGTGCTGGCCGCCCTCACCATCCCTGAGATCCGCACCAGCGAGGACGTGGACGCCTACTACGAGCTGGCCGCCCAGCTCTCGCGGGGCTATGAGTCGGCCAAGCTGAGGGAGCTGAGCGAGGTCTACCGCACCGGCTTCGGCCTGGGCAAGAAGGCCGGGCTGGGGCTGGC
>QWHO01000513.1 GCA_021404945.1 bacterium CPR1
CTCACAAACAGATGCTCTTGAGAGAGATCGAACGGGCGTTCAGCTCAAGTCGGTAGTTTTAGTTGTCGCCGCCGGTAGATCTAATTGTCGCACATCAGCTGGTCGACCCCGTCCGGGAAAGGCTGATTGTAGCGCAACGCGAGCGTTCCCACCGAAGGCACGGTGATAACCTCGAAGGTATTGGTATTGCTTGCGCCCTCCCCGCTGCAGCCGCTCAAGAGAGCAACTGCGCAGAGCAGGACAAAGAGGTGGCGGGCCATAGAGGATCACTCTCAATCTGTAATGATAAGTCAAACTCATATCACCCGCTCGAGCCTCTGTCAATCCGCTTGACAGAATAAACGATAATAGAGTATCGTTTGTCATTATCAAGATGTATACTGGAGAAGGTTGAGCGATGCGCGCAATTCTTGTGGTCGGGCTGTTTGCGGTCCTGGCCACGCTTGCTCTTGCTGTAGAAATTCTAGGAACCCTGGAGGTAGAGGTCGTTTCCGCCACCACCGACCAGCCGGTGGCCGGCGCGACCGTGAAGGTGCGCCAGGCCAACGCGTCCAGCGTGACCGCCGAGGCGGTCACTGACGCTCAGGGAAAGGCCCGCTTCGAGCGCTTGCTCACGGGGGACTACACGCTGGAATTGAGCCATGCTGACTACGAGCTGTCTGAAGCCGAGGTGCGGGTGACGCCGGATGCCCCGGTCAAGTTCCAGGCCCTCATGCTCGCCAAAGGCGAGGAGACGGTGATCGAAGTGGTGCAGAGCCGACTGATGGTCAATCGGGGCAGCACTGCCCCAACCACCCGGCGCGATGCTCGCCAGATCGAGCAGTTGGCCAACAGCGCCTCGCTGCAGGATGTGGTGGGCACGATGCCAGGGGTTCAGACCAACTCGCTGGGCCAGATTCACGTTCGCGGCGAGCACAAGTCGGTGTCGCTTTCCATCGACGGACTGGACGTGCCGGTCACCATGGCCAGCTCCACCTCGCAGTTGATCGACCCCCGATTTCTGCAAAGCCTGGATATCCAGACCGGTGGGTTCGATGCCTCGGTGGGCGGCCAGACAGGCGCTGTACTGAACATGGTCACGCTCAGCCGCCCCGAGCCGTTCGTCGAGGTGACCACCCGGGGTGGCAACGTAGGTCAGGTGGAAGGCCTCATTCGGGCGGGTGGGTCCAACGAGGACAAGACTTTCGACTACTTCGTGGGCGCCCGGCTCGGTCGCACCGACATGCGCTTGGAGGCTCCCAATCCCACCGAGCAGACACTCAACAATACGGCCACCGACACCAATCTCGTGGTTCGCCTGCATGGCAAGACCGAGCAAGACGACATTGGATTCACGGTGGCCTACCAGAACGCCGACCTGGGGGTTCCTCAGACACCGCAGAATTTCGCCGCAGGAGTCATTCAGAGCCAGAACGACCGCAACACCCTGGCCGTGCTGTCCTGGCAGCGAAAACTCGGCGCGGATGGAAATCTGCAGCTGGGTTTGAGCTATCTGAGCTCCGCTCAAAACGTCAACAACAATGGAGTCTTCACTCCCTGGTTCCCCATCAGCCCGGCGGTCGAGCCAGAGCTGGCCGAGGAGGGAGCCACCTCGCGGCCGGGCAACCCTGGCAGCCCTTATCTTCCGGTCACCGACCTCAAGCTGAGCCAGTTTCAACCCAGCCTGGAGTACACGCACCAGCTTGGGGAGGGCAAGATCAAGGTGGGTGCAACCGCCAACTTCATCCACAGCAACCAGTTCGTGGACGTGATCGATGCCGGCGGCGGAGGCGGGTTGCCCCAGAGCGACCCTACTTTGCCGCCTCCGGTGCGGTTCACCGCCAATGTGATCCGCGACGGCTTCTCGGGGGGCGTCTATTTCAGCCACACCGTGCCCTTCTCCGACGAGTTCACCCTCAACTACGGTCTGCGTGCCGACCGCTTCAACGACGGCTTTACGGTCAACACGGGCCAGATCAGCCCCTCGGTCAACCTGGCCTATGGCCCCACCGATACCCAGGTGTTTCGGGCCTCCTTCAACCGGCTCTTCCAGCCACCGCCGCTGGAGCTGAACGTGGCTGGAGGCAGCGGAGCTCTTCCTCAGCGCATCTCGGCCTACGAGCTCTCCTACGAGAACCAGCTGGCCTCCAACCTGGTGGGCAAGGTCGCTCTGGTGCGCAAGGACATCACCGATCAGGTGGATATCGCCCTGCTCATTCCCAACTCCAACATCCCCGTGTTCGCGCCCATCAACTTCCCTACCGCTCTCTACCAGGGGATCGAGCTGAGTCTCAACACCTCCAACCCCACTGGCTGGAACGGCTTCGGCACGGCCACCATTGGCAGCTCCCGCCCGCTGACTCCCAGCCCCCAGGGAGGGCACTTCCCGGAATACAACGACCACGACCAGCGAGTGCAGCTGACCGGGGGCTTCAGCCACACCTGGCAGGAGGGCTGGTTTGCGGGAGCCGATGGTTACTACGGCTCAGGCTACCCGCAGGAGCTCCTGCCACTTTACAATGCAATCGGGGTGAATCCGTTCGGCTATTCCGGGGAACGCATTCCTCGCTTCATCGGCAATCTACGCTTCGGCTACCGGCCCCGCGACGAGCAAGGCAAGCCCGTGAGCGGACCAGGATTCAGCGTGGACGTGCTTAACCTCTTCGACGACCGGACGCTGCTAAATTTCTTCAGCGAGTTCTCCGGCACCCGGTTCGTTCAAGGCCGGCGAGTGCTCTTGAACGCGACCTACGAATGGTGAGCATGAGCCTGCTGGCGGGCGAGGGAGTTGTCATGATCGAAACACTCAAAATGGGCGGGGTGGTGATGATCCCGCTTCTGATCGGGTCCATCATCACCCTGGCGGTGATTCTGGAGCGCCTGTTCACCCTGCTCGCGACCGAGCGGGGAGGCGACGCCTTCCGTAGCCGTCTCTGCCAGCACATCCGAGCCGGCCAGCTCAAGGAGGCTCAGGAGTGGCTGCGCGGCCTCAAGGGCCCGGTGGCGGCCGTAGCCCGGGCGGCGGTGGACTCCTGGGAGAAGCCCACCAGCGTGCTGGAAGCCACCATGGCGGCGGCGGCGCGTCGGGCGGTGCCTCCGCTCGAGCGCCATCTCTCGGTGCTGGAGACGGCCATCACGGCTGCTCCCCTGGTTGGTCTGCTGGGCACCATCACGGGCATGATGGGCGTCTTCCGGGTGGTGGCTCAGCGCCTGGCTCACGATCCGCAGGCCGATACCAGCCACGTCACCGCCGGCATTGGCGAGGCCCTTGTGGCCACCGCCTTCGGCATCCTGATCGCGGTGATTGCGGTGCTCTTCTACAACTCTTTCCGTGGCTGGATCGACGCCCTGCTCGATGAGTCCGAGCTGGTGGCGGCCGAGGTCATGCTGCTGCGAGACGACAAGTGAAGCTGTTCGGCGAACGACGGCGTAAGCGACCCGGCCGGCTCGAGATCATCCCCATGATCGACGTGATGTTCTTGCTGCTGGTGTTCTACATTCTCTCCACGGCCGCGCTGGTCCACCAGCAGGCCATCCCCGTCGACCTGCCCGCCGCCAACACGGCAGAGGCGGGTAAGGAGGTGCCCGAGGTCACCGTTACCGTGACCCGGGCGGGCGAGATCTACCTGAACAAGGATAAGGTGGACCCTGGCGGTCTGGCCCAGGCTGTCCAGCAGATGGCCCGGACCCATCCCGAAGGGATGCGCGGTCTGCAAGAGCACGGCGTGATTCTCAACGCCGACATGCAGGTGATGCACAAGCAGGTGGTCGAGGTGATGGATACCCTGCGCGGCCTGGGGATCGTGCGCTTCGCCATCGCGACCGACTCGCACGGGACGACTCCTTGAGCTGGCGCTGGCTGCTTTTTTCGATGGTCTTGAACCTGCTGGTCATCGTGCCGCTCTTCTCGGCCTGGCTGCAGGCCAAACCCCCCCGCCAGCGTCCCCCGGTCCGGCCCCGGGTGGAAGTACGCCTGGTCAAGCCCCGTCCCAAGGAGATCCCGAAACCCAGGCCTTCGGTGACGCCAAAACCAAAGCCGGTGGTCCGGGTCACTCCCAAGCCCGTCGCCCGGGTCACCCCGAAGCCAGCGCCCAAGCCCAAGCC
>QWHO01000037.1 GCA_021404945.1 bacterium CPR1
TTTAAGTTCAAGAAAGAATCCACGGGTCACCTCCTGAGATTGTCTCTGCTTGAAAAATGACAGAGCGAGGCTAGGAGGAGGAGGGGAAGCGATCGGGCATGAGCGCAACTCCTTCGTCACCCTCGCGTTTCTTGGCCGGAATGAAGGGCGACTGTCTGGACATGATCATACCAGACCCAATCGCGAAAGTTGTTAGAGCCGAGTAAAGAATGTTAAGGCTTTGTTTCGGTTTTGCTTGGCAGAGTGATGGAAGAGTAGCATCCCGCGTTGCTCAACAGATTGTCAGAGCAGCTGCAGAATCAAGCTGGTGGTCAGCGAGCCGATCAGCCACCCCGCCACGCCCTGTGAGGGCAGATGCCGCCCTCGCTCTGCTCGCGCCCAGACCAGCGGCGGGACCAGCATGTGGCAGGAGGTGGGCCAACCCAGCAAGATGACTCCGCTGGTCAGGCAGCAAGACAGCATTCCGGTGTGCAGGCTGATCTTCCAGGCCCGCGAGATGAGGGCGAAAACCAGCCCGGTGAAGAGCATGGCCAGGGTGACGGCGATCAGCGGGCGAGGGGCCTGGTAGAAGTGCATGATTGCCAGCAGAGCCACGGCCGCCACCAGGGCCACCCGGAAAGGGCCGCGGCGCTGCTCGCGCAGGCGCACGTGCACGTCGGTCAAGCGTCCCGCCCAGACCTGATACAGCACGTAGATGGCCGGAATGCCGGTGGTGAGGCCGATGCTCAGCAGGCTCCAGAACCAGAACTGCTCCGGGGTCTCGGTCTCGCGGGCGATCAGAGCCAGCCAGAAGAGGGGCAGGACCACAAAGGGGCTGCCCACAGCCGAGAGCAAGAAGGCCAGCCGGCGGCGGATCAATCGTCCTCCCCGGCCAGCGCGCTGAGGCCAGAGCGGTCGACCACGGTTACCGTTCCCCGACCCAGCTCCAGAAAGCCCTGGCGCGCCAGGAGCCCCAGCGCCTTGGTGACGCTCTCGCGGGTGGCCGCCACCCGCTCGGCCAGATCGCGGTGGGTGAGCTGGTAGGTCTCCTGAGCGGGCAGATCGCGGGTGAGGTGGCGAGCGATGCGGGTGGCCACGCTCTCAAATCCCAGCACCGCGACCTGGCGGGTGAGATGGCGTACCCGCTCGTTCTGGCGGGCGAGCAGGTCGTGCACCAGGTCGAGCCGACCCTCCAGGGCACGCCGGAACTCGCTGGCGGGAATGCGCCGAAGCTGGCACGGGGTGCGCGAACGGACAGTGGCCGAGTGATTGCCCCCGTCGAGGGCCGACATCTCGCCCAGAATCTCGCCCGGACCCAGGCAGCGCACCACCGCCACCTCGCCCTCCAGGTTCTGATGGTAGACCTCGAGCTCGCCCTGGATGATCAAGATGACCTCATCGCAGGAATCACCACGTTGCCAGAGCAAGCTTTGGGCGGGCAAGTTGGAGAGGCGGCCGAATTGATCCCACACGGGCTGGAAGGTTCGCCGCCGGTGCTCAGGTCTCATCCCGGTAGCGGGTCCCCCCGGTTGCGCCGAGGTAGCGGCCGGCAAAGCCGTCCACGCTGATGCCGACCCTTCCGGGCAGAAAGCGGGCGGCAACTTCGGCCATCCGGTCGCGATAGGCCAGTTTCACCGACTCGGGCTCAAGCGCCGCCATTGCGCCTGGCAAGGGCGTCGCTCGGGTGCGCCGACCGTCCGGGCTTCCGTCGCCCCCGATGAAGTGGTCGAGCACCACCGCCGAGGCGCACCCGGCAATGCGAGCAAAGAAGGCGGGCGGGTCGGCGATGGGCAGGAGAGGACTGACCGTGATGACCACCTCCAGCCCCTGACGATGCAACTCCTCGGCCGCGGCAAAGCGAGCCCGGACCGGTGAGGCTGGTGGGGGGAGACCGGGCAGGCGCTCGCGGTCGGTTTCGATGGACAGGTGCACTCTCAGCCGGCAGAGAGCCCGAAGGCGCAACAGGAGATCCTGCTGACGCAGCACTTCGGCCGAGTGGGTCTGCACGATCAAGAGGTCGGGCGGGTGCTCGAGCATGGCCTCGAGCACCCGGCGACTCACCCCGAAACGCCTCTCCGCGGCCGGAAACGGCTCGGTGGCCGAGGCCATGAAGATGGCGAACGAGCCGCGAGCTCGGCGGGCCCAGGCCCGTTCGCGAGCCACCGTCGCCAGATAGCTCTCGGCGGCCTGATCACGCACCTCCAGAAAGCTGCCCCAGGCCCGTCCCCGAGTCACCCAGGGGCTGTGCCGGACGTAGCATCCCTGCCCACACAGCGAACTACCCAGCGGACAGCCGCGGTAGGGCTGCAGCGAATGCGAGCAGACCGTGCGCAGAAATCCACTGCTGCGGGTGAGGATGTTGGCTACGACGCCATGAGTGATCTCCATGCTGCATCCAAGCATTCGCCCACTGATGGCAGTCTGCCCTCGGGGAATGGCCCCGACCAGCGGATTTCCCCCACCACCTGGCGTGGGGATCCCCACCGTGGGCGGTGGGGGCTCAGACTGGCGTGTCAACGCTCATATTTGCACAAGGTCCCCTCGAGGCTGAAGCCTGAAAGCTGGCCATTCGACTTGAAATTTCGCCTTTTTCGCGATAGCCTTGAGGAAATGAGGTGGCGCTCCAGCCTCTCCGAGGCCTCCAACCTCGTCAGGGCCATCGCAGAATGCGTCGAGCAGCTCGACGATCCGGCCGGACGCCCCGACCTTGCCCTGGTCTTCGTCAGCGCCGCCTTTCGCGGCCAGTTCAGTGAGTTGCCGGCCCATCTGATCCGCAATCTTGACGTGGGACACCTGATCGGCTGCTCGGGCGGGGGCATCATCGGCAATGGGCACGAAGTGGAGCATTCTCCCGCCGTCAGCATCACGGCCGCCTGGCTGCCGGGCGTGAAAGTCCAGACGTTCCAGCTGCAGGAGATGGAGGTGCCCGACCTGGACGGGGCCCCCGAGCGCTGGCACGAATGGCTGAAGGTGGACCCGGCCGACCATCCCTGTTTCATCCTGCTGGCCGACCCCTTCAGCTTCCCGATGGAGGAGACAGTACTGGGGCTCGATTACGCCTACCCCGGCCAACCCAAGGTAGGGGGGCTGGCCAGCGACGCTGCCTTTCCAGGTGGCAACGCGCTTCTTTGCGACAATTTCTTGATCCGGACCGGGCTGGTGGGGGTGGCCCTCAGCGGTCCTATCGCCATGGATACCGTGGTGGCCCAGGGCTGTCGCCCCGTGGGCCAGCCGATGGTGGTCACCGGAGCCGAGAAGAACCACGTCACCCAGCTCGATCGCACCGCTCCCCTGGAGATGCTGCGCCAACTGGTCTCGCAGCTGCCGGCTCGCGATCGGGCGCTGGCCGGACACTCTCTGTTTCTCGGCATCCAGATGGATCCGTTCAAGCAGGGCTGTCACCGGGGCGACTTTTTGATCCGCAACCTGATCGGCATCGACCACAAGCGAGGGGACCTGGTGGTCGGGGCCCGGCCCCGGGTGGGCCAGACGGTGCAGTTCCACCTGCGTGACCGCGAGACGTCGGCCGAGGACCTGACCGAGCTGCTCGACCGCTTCTGCGCCACCGCACCCGCCCAGGACGCCGAGGGTGCTCTGTTGTTCAGCTGCCTGGGCCGGGGTGACTACCTTTACGGCGAGCCCGATCACGACTGCAAGCTGTTTCGCCGACGGGTGGGAGACATTCCCATCGGAGGCTTTTTCTGCAACGGCGAGATCGGCCCGGTGGGCGGGACCACCTACCTGCACGGTTACACGTCGTGCTTCGGGGTCTTTCGACCCTCGGCCTGAGCGGGTAGTGCAGAGGTCGTTCTGGACGACCCCTGCAAGGGGTCAGGCGCGAGCTTTGAGGGCTTCCAGATCGTGCTTGGCGAAGGGATGGTCGGGGGCCAGGCTGAGAGCCTTGCTCAGGCTGGCCACGGCACCCTCGCTCTGGCCCTTCTGGGCCAGGATATTGCCTCTGAGGTAGTGAGCATTGGCATTGTTGTCATCCAGGCTCATGGCCAGGTCGAGTTGCTGCAGCGCCAGATCCAGGTAGGGTCCACCGAGCTGGGCGTAGAGGTTGGCCAGCATGACCCAGCCGTCGATATTCTGGTAATTCTCCTGCAGACACTTCTGGATGTAACTGGCGGCCTGCTCGATATAGCCGGCGGCCCCGTAGATTTCGGCCAGCATCTGCCAGGCGTCTGCGTCGCGCGGGTCGCTGGCGAGCGCCTGCTCGAGCTCCATCACCGCGTCCTTGATCTGGCCGTCTTCATAATGACGGCGGGCCCGGTTGCGGTGCAACTCGGCCATCTGACGCGGATCCATACCCGCTACTTGTCTGGGATCCATGCCCGCCGTTTCGACAACCCCCGCGCCAAGCTCCTTCAGCGCAGCATGATCTTGTGCACGCACTGGTTGGACATGTCGGTCACATAGAGCACACCATCGGCCAGGCAGGCCCCTCCGAAGTCGAGAGTCACCCGCGCCCCGGTCGCCGAGCGGTGATGGCTCAGGGCCAGAACCTTGTATATCTTGAGCTCGGAGTCGAGGTAGATGAGCTGGCCCCCGGTGGGGATGATCAGCCCGCCTTTGTAGGCCACCAGGTCTTCTTCCGGTTTGAGGAAGATGCCGGTGGCTACGCCCTTGCTCAGGGTGAAGTTGGGGTCTTTGCCCCCCACGAAGCCGATGCGATTGCCCCGCGAGTCGAAGCGCTCGAGCGAGGGGCGGGGGCTGGTATCGGAGCGATAGAGGTAGGACTCCCCCGAGGGCTGGACGGCCAGCTTGACCACCGCACCAGGCCCGATGGGTCCCAGGTCTTTCTGACCGAGCAGTTTGCCGCTGCTGTCGCGACGCTGGATGAACAGATTGCCGCGGCGCCCGGCCGGGGCCACCAGCATGAGCAATTCGCCCCGGTGGTCGGACTTGATCTGCAGCGGCTCAGCCCGGGCGGCCCCCCCGCGGATGCCCACGGCGATGGGCTCCAGCCAGCCACGCTCGGGATGGTAGCGGTGCAGGCGGCAGCCTCCGGCCTCGCCCACCCAGATCTTGCCGTCCGGGGCCAGGGTAGCGTCGGTGGGGTTGACCAGCTTATCGGGCGAGAACCCACCCGGGACGTAGCCGGCCCGGTTGATCACCTTCCCGGAGGGGGCGCGCATGATCAGCTGCTCGGCACCGTTGTCCCAGGTGAACAGACGGCCCTGGGAATCGAGCCCGTAGCCGGCCGGCGAGCTTCCCGGGTTGAAGTTGGACTCATCCTCGAGCTCGGCCCGGGCGTCGAAGCGGGCCAGCAAACCCCCGGCGTAGTAAACGAACATCGACCCGTCAGCGGTCAGGCTCATGGCCTCGGGCTGGGTGGCCCCCTGAGGCGGGCGCCCTTCCGCCAGCAGATTGCCGCTCAGATCGAACTTGCGCAGCCACTCGCCGCCGGCTGCCACCAGGCGGTCCTCGCGATTAACCGAGAAAGCGCGGGCTCCCGGCAGGGTGTAGCGCTTGCTGCCCAGCCGGTTGTAGACCACCAGTCCGGCGTCCACCAGAGCATACAGATTGTGATTGCGATCCAGAGCCATTTTACGCACTCGGGCCAGGCCCGGGCAGCTGCCCCTGGCCACAAAAGCGCCCGAGGTGGAGAAGATCCAGAGCCGGGGGGGATTGGTGGCGTTGTCCAGCACGTAGTAGCGGTCCCCCTCGCGAGCCAGCACGGCCTGGTCGGAGATGGGCTCGGGAGCACCTCGCAGCCTGGTGGCCTTGAGGTTGTCGTCGGAGGGGGTGAGCACCCACACGGCCCCCTCGGGGCCGTCCTGCGAGGCCAGCAGCGATGGGGGAGCGCCCGAGCCGGTCCAGAGCGCATGCACCCGGAAGCGGGTGGCACGGGGCTCGGTTTCCCCCGTCTCGAGCTTCATCAGGCTGCGGCCCGCGGCATCGAGCAGCTCTGCCCCACCCTCGCGGCCGTAGAGCAGGAAGATGCGCCCGCGGGCGTCCACCAGCACGTCGGAGGGCGTATTGACGGCCAGCTCTCCCCCTGGAACCAGGTCGGTCTTGCAGGGCACCTTCTGGGCCAAGGCCGGACAGAGCAGGAGCAGGATCAGGATCAGCCGAGCCATCGGGCCGCCTTGCGGGCGTGGTAGGTGAGGATCAGGTCGGCCCCGGCCCGCTTGATGCCGGTCAGGGTCTCCAGGGCGATAGCCCGCTCGTCCACCCAGCCTCTCTCGGCGGCGGCCTTGATCATGGCATACTCGCCGCTGACATTGTAGGCCGCCAGGGGATGCGGGAAGCGCTCGCGCAGATCGCGGATCAGGTCGAGGTAAGCCAGGGCCGGCTTGACCATCAGGATGTCGGCCCCCTCGGCCGCGTCCAATTCGGCCTCGCGCCAGGCCTCGCGCCGGTTGGCCGGGTCCATCTGGTAGCTCTTGCGATCGCCCTGGGATGGGGCCGAGTGGGCCGCCTCGCGGAACGGTCCGTAGAAGGCCGAGGCGAACTTCACACTGTAGGCCATGATGGCCACCTGGTGAAAGCCGCCCTCGTCGAGTCGCGTGCGGATGGCCTGGATGCGGCCATCCATCATGTCCGAGGGGGCTACCATGTCGGCCCCCGCATTGGCGTGCGACAGCGCGGTCGCAGCCAGCAGCTCCAGGGTGGCATCGTTGTCGACCCAGCCCTGGTCGAGCACCCCGCAATGGCCGTGGTCGGTGTACTGGCACAGGCAGACGTCGGTGATCACCACCAGCTCGGGAAGCTCGCGTTTGAGGGCCAGGATGGCCTTCTGCACGGGGCCGTCCCAGGCCAGCGAGGACGACCCGGTCGGGTCCTTGGCCTCGGGCAGACCGAACAGGATCACCGCGCGAATACCATCCTGGAAGGCACCGCGGGCCTCCTCCACGAGTCGGTCCACGCTCAGGTGGGCGTGGCCGGGCAGGGCGGAGATCTCCTCGCGCACGTTCTCGCCCGGCACCACGAAGAGCGGCAGGATGAAGTCGAGGGGGGAGAGCCGGGTCTCGCGGACCAGGGAGCGCAGCTCGGGGGTGCGCCGCAGGCGGCGCAGACGCACGGTGGGGAAGGTCATGTCCGGTTAGCCTTCTTGCCCTCCCCGGAAGGCTCCTTGCAGGGCCGAGAGAAGACCCGGGATGGTGTGCTCGGGGGCTGTCACGAGCAGAGGGAAGCCCAGCTCGACGGCGGTCTGGGCCGTGATGGGCCCGATGGCGGCGGCCGGGAAGCCGGCCAGGGGGCGGCCCGCCAGCAGCTTGTGAAAGGCCTTCACGGTGGAGGAGGAGGTGAAGGTGACCGCGTCCACCGGCCCGACCAGGACCTCAGGGTTCAGCGTGTCCTCGGGAAGGGTACGGTAGGCGGGCACGACCTCCACGTCGGCTCCCCGGGCGCGCAACGTCTCGGGCAGCACCTCGCGGGCCTCGGCGGCCCGGGGCAGCAGGATGCGCATGCCCTCGACGGGATACGCTCGCAGGGCTTCCAGAAGGCCTTCGGCCACATATCGGTCGGGAAGGACCTCGCAGGCCACCCCCTGGGGCAGGGCCGCGGCCGTGGCCGGGCCGATGCAGGCGATGCGGGCGCGCGGCGGAGGGCCGGGTTGCTCGAAGAAGCAGGCCACGCCCTGAGGGCTGGTAAACAGGATCCAGTCATATTCGGCGATGCGGGCCGAGCGGAGCCGATCGGGCTCTTCCGGGGGCAGATAGCGAATGGTGGGGCAGAAGACCACCCGGGCTCCCAACGCTTCCAGTTGCTCGGCCATCTCGTCGGCTTTCTCACGGGCCCGGGTGACCACGATGCGCCGCCCGGTCACAACTGAGCCTTCAGCTCGCGAGCCAGCTCTCGCCCCAGTCTCTCCGGGTCGTTGTCGTGAGCGCTGGAGCGGGCCAGGCGCTCGCCGCTGGCGTCGCCGAGCACTCCTCGGGCCAAGAGCCCCCCGGGTCCGGCCTCGGCCAGGCAGCCGGCGGGCAGGCTGCAGTTACCCTCCAGCTCGGCCAGGAAGGCCCGCTCGACCCGCATGGCCAGGGCGCTCTCGGGATGCTCCAGGGGAGCCAGAAGAGCTCGCGTCTGCTCGTCGTGCTCGCGGATCTGCAGGCCCAGCACCCCCTGGCCGGGCGCTGGCAGGCAGACAGCAGGGTCGAGCGGGTGGACCTCTTGAGGCTCCAGGCCACAGGCTGCCAGGCCCAGGCGGTTGAGGCCGGCCGCGGCCAGCACGATGGCCTGGTACTCTCCTCGCCGCCATTTGGCCACGCGGGTGGGCAGATTGCCCCTGATTGCTTCAAAGATCAGATCGGGGCGGGCCTGGCGCAGCTGTCCCACGCGGCGCTCGCTGCCGGTGCCCACCCGGGCTCCCGGCGGCAGCTTGCTCAGGGGGACGGACGCGACCAGGCAGTCTCGCGGATCCTGTCGTTCGGGCACGGCACCCAGAACGAGCCCCTCGGGCAGGGTGGTGGGCAGGTCCTTGAGGGAATGCACCGCCAGATCGACCTGCCCGCCCAGCAGCGCGTGCTCGATCTCACGGGTGAAGGCCCCTTTGCCGCCCAGGCTGGAGAGGGGCACGTCGGCCTTTTGATCGCCCGTGGTCTTGATGACCAGCGCCTCGACCCTCAGGCCCGGGTGCAGACTCTCGAGCTGGCGGGCAACCTGCATCGATTGAGCCAGGGCCAGCTCGCTGCCGCGTGTTCCAAGCCGCACGAGCATCTCAGCGCAGCCCGGACATGACGCCCTTCTTGAAAAGATCGTACCAGATTTCCAGCTCGTCCTCAGGGTA
The DNA here is from genome assembly GCA_021404945.1 of bacterium CPR1. Classification (GTDB taxonomy): domain Bacteria; phylum Vulcanimicrobiota; class Xenobia; order Xenobiales; family QWHO01; genus QWHO01. Next base: position 8,711 of record QWHO01000037.1, read on the forward strand.
GATGCGCAACAGGCCCAGCACTTCGCGGGTGAATTCCACATACCCCGCTCCATTGGCGGTGATGATGTGGCGATGGCGCACGGCCGGCACTTCCTGGTAGAGCTCGTCCTCGTCGTAGCTCGGGACGTGCTCGACGAGGTAATTCAGCCCGTTGGAGGTGTGCTTGACCCCCTTGAGCAGCCCTGCCCGGGCCAGGGCCAGCGTGGCCCCACAGATGGCCGCCAGGGGCACGTGGCGATGGCGCAGATCCAGCAGGACCCTCTCCAGGGCGTTGCTTTCGGGGGGATCTTCCCAGCGGTCGCCTCCCGGCAAGATCAGCATCACGGCCCGCTCCGGCTCCAGGTCGTCGAGCCGGAGGGCGGGCAGGACCTGCAGACCCCCCATCGACGTGACGGTGTGGTCGTCAAAGCCAACGGTGACCAGCTCGAAGCCCCCGTGCTTGCGGATCTCGCAGGCTGCCAGGGCGGGCTCCCAGTCGGCATAGCCGTCGAATAAGAGCAGGTAGACAGTGTCTCGCATGGGCGTGGGAGCAAGCTTCCCAGCGGGCTCGGGAAGGTCCTGCCGAAGGCCGGTCATGCGTCGTGCTGGCCTTTGTGCCCTAACTGGACGTCTCGCTCCAATTTGGGACTGGAGTTCTGCTAAGCATGGATCGCGTGGGCCAAATTCCTCCATCCGGTTACCTCCAGCCCATCGTTGGCCGATGACTGGCCTTCAGCGGGGTCCCCGCCCAGAAGCTGAAATCGACCACGTGGTCGAAGGCCTCGAACCGTTGGATCATCGCGTGGGAGCACAATCTGCAAGCAGAAACCTTCGGGTTGCGGGCCCACCGTCCATCACCTCAAGCCGCCGGCGGCTCCATCTGTTCCAAGCGCTGGAGACGCAGCTCGTGATCTCCGATGGCTTGCGTCAGATCCAGCAGGCCTTCGCGCAGGTCGCTCATGCCCGCTCGCAAAATCAGCAACTCGCCCCTCAGGGCCACATCCTGGTCGAGCAGAGCAAACCGCACCTCGCTCTTCAGGGTGTCGAAGGCCCGATCGATTCTGTCCCTCTGGGACGCCATGACGTTCAGCAGGTGCTCGTGACCCCGATTGACGTTGTGATCCATCTGGGCCAGCCTGAGCTTGATCTTCTTCAAACGCTCATCCATGGCTTTGTCCTCCGCTTTCCAGTATAGCACTCAGTATGCGACCAGAAGGAGGATATGTCAGTGATCAAGCGTCACCGCTCGAGGCGATTCCACAGACTTTGAGCAAGATATCACGGTCCTTTGAGTCGGGCGTAGATCAGACCCCGGCAGTGGAGCTGCGCAAGGTGCAGCCGCAGAACGTCTGCAAGCGCTCATTCGTCAGGCAGGGGGCTGATGTGCCGAAAGGTCTCGCGGTTGAGCAGACTCTGTTGAACCTCCGAGGACAGGCCCTCCAGGCCCAGCTCCTTGTACTGGTTCGGTTTGGGCGAGGGGGCTTCTTCTCCCCCGATCACCACCTGGCCCCGGTTGCCCCAGGCATTGCCGTTTTTCTCCCAGACCGCCCACATCTTGAAGCTGCCAAAGCCAGCTTGCCCCACGGTGAGGACATAGGTGTGTCCTCGCGCTTCGGTCAGGTTATAGTAGCTCGGAGGCCACGGGTCCTGGGGCATGAGCGCCATGTGAGCCCGCCAGAGGTCCTGCTCGAGCGCCCCGAGATGGGCTGGCGGATCCAGGGGGGACACGGAGGCGGCTGCGGAGGGAGCCGGAGAAGCCGTCTGGGCCGGCGTGGGCCCAGGAGTCGACTCGGTTTGCCCGCTCCAGAGTCGCAGGAACAGCGCTGCGACCATCAGCATCCCGACCAGCCAGAGCAGACTGCGCACTCAGGACTTTCTGGGCGCCGGCCGCCGCAGCCACCAGTCCGGAAAGCCATCCCGGTCCAGGTCTTTGAGACCCGGAAGGCTCTCGCCATAGGCCTCCTGCAAATTGACCAGGGCTTTGCTCAGCACGCGCCCGGAGTTGACCTCCACCCATCCCTCGATGCGGCCGGGCAGGCGGAAGAGCCACTCCGGATTGAACAACTCCCCTCCGGTATCCACTCCTGCAACCGTGAAATGCTCGCTGATCACGCCGTCGCCATCCAGGTCGGTGGGGAGAGTCTCGGTGCTGTAGAGCACCAGGCTGCTGAGGAAGGCCAGCAGGTGGTCGCGCTCGGCTTCCTCCAGGGCCAGGTAACGATCGCGAGCCGGGGCAGCTTCTCCGCCATGGCGACGGATCACGGCCTCCAGGCTGAGGCTGGCCCCGTCATGGCCGTAAGGCCCGGTGGTGCCCACGCCCCACAGCGGGGTGGTGCGGAACTTCTTGATCTGGCTGCCGTCGTACTGCATTTCGTGGAACTCGGGGCCCAGGTCGTGGTGGCGAAAGTCGCTGAAAACGCCCTTCACCAGCAGCGGTCCGGGCCGGGTCGCCTGCAGCTGGCCCCGTCCTGAGCTCACCTGCAGGTCGAAAAAGCGGCGGTCCTGGGGCACTCGCCAGTCGCTCACGTGGCACTCCACGCAGCCGCTGGCGGCAAAGAGCTTGCGCCCCCGCTCGAAGCGCGCTCCTCCCGTCTGGGTGGGGGCCGGGTGGTTGAGCAGGAAGAACTCGATCAGGTCCATGTCGCCCTCGGAGATCTCTTCGATCACGCCATCGCGATCGGGGTCGTCCAGGCTGATGCCACCGGGTCCGAGCACGGTGCCGGCGTCGCGCGTGAATCCGGAATAGAACTGCTGTGCCCCCGCCAGCGAGATCTGGCTGAGCCCGTCGAGGCGAGGCTCCAGGTTGGCGGTCGGATCATGGGCCTGCAGGCCCGAGTGGATGTCAAAGGCGTTGGAGCTGACCGCCCGCAGCGTGGAGCTGAGGCCGCCGTGCCCCACCCGGTCGCGCTGGCCAAAGCCGAAGACCTGGACCTCGAAATTGTAGCCCGCCACTCCGGCCGCGCTCAGATCGCGAGCCCAGGGGATGCGTTTGCCGTCCCCATCGAGATACCAGACGTAGACGACCGGGTTGAGATCGGGCCGGCCGTCCCCGTCCTCATCGGCGAAGCTGCCGAAATCGAGCTGCTGCCCGGGTGTGGGCTCGACCAGGGCCTGGCCGGTCGCCTCCATCAGCTCTACCCACCCGTTGCCGTTGCGGTCCACGCTGGCCAGCAACTGGCGACGGATCTCCTGGCCCACCATCTCCACCAGCCCGCCTCCGAAGAGATGCGGCGTGTTGCGCCCGGCACCCGAGTTCTTCTGGATGGTGATGCCCGAGCCCATGTCGCGCCAGGGGACGTTGTGACAGGCGACGCAAGAGTTCACGTGGTTGCTCGAGCCGAGCACGGTGGCCCCGTCGTCCTGGGTCTTGCCGCGCAACTTGCCGCTCTCGCCGAAGGCCCCATCGGCCAGCGAATACTCCCGTAAGCTCAGCTCGCGCCCCCGCTGGTAGGCCAGCCAGGGGTCGTTTCTCATCAGCCAGCCGCTCGAGCCGGGCAACTCGGTGCCGTGCACCGCTCGGACCCGGCAGGTCTTGACTGAACGCCCGCTGAGGTCGCGAGGGCTCTCCAGTGGGTCGGAGCCGGCTCCTCCCGGGCGCTCGCTCGCGAAGGGCGGGGTCTGGGCAGACAGGCTCAGGCTCAGGCTCAGGTTAAGGAGGAGAAGTAGGCAGAATCTGAATGTACTCGAGATCATCTCTGGCCCCCTGATAGCTCGCGCTCACGAACTGGATGTCCTGGGTCATCTCCGAGCGGTGAAACTGCTTGCGGAACTTGGTCAGATAGTAGCCCTCCTTGAGGTGGCCACGCAGGATGGTCAGCTTTTTCACCTCTTCCGGGGGGGCGTCGCGGTTGTAGGGCGCCTTGCCGGTCAAGACATCGAGCCGCTTTTGAGTCAGCCGACCCGACCACTCGAGCTGGGCTCCTTTGGGATTGGGAGTGGGAGGCTTCTTGCTCAGGCGAGCCATCCACTCTTTCTCCTGGGCGGTCAACTTTTCGGGCACGGCAAAGCTCATGGCCTGTCCCCAGAGGGACATGAAATTGCCCTGATAGGACCACTGGCCCGGCAGGTCCATCTTCTCCCGGGCCATGACGTAGAACAGGGCGTCGGTTGTATCCTTGACGCTGATCTGGGTGATGTGCAGCGGATAGATCAGCCGGGGGGTCGCGAAGGTGAAGCGGGTGGGGGTGATCTCGCCCAGGAAGCTACCGTCGGGGCGCTTCTTCATCTGGCGCGGGTCGATCTTCATCACCGTGAAGGTCCACTTCTTCTTGACGTAGTAGGCGAGAGTTTCGGTGTCGCCGGCGTAGGAGTACTTGTTCTGCTTGAGCCACTCGTAGAGGGCGTCGGCTCGATCTGCCTCCAGGATCTTGTAGTCCAGGCTGCCCACCACGCCGGCCTCGAGCACCCGAACCGCCGGCCGCCCGGTGGCTCTCGTTGTCATGGCCCCCTCGGAGTAGCTGCTGGGTCGAGGCATGCTCTTGAATTTGCTCATGTCCATCGGCTCGAGGATGGTGAAGACGGCCAGCTCCTTGAAGAAGTCGCGGGGCATCTCTTGCAGCTTGGGACGCGACGGCGTGGGGATGACCATGCCGAAGTCGGGGGCATTGCCCTCGAACATGGGCTGGACGGTGAACGACTCGCGTTTCTCCGCTTCATCCCAGGTGATGAAGGCCCGCTGGCCGGGCTGGTTGACGTCTTTCTCGAGGGCCGCGAAGTAGCAGCAGGCGGCCGGGGCAGCCGTGGCGAGGGCCAGCACGGACAGGGCGGTGAGCAGGGTTTTGCGCATTTGGGGTATTCCTCCGACAGATGGGAGCTTCACACTTCCCGGTCGCCATCCTCCCCGGAGATCTTCCTTGTTTTCCTTCTGGCAATATCTCGCCCGCAGGACCCGCGTAGACTGCAGTCGTGAAGATCCAGGGAGCAAATCAGAGGGTCCATGCCGAGCGCCTGCAAGAGGCACGCTCGCTTGACGCGGACCAGAACGGGCTCATCGACGACCAGGAGATCCTGGCTCACCTCCAGCTCGACGGCCTCGACCTCACCCGGGGCGACGCTCGAGCTCTGATGGACGAGTTCAAGCTGCACCTTCAGAAGCGACCGCATCCAGAGCTCTCCTCGTATCCATCCTCCGATCAGGTGGCCGAAGAGCTTGGCCAGCTCGAGCACCGTTATCCCGAGCTGGCCCGCCGCGTCAGTCTGGGCCAGACCCACGAGGGTCGCGAGATCTGGGCCCTGCAGATCAGTCGGGGGGTACGCTGTGAGGACACCTCCACTCGTCCCGGGGTCGTGCTCACCGGCCTGCACCACGCTCGTGAATGGATGTCGTCGCAGCCGCCGCTCGAGGTTGCCCGCCAGTTGCTGGAGGGCTACGCCAGCGATCCCGAAATGAAGCGGCGCGTGGACCGAGCCGAGATCTGGGTCGTGCCCGTGGTCAACCCGGACGGCTATGAATACAGTCGCAGCCAGGACAACTGGTGGAAGAAGAACCGCCGCCCGGTGGGGGAGACGGCCTGCTCAGAGCCGACCGAGGCGATCGGGACGGACCTCAACCGCAACTACCTTTCCCCCCGGCCCCAGGACCTCGAGCTGTATCGGCCTTCGGGCGACACGCCCTGCTCCACGACCGATGACTTCGAGCACACCTCCGACGACCCGGGCTCACCCCACTATCGTGGTCCCCAGGGGAGCTCCGAGCCCGAGGTGCAGGCCCTCCTGCGGCTCGAGCTCGGACGCGGCAACATTCGCGGCGTGCTCGACCACCACGGCTACGGGGAAATGATCCTGTATCCCTGGAGCCACACCCAGGAGCCACCCCCCGACCGCGAACGGTTGCGCGACCTGGGCCAGCGCATGAACCAGGCTCTGGGTAGCGATTTCCGCGTCATGCAGAGCTCTGAGCTCTATACCAACTCGGGAAGCTCGGATGGGGTCCATTACGCCAACGGCATCCTGAGCTATACCCTGGAGATCGGGCGCAGTTACCAGCCACCTTCCGACCAGATTGCTCCGATCTCGCAGAGCGTGGCCCGGGCGAATCTGCTGTTCATTGATGAGGTGCTCGAGCCGGAGCAGCAGGAACCCACCCTGGCAATAGGGGATAGTAGACCGTGATGACTGTGGTCTTGCTGGGACTGAACCACAAGACGGCCTCTATCGACCTGCGCGAGAAGATCGCCTTTGACGGTGAGCGCCTCCAAGAGGCGCTGGCGACGCTGCGCGCCCAGCCGGGCGTGAAAGAGTGCGCCATTCTCTCCACCTGCAACCGCACCGAAGTCTACACGGTGGGTCGGGGCGAGCTGAGCCCCCTGATCGAGGCTCCTGCTCAGCATTTGTATCGCTACGAAGGCAAGCAAGCAGTCGAGCACCTCTTCTCCGTCTCCAGCGGGCTTGACTCGATGGTGCTGGGCGAGAATCAGATCCTGTCCCAGGTTCGCTCGGCCTACGAGTCGGCCCGTCAGGCGGCCTCCACCGGTCCTACCCTGGACCGGCTCTTCCCGTGGGCGGTGCGGGTGGGCAAGCGGGCTCGCAGCCAGACGCGCATCTGTCAGGGTGCATCCTCGGTCAGCGCGGCCGCCGTCGAGCTGGCCAAGAAGATCTTCGGCGACCTCTCGGGCCGGCGCTTGATGCTGTTGGGTGCCGGCAAGATGACCGAGCTGACCCTCAAGCTGCTGGGCGATGCCGGGGTCCAACAGATCGCCGTGGCCAACCGCACCGCTGCTCGCGCCGAGGAGCTGGCCCGCCAGTGCGGCGGCCAGGCGGTGTCCTTCGATGATCTGGATCGGGTCCTGGCCGAGGTGGACATCCTGATCGCTTCCACCGGCGCCCCCCACTACGTGGTCACCCAGGAGCGTCTGAGCAAGGTCATGCGGGCCCGGCGCTACCGTCCCCTCTTCCTGGTCGACATCGCCATGCCACGCGACTTCGACCCGGCCTGCGGCGAGCTCGACAACGTCTACCTCTACAATATCGACGACCTGCAAGAGGTGGTGGGCCAGAACCTGTCCCAGCGTCACAGGGAAGTGCAGAAAGTGCTCGAGATCGTGCGCAGCGAAGCGCAGGGGTTTCTGATCGACCTCGACTCGCGCAAGGCGTCGGGGGCTATCCGCACGCTTCGGGAGAGCTTCGAGGAGCTGCGCCAGCAAGAGCTGGCCCGCTACCTCGAGCGTTGCACCCCCCAGGAGGCCGAGCGGCTTGAGGCTTTTTCACGCAGCCTGCTCAACAAGCTGCTGCATGCCCCCACCATGCGCCTGCGCCAGCTCTCGGGTGCGGGCGTCGAGCCCAACCAGCTCAAGCTGACCCTCGAGTTCCTGGGCCTGACCCGGGAAGACCTGGAAGACGAGGCGCCTTCATGACGAGCGGGTTGGCTGCCCTGAGTGGCGCCGCCCTTGGCTATCTGGGGGCCTCGGTGGGCTTTCAGTGGAACCTGTTCCGTCGCCAGGAGCAAGACTGGCACATCTGGCGCAACCTGCTCTGGGCGGCTTTCGCCCTGCACACGCTGGCCCTCTTGCTGGTGGCCTTCTCGCTGGGCCACGTCCCCCTGAACGGCATGGCCGAGAGCCTGGGCTCGCTGGCCTGGGTGGTGGTCGGGCTCTACCTGATCCTGGGTCGGATCTGGAAGATGGAGGTGCTGGGCGCGGTGGCCGCTCCGGCCGCCTTTGCTATGACGGCTTTCTCACTGCTGGTCCTGTCCACCGACCCGGGACTCAATCCCAGCAAGAGCTTCTGGTTCTACCTGCACGTCGGCTCCTACATGCTCGGTTATGGCGCTTTTGTGCTGGCCGCTTTCTGCGCCCTGCTCTACTTCGTTCAGGTGCGCTTGTTGAAGGCCAAGAAGGTGTGGGGGATGTTCCGCCTCATGCCCTCGCTGGACGCCCTGGATCGGGCCGCTTACCGCCTGATCCTGGCCGGCTTTCCGCTCATGCTGCTGGGACTGACCACCGGCATGGTGATGAGCAACTGGGTGTTCGCCTTTGGCGACATCAAGAACCAGATGGTGCTGGTCACTGTGTGCGTCTACCTGGCTTACCTGCACCTGCGCCTGGTGGGTGGCTGGCAGGGCCGCCGGGTGAACCTGCTTCTGTTGGTGGCTTCAGCTTGCGTGCTGCTGAGCTTCCTGGCTCCGGGGCGCTTCCACCGCTTCTAAGCAGCTTCCACACACAGCCCCCCCACCACAAGAGATTGCAGGCTGGACCTCTACCTGGGTGCACCTTTTTCATCCGGGGGATCGGCTCGGGAACCCTGCCAATCCGCGGGCCCGAGGCTCGCTGCCCGGGCGACGAGCCGAGCTCGTCACCCGGGCCACCGGGCTCAGTTGCGCGAGCGCTTGAGCTCTTCGGTCAGGGCCGGCAACACCTCGAACAGGTCTCCCACCAGCCCGTAGTCGGCGACCTTGAAAATGGCCGCCTCGGGGTTGTTGTTGATAGCCACGATGCAACCGGCGTTCTGCATGCCCACCAGGTGCTGGATGGCGCCCGAGATGCCCACGGCGATGTAGAGGTCAGGAGTGACCACGCGACCGGTCTGACCCACCTGGCAGCTGTGCTCCTTCCAGCCGGCGTCCACAACCATGCGCGAGGCGCCCACGGCTCCGCCCAGCACCTCGGCCAGCGTATGCACCAGGTGGAAGTTCTCGGGGCCCTTCAAGCCGCGCCCGCCCGAAACCACGATGCTGGCTTCCGACAGGTCCACGCTGCTTCCCTCGCCCCTGGTCTCCACGCTGACCATGTCGGCCCCGGTCTTCTCGGGCTTGCCGAAGTCCAGGCTCGAGACGGCGCCAGAGCGGTTGGTCTCGGCCAGGGTCAGCACGTTCGGCCGCACCGTCGCCATGCGGGTGCCGTTCTCCTTGAACCGCACGGTGACGCGCACCTTGCCGGCAAACATCGGGCGCACGGCCCGGAACTGGCCGTCGTCACCCCTGGAGAGGGAAACGACTTCCGAAGCCAGCCCCAGCCCCAGGCGGGCGGCCACGCGGGCGGCCAGCTCGCTCCCGTGGGTGGTGGCCGGAACCAGTACCAGGTCGGGCTTCTTGCTGTCTACCGCAGCGGCCACCAGGTGGGCCCAGGTCTCCAGATTGTATTTGCCGAGCTCGGCGTTGTCGCAGACCAGCACTTCGTCGGCGCCGAACTTGCCGGCCTGGCCCGCCCAACTGCTGACTCCGGAGCCGAGCAACAGGCAGCTCACCTTCTCTTCGCCGGCCAGCCGGCGAGCTTCGCTCAAACATTCACACGTGGCCCGGGAAAGCTCTCCTTTGCCTTCCCCGATCACCCAGATTCCGTTACCCATCATGTCCTCCTACAAAACCTTGGCTTCCTCTTTGAGCAGGCGCACCAGCTCTTTGACCTTTTCATCCACGCTGCCGCCTTCCACAAGGCGTCCGGGTGGACGCTGGGGGGGATACTCCATCTTCTCGACCTCGAGCTTGACCGCTCCGGCGGTATCCACTCCCAGCTCGGCAGCGGTCTTCGTCTCCAGGGGCTTCTTCTTGGCCTGCATGATATTCATCAAAGAGGCGTAGCGCGGCTCGCGCAGGCCCTTCTGGGCACAGATCACGGCCGGCAGGGTGACCTTGATCTTCTCGCGCTGGCCGCCCTCGACGTCGCGGCCGCACATGAGCGCTTTGCCGCCGTCCTCGAGCTCCAGCTCGGAAACCAGGCCCACGTAGGGTAGTCCAAGCCGCTCGGCCAGCATGGCGCCCACCAGACCGCGATCCGAGTCGGTGCCTTTGTTGGAGGTAAAGATCAGATCGTAGCTCATCGGCTTGATGGCCGCGGCCAGGGCGGTTGCGATGGCCAGGGCGTCGTCGTGAGAAGTATCCTCGTCGTGGATGTGCACCGCTCTGGAGGCCCCGATGGCCAGGCAGTTGCGCAGGGTCTCCTTGACCCGCTCGGGGCCAAAGGAGATGGCGGTCACCTCGCCGCCGTTCTTTTCCACCAGTTGCACGGCGGCTTCATGGCTGTACTCGTCATAGGGACCGAGCACGTACTTCAGGCCGTCGGTATTGATGGTGCGACCATCGGCCGCTATCTTGATGGCAGACTCGGTATCAGGGGTCTGCCGAACACAGACAATGACGTTCATGGATTGTTCCTCCTACAGTCCTTGCATGGACCGATGATTCTCGACAGGGTCTCGTAAATCGCGCCGCTCTTCTGCAAGAGTGGCCGGGTTCTAGAGGTCCAGCCGCAAACCCCCCTGTGGTGTCGGGAGCCCCTGCCCCCGCTCCGCCACCACCTCCAGCACAATCTGTTTGGCGTCGCGCAGCCGGAAAACTGTGTCAAGGGGGGTCCGAATGCGCTCCTGGGCTGGGGTCCTTGGAGGGCGCTTCAGAGTTCGTCGGCACCCGCTCCTGCCAGACCTTCAGCCCTTCACCTCAGTCGCGCAGCAGCTCGCGCGCGATGACCAGCTTCTGGATCTCCGAAGTGCCTTCGTAGATCTGGGTCACCTTGGCGTCGCGCAGCAAGCGCTCCACGGGATACTCCTTGGAGTAGCCGTATCCCCCGTGGACCTGGACGGCGTTCAAAGCCGCCCGCATGGCCACCTCGGAGCAGTACAGCTTGGCCATCGAGGCCTCCTTGGTGAACTTCTCCCCCGAGTCGCGCTTCAAAGCGGCGCGATAGAGCATCAATCGGGCGGCATCGATCTCGACCGCCATCTGGACCAGCATCTCCTGGACCAGCTGGAACTCGGAGATGGCCTTCTTGAACTGCTGGCGCTCCTTGGAGTAGCGCAGGGCGTTGTCCAGGGCGGCCTGGGCGATGCCCACGGCCTGGGCGGCGATGCCCACGCGACCGGTGTCGAGGGCCTGCATGGCGATCTTGAAGCCTTCGCCTTCGACTCCCAGCAGGTTCTCCCTGGGAACCTTGCAGTTCTCGAAGGTCAGGCCGCAGGTGCCCGAGGCCCGCACTCCCAGCGTTTCCTCGTGCTTGCCGACGGTGAAGCCCTCCCAGCCCTTCTCCACGATGAAGCAGCAGATGCCCTTGTGCTTGAGGTCGGGGTCCTTGGTGGCGTAAACGATAAAGATCTCGGCCCCGGTGGAGTTGGTGATCCAGTTCTTCTGGCCGTTGAGCACCCAGTGGTCGCCCTGGAGCTCACAGCGGGTCTGCATGCTGGCCGAGTCCGATCCTGACCCGGGCTCGGTCAGCGCGTAGGCGGCGATCTTCTCGCCCCTGGCCATCAAAGGCAGGTACTTCTTCTTCTGCTCCTCAGTCCCAAACGCCATGAGAGGATACTCGCCCAGCGAGTTCTGGACCGCTGTGATGACGCCGGTAGCAGCGCAAGCCCGCGAGATCTCCTCGATCACGATGGAGTAGGCCAGCGAGTCCATGCCGGCTCCCCCGAGCTCTTCGGGAACGGTGACTCCCATCAGGCCCAGCTCGGCCATCTTCTTGACGTTCTCCCAGGGGAACTCGCAGGTGCGGTCATAGTGGGCTGCCCTGGGGGCCAGGTGCTCGGACGCGAAGTCGCGCACCATTTTCTGCACCATTTTGTGGTCTTCCGATAGCTCGAAACAGAAACCAGATGGTTTCTCGGTCATGGTCTGGCTCATTTTTACTCCTTCATTTCGGGTCAGGCCTCGAGCGTGCGAAGCAGCTCGCGGGCGATGACGACTTTCTGAATCTCGTTGGTTCCTTCCCCGATGGTGCAAAGCTTGGCGTCCCGGAAGGCGCGCGAGACGCGGCTGTTCATCATGAGGCCCCGCTCGCCCAGCATCTCCACCGCCTTGCTGCTCACCCGCATGCCCACCTCGCTGGCCAGGTACTTGGCCACCGCCCCCTCCAGCGTCCAGCGGGGGCGCAGCGAGCGGGTGATGGCCGCCTCGTAGACCAGCGAGCGGGCCGCCGCCACGTCCACGGCCATCTCGGCCAGCGGAGCCAGGCGGAGCTCGTGCTCGAAGAGGTCGGCGGTCAGGCATTCCTTGACGAGCACCGCGGCCACCTCGTCCAGGGCGCACTGGGCCAGGCCCAGCGACATGGCCCCGATGGTGATGCGGCCGCCGTCCAGGGTCTGCATGAAGTATTTGAATCCCTGCCCCCGCTCGCCCAGCAGGTTCTCCCTGGGAACCCGGCAACTGTCGAAGATCAGCGTGCCCGTGGCTGATGCGCGCAGACCGAGCTTGTCTTCCTTCTTGCCAAAGGAAAAGCCCGGGAAGTCTTTCTCGACGATGAAGGCCGAGATGCCGCTCTTGCCCAGGTCCGGATCGGTGACAGCGCTGACCACGTAGCTGAAGGCCTCGGTGGCATTGGTGCACCAGCACTTGGTGCCGTTGAGCACCCAGTGATCGCCATCGAGCACGGCACTGGTCAGGGTCGCTCCCGAGTCCGAGCCGGCCTGGGGCTCGGTCAGCCCGTATCCGCCCAGTCGCTCTCCCCTGGCCAGGGGGACCAGATACTTCTGCTTTTGCTCCTCGTTGCCCCACATCGCGATTGGGTTGGAGCCGAGGCCGATATGGGCGGCCAGAATGATCCCCAGAGAGCCCCAGCAACGCGAGGTCTCCTCGATCAGGATGGCCAGGCTCAGGGGGTCGAGCCCCGCCCCCCCATACTGCGCGCCGAAGGGGACGCCCAGGTAGCCCTCGCGGCCCATCTTCTGCAGCAGCTCTCGGGGAAACCGGGTCTCGGCCTCGTGCTGCTCGGCGATGGGGTCGGCGTGCTCGGCCAGAAACGTGCGCAGCTTCTCGCGGAAGGCGCGGTGCCGCTCCTGGGTCAGGTGGTTGTCGCAGGGGATGCTGGGAGACATCGTGATGGAAGCCATATGCTCACTTGCCTCCCGCCGAGGCAGCCACTTTGAGCTCCGCCTCGGTGCAGGCCAGCACCTCGTCCACGGTCACGCCTGGCGCGGTCTCGAGCAGCACCATGCCCTCGGGCGTGACTTTGATGACCGCCATGTCGGTTACCACGGTATCCACCACTTTCTGCCCCGTGAGAGGGAGCCGGCACTTCTTCAAAATCTTGCTCGAGCCATCGGGGCCCACGTGCTGCATGGCGATGATGACCCGCTTGGAGCCCGCCACCAGATCCATGGCCCCTCCCATCCCCTTGACCATTTTGCCGGGGATCATCCAGTTGGCCAGGTTCCCCTCCTGGTCCACCTCCATCCCGCCGATGACGGTGAGGTCGATGTGGCCTCCGCGCACCATGGCGAAGGAGTCAGCCGAGCTGAAGTAGGAGGTACCGGGAATCTCAGTGACGGTCTCCTTGCCGGCATTGATCAGATCGGCATCTTCTTGGCCCTCGAAGGGGTAAGGTCCAATGCCCAGCATGCCGTTCTCCGAGTGGAGGATCACGTGCATCCCCTCAGGGATG
>QWHO01000514.1 GCA_021404945.1 bacterium CPR1
CTCTTCCCGGCCGCGGGAGGGCCGAACAGCAAGACGATGGAGCCAGGGGGCATGGCAGGCCGTTCGCAGGCAAGGCCCAGGGGCCTGCATGCAGATGAAGACCCCAGGAGGCGGGGAAACCGATTCTGTCCCCCGGACCTGAGAGCCACCACGTGAGCAGTCGACACCAGCCGGGCGGTGCTGCGGAAGAGGCTGCGGTCCTGTCGAAACCGGGCTCGGACCCCCATCGTCTTGGGCAGAGTTCGGGAGCCGTTTCTCCCCGGTCGGTTTGACGAGTGGAGGGGTCTGTGGTATTTTTTTGCCATGCAAATTACCATGGATTCTGCCGGGCGCGTCTTGATTCCCAAAACTCTGCGGGAAGAAGCCCATCTGCAGGCCGGAAGTAAGCTGGAGGTATCCTTGCGCGGCGGCGCCATCGTTCTGGAGCCTGCGCCGCTGGAGGTCGACTTCCATGAGGAGAACGGCTTGCTGGTCGCGTGGCCCACCGCCGACCCGGGGTCCCTGCGGGCCGAAGTCGCCGATCGAACCCTGGACTCGGTTCGCAGTCGGTCCCTTTGAGCCGAGCTCACTTCGACACGAGCACTCTGATCGCCGCGATGTGCGCCTGGCACCAGGACCACGCAAGGTGTCGTCGGGCGTGGGTGGACAGCATCGCAGCCAGGACTCCCATCCTGGCTGCGGCCCATACACTGGCCGAGGTCTATTCGGTGCTGACCCGGCTTCCGCCACCTCATCGCTTAGCGCCGGCCGCCGCGCACCGCCTGGTGCAGGGCAATCTCCAGGACAAGCATATCATCGAGTTGACTGCCGCCGACTACTGGTCGGTTTTGGAGGAATGCCGCGCACAGGGCATCGCGGGCGGAACCGTTTATGACGCCCTGATCGTTCGAGCCGCCTTGCTCGGCAAGGCAACCGAGCTGCTCACTCTCAACGCCTCCCACTTCAGGCGGCTGGCGCCCTCGTCGCTCGAGGTTCGCAGTCCCTGATCGTTCCTCTGCTACCGAGAAGGAGCCGTCGGCAAGAACAGCCCGGCGGTCGTCAGGAGCCCTGGGCAGCGCGCTGGTCGCCGGCAAGCTGGGCTGGGAGATTGGGCGGCTACCTGGGGGACAACCTCACCCTCGACCAGCCTGGCTCATGTCTGAACACAAAATGATGTCGATATCTCCAGGGTTAAATCCCTGTCAAAAAAGAAGGTTAACATTTTACGAAAAAGAATTCAATAAAAAATTAACATCAGCCCATGGACTCCCGCTCGCCAAACTGGCAAGATCGAGTTAGAGGAATTGAAGGAGCGCAAACGTCATGAGCCACCTGTCGATCGGTTTCGAGTCCCCGCAGATTTCTTGTCCGGGCCCCCGGCTGGCCGAACTGCAGCAAGCGCTGGAGGAACACCTCTCCGTCCAGGAGCCCTCCCCCGCCCAGCTCATGGCATCGCAGGCCTTCTACTGCCGATGCCTGGGAGACGTCCAATCCGTGCGCACGGCCGCCCCGGTCTGGTGGTTGCCAGGGGCCGGCAGCGCTCCACGAGCTCAACCACTCGACCCGATGCTGATGTTGCTCGGCCCGATGCAGTCGGGCGGAAGCGCCAACTTCGCCGCGCTGCTTCAGATGTACCGGAGCGACCAGCAGCAGGCCTTCACCATCTGGATTCAGACGCTGGCCGAGGCCAAGAAGCAGCAAGCTCAGCGCTGGAAAATCATGTGTGAGCTGAAGACCAAGATCTTCGAAATCCAGCAAGAGGTGGCCGTCAACCAGGCCAGGGCCCAGAGCAAGGCCCTGAGCAAGTGGAGCGACTACATCCGCAGCTGAAGGATTTGCGGCGGGGCGTTCGACACCACGCGCCTGACTGGCGGGAGTTCGCCCTGCACAGGCAGGGGGATGACCCACGCAATCGTCACTGGCCGGCCCTATCCTGAGCTGATTTCAGGAAGCACTTCATCAGCTCGAGGTTGGAAGTTGACGACAAACTCCGACTCTGAAGCCTGGAGCACTTCCTCCAGCTCCGCGAGGGACTCGATTTTCGAGTCTTTTCAGGCCCGGCCAGTATCCTGCAGTCGTGCAAGTTCGTACTGTGTCGAGCTGGTCATGGCCGGTTTCCGGCCTGCAGCGCCCCATGGCCGCGAACGGGGGGCCGACGGAGTCGTTCGCGCCCGGTGCCGCGTCGCTATCTCCGGTGGCGATTCCGGCCTGGAAGTCCGGGGGTTTCAGCTCGGTGGAAACCGACGGCTGGCGCCTGTCGGAGATGGCCCTGGTCGGGGACGTGGCCGAGCAGGCGCGGGCTATCGTGGATGAGGCCGCGCCCTTCAAGAATAACGTTCTGAACGGGAACAGTGGCGCCGGGCTGTCCACCCTGATGAAGGCAATGGCCGGAGAGCTTCACGCCCGGGGCGTGCCCACGCTGTTTGCCCGCGGAGCCGACCTGGCCGGGCGCGTGCACGAGCTGTTCGACCAGGCGCGCAATCAGAACGCGGTGGTCTTCATCGATGGGTTGGACGCGGCGGCGCCGATTCGAAAGCCTGATAACGCCGACCCGACCCTGCTGCAGCTGGTCTCGCAGTTGGAGAGGGGCGATGTGCGGGTCATCGCGGCCACCAGCCGCACCGACATGGTGGACGCGGAGGCGATGACGCACCTGAAGGGATTGCTGACCGTTCCGAATCCTCGCAACGAGATGGAGCGGCGCGGGATCATCGACGTCCTGGTGCGGCGTCGGAAACTCGAGGTCAGCGAGGAGGGCCTTTCGGACATGGCTCGGGCCACGCGCGGCAGGAGCCCGTCCGACCTGAGCGAGATCCTCGACATCGCCCAGAGCCACGCGGGTGGAAAGAAGCTTTCCGACGCCGACCTGATGGAGGCTCGCCTGACGAAAGCCGCCGGCCCCCCCGAGCCGCTCCCCTCCGATGCCCGTTTTTTCAAGCTCTCCGTGGCCCATGAGATGGGTCACGTGGTCACGCGCCACTTGTTCCAGCAGATGGCGCGCTCGAGCGCGAACATCGACGAGATGCCCCAGGCGGTCGACCTGGTTTCGTTCCACCCGCGCGGTGGCGCTCAGGCCTTCGTGAACTTGATGTTTGGGGGGAACAGCGCCAAGACGTTCGAGTATTACTTCGCCGAAATGGCTTCGGACTATGGAGGCCGCGCAGCGGAGTATTTCTTCGGCAAGGGCCATCTGTCCGCCGGCCCGGGAGGTGACCTCAACCACGCCGAGTCGCTGGCCACCGAGGCCGTGAGCAAGGGAATGGGGGCGGAGTCGGGCATCGAGATCAATTCGGCGCAGGTGGCGCAGGACGTTTCGCGCTTGAAGAAGGCAACCGAGAAGGCCGCTTACAGCGTAGTGGCCTTCTATGGCGACTTCATCAAGGATTTCGCCAACGAGATGCTTGAGCGCCGCCAGGGCGGTCAAGAGCTGAATCTGACCGGGCGAGAGCTGACTCGCCGCCTGAGCGCCTGGGAGTCTGAGCGTGCGGTTCCGCTGGCGGTGCTGATGTCCGAGATGCGGTCGCTGCGCGACGAGTTGCGCCCGGCGGCGCCGAAGGTGTTCGACCCGGTTACGCGCCAGATGGTCGACGCCTCGACCGTGGCCGAGAAGCTGGCATTTTGATCCTCCAGCGCCCGAGCGCAGAGGAGCTGATGCGTCGGATGGTCCTCCAGCGCCCGAGCGCAGAGGAGCTGATGCGTCGGATGGTTTGCAGGCAGCCCGCATTTGAAAACATCGAACAGAGGGGTAAGGATCGAGGTGAAGGTTGTTCCGGCGGGAGAGGGTCTGCTGTTGCACGTTCTGCCGATCCCCCCCGCCCGACTGAAGCCCCGCACGGGTGGGCCAGAAGGGAGGCAGAGTCGGATACGCAGAATCATCATCCGTGGAGATTCCCGCTCAGCCTCCCTCGCGTCCGGTGCGCGTGGCCGCGTATGTCGACGCCACCGAAGAGCACTTCGAGCCGCACGCCGTGAGCCGGGTCGATGCCTTCGAGAAGGCGGTAAGCGCGGCTCCGAACCTGGACATTCGGGCGCACGTGGTGCGTAACGGGACGAGCGCGCCGCACCAGCTGACCAGGGGCCT
>QWHO01000038.1 GCA_021404945.1 bacterium CPR1
GTAGATCTCGGTGCGGGCGGTGGCCAGATCGATGCGCCGCCCGTCCGGCCAGACCACCGAGGCGGTGCGGAAGCGCTCGTGGGGCAGCACCCGGGCCGGCCCCAGCCGCTCGGCCACCTTGTCGGCCAGCTCGCGGGCCGGGCCTTCCACCACCAGGTCGATGTCCTGCTCGCATTCGCGACCGAGCAACAGGTCGCGCACCGCCCCGCCCACCAGGAAGACCTCGTGGCCCTCCTGCTGGGCCACCTCGCCGATGTGGCGCAGCAGCCCCTCCAGCGAGGCGGGCATGGTCACGGTGACGCTCTCCTGGGTTCGGGCGGCCTGGGCCGAGTGCAGCCAGCGCAGCACGTCGGTGCGGCTGACGATGCCCACCAGCTCGCCCCGCTCGATGACCGGCACCCGCCCGATGTCGCGCTCCACCAGCAGGCGCTGGATCTCGTCCAGGCGCGCTTCGGGCTCGACCGAGACGATCTCGGTGGACATGTAGGTCGTGACCGGCGCGTGGCCCAGGTTGTGAGCGATGGCTTTGTCCAGGTCGCTGCGGGCGATCCAGCCCACCAGCTTGCCCTCGCGAGCCAGCCCCGCGGCCGTGTGGCCAAGCTCGCGCAGGCCCCGGGCCGCCTCGGCCACGGTCAGGTGGTCGAGCTCGAGCATGTGCACCGGGCTGGTCATCAGCTCGCGGGCGGTGGGCTTGCCAGGCAGCACCTCACACAGGCGCTCGAGCAGCCGCTGTTCCAGCTCGCTCAAAGGCTCGACCGGGATCGAGGCCGAGGCGGCCGCCCCGTGCCCGCCGCCTCCCAGCTCGCCCAGCAGATGTCCGAGCTGGGCCGTCTCGCTGTTGGCCCGACCGACCACATAGATGGTGTCCTCCATGCGCACCAGGGTCAGCACCACCTCCACCCCCAGCATCTCCAGCAGGCGGGTGGTCAAGAGGGCCAGATCGCCCACGAACTCCTCGCGCTCGGCGCTGGCCAGAGCGACCGTGGTTCCCTCCAGGTTGTGCAGGTGGGCGTTCTCCATCAGCTCGCTCAGGAGCTGGCGCTGGGGCACGTTCAGGGTCTGGCCCACGAAGACGTTGACCATGGCCAGCCGCGCCCCCCGCTCCATCAGCCAGGCGCCCATGGCCAGATCTTCGGCGGTGGTGCCGGCGTGGGTGAACGAGCCCGTTTCTTCATGCAGGGCCAGCAGGCACAGGGTAGCCTCCTCCACCGTCAGCTCCAGGTTCTTCTGGCGCAGCCTCTTGAGCAGCACGGTCACGGCCGCCCCCATCGGCTCGGTGACGTCCAGGTCGCCCTGCACCCCCTCCGGGGTGGGGGGATGGTGGTCGTAGACGTGAAGCGAGATCTGGGGCTCGCTGACGAGGTTTCGCAGGGGGCCGAGGCGAGCCGGGTTGCGGGTGTCCACCAGCACGATGCGCTCGGGGCGCTGGTCCTTGAGCTCGTGGGCGTAGCTGACCGAGAAGACCCCTCGGTGGAGGGCCAGAAAGCGCCTGAGCGAGGGCTCGGGCGGCCCGATCAGCACCAATCGCGCGCCAGGATAGAGCTTGCTGGCCACCACCATGGAGGCAAAGGCGTCGAAGTCGGCCCGCTCGTGGGCCAGGATCCACTGCACCGGGAGGCCTTCTACAGCGCCCTGCAGGAGCCTGTGGCGAAGGCCTGAATCTCCATCACTACCTGCCGGTGAGCACGCGCCACCCGGCCCGGCTGTGCGTTTCGCACGTCGAGCTGCCCGCCGCCCTGCACCTGCCGGGCCCCGAGGGCTACCGGCGCTTCGAGCTCGAGACGAACTGGCCCATCGGCTCAGCCGGTATCTGGCCCTGCCCGACCCCACCTGGCGCTGGAGCGGGAGGCGCTTTTCGTCTCCCGCAACGGCCACCGGCTCACCTACGCCGGCATCGAGACCATCTGCAACGAGCTGGGGGTCTAGGTCCGGACCCCGCGCCGCTCTCACGAGGCCCACATGAGCGAGCTGAGAAGCCGCTGCGCCCCTCTTTCCTAATCGAAATGAGGTGACAATGCGATGCCTGTAGGCTACAATGAAGCCATGGATTACCCCTACATCGTGGAGACCCCGGGGACTTGTGGCGGTGCACCTCGTCTCGACGGCCACCGCATCCGGGTTTCCCACGTGGCTGCTCTATCTGAGCTGCAAGGCCTGACGCCGGACGAGGTCGCTCAGGCCTACCAGTTGACGCTGGCCGAGGTGCACGCCGCGCTGACCTACTACTTCGATCATCTCGAAGACATCCGTCAAGAGTGGCGCGACGCGGCGCACTTGTTGGAGGAGACCAAGAAGCTCTTCCCCTCTCGGCTGCCTGAGCGTGTCTGACCCAGTCCGCTATTTTCTTGACGAGAACTTCCCCAGACCAGTAACCGATGGGCTTCGCTCGCGTGGGATCGATTTCGTGACCGCCCAGGAGTTGGGTCTACGCCAAACGCCGGACGTAGAGTTGCTGGCCCGGGCAGCTCAGGACCGGCGCGTCATGGTGACCGAGGACCCGGATTTCTTGGAGCTCCACAACCAGGGGCAAGCTCACTGGGGTATCGCCTTTGCGCCGAAAGGCCGCAGCTTTGGTCAGCGACTCCGCAGCCTGCTGCTCATCTGGGAGGTCTTTACGGCCGAAGAGATGCGCGGCCAGGTAGAGTATCTCTGAGCCAGGGTCCAGACGAGTCAAGCTGGAACTCTATCGGTGTGACGGCTTTCCCCAAAACCCCTGTACAGGGCGAGACCTTTACCCCCCCGAAGCTCACCTGCAAGTGGAATGTCAATAGATCCCAGGGGGTCCCCACAATGCTCGTTGGTCTCGTCATCGGTGGCGCAGGCGGATATCTCGCACCCGGTCCGATTCTTAAAGGGCTCTCTATTGTCGGCGGAGGAACGATTTCTAGCCGGTTTCAGTGTCTCGCGCCGAACTCTTCGCGTGGAATTTGAACCGGTAAAGCCTGGTCAACGCGTCCGTTTGATCTGACCGGAAGAATCGCAGGAAGGAGATGAAATAATTAAGATATTTCAAGAAACAGTGTGATGTTGGTTTGGGCGTCGGATATTGCTACAACGAGTTTACTGACGGCTGGGCCACTCGCCAAGTCGAGAACTATGGCACTAGATGGTATTCTTCGTTCAACTCTGAGTATCACGAAGAGCTTGGCCCAGCCCTGTGCGACGGACGCGCCGAACGAAAGCGAAAGACCCATGCATGCCTCGACGACCTCGCGCGTCCAGAAATCGGCCCGCTCATGGGCCAGGATCCACTGCACCGGGAGGCCTTCTACAGCGCCCTGCAGGAGCCTGTGGCGGGGGCCTGAAAGTCCCCCCGTCATGCCCCCTCCGGTCGCCGCCATCGACATCGGCTCGAACGCCGTGCGCCTCATCGTGGCGGCCATCCAGGATGGCACGCGCACCGTCCTCAGGACCGAGCGCGAGCCGGTGCGTCTGGGGGCGGACGTCTTCACTCACGGCACGCTCGGGCCCGAGGCCTTTGACCGGCTGATCAAGGCCCTGGCTGGCTTCAAGCAGACCATGCAGCGGTTGGGGGTGCAGCGCTACCGGGCGGTGGGTACCAGCGCCCTGCGCGAGGCGCGCAATCGAGCCGATATCCTGGAAGTACTGGCCCAGAAGACCGGCATCGAGGTCGAGGCCATCGACGGCGAGGAGGAGGCCCGGCTGATCTTCATGGCCGTCGCCAGCGCGATGGAGCTGGGCGAGCGCAGGACGGCCCTGATCGACATCGGGGGAGGCAGCACCGAGGTGGCCGTGGCCCGGGGAGCCGAGGTCGTCAGCCTGAACTCGTTCAAGCTGGGCACGGTGCGCGCCCTGGGTCGGCTCAAGCTGGGCGACGGCAACTTCGTGCGCCGCCTGCGCGAGCTGGTGCTGGCTCAAAAGAGCGCCCTTCCCGAAGACCCGGTGGAGCTGTGCATCGGCACCGGGGGGAACGTGGAGGCTTATGGAGACCTGCGTCGCCGACTGCTCGGGCGCGAAGGTGGGCACCTGATCGCGCGCAGCGAGCTCTCCGAGATGCTCGGTCAGCTTCAGAAGCTGACCTACGAGCAGCGCATCGAGGAGCTGGGTCTGCGACCCGACCGGGCCGACGTGATCATTCCCGCCGGCGTGCTGCTGGAGACCTTGATGGAGCTGCTGGGGGCCAGCGAGCTGGTCATTCCTCGGGTCGGTCTCAAGGACGGTCTGCTCGAGGATCTGCTCACGCCCAATCCGCGCCGACGAGAGGAGCAAGCTCTGCGCAGCGCCTACCAGCTGGGTCGGCACTGCACGTTCGATGAGGTGCATGCCGAGAAGGTGATGGAGCTGGCTCTGGGCCTGTTCGATGAGACCCGCAGGCTGCACGGGTTGGATGACAAGGCTCGCTTCTATCTCCAGGTGGCGGCGCTGCTTCACGATGTGGGCAAGTTCGTCAATCCCTCTGGCCACCACAAGCACAGCCACTACCTGATCCGCAACAGCCGTCTGCTCGGGCTCACCCCGGCCCAGCGCAACCTCATCGCCTGCGTGGCCCGCTATCATCGCAAAGCGGCTCCCTCCAGCAGTCACCTGCCCTTCCGCGATCTCTCCCCGCGCGAGAAGCCGCTGGTGCAGAAGCTCTCGGCTCTGCTGCGGCTGGCCGAGGCCCTCGACGCCGAGCATCGGGGCCAGATCCGCTCAGTCAAGGCCCGCAAGTCGAAGGGGGCACTGGTGCTCAAGCTGGAGGGGCCGGGTGATCTGTTGCTCGAGCGCTGGGCTGTTCAGCCCTGCCTGTCGGTCTTGCATGAGGCCCTGGGAACGCCCGTGCAGATGGTGTTTCTGGCCTCATGAAGCTCTATCTCATCCGCCACGCTCAGGCCGAGGACGGCTCGCCCGACTTCGACCGCAGCCTGACTCGCGCGGGCCGCGAGCGCAGCTTGCTGCTGGCTGGCTGGCTAGGGCCCTGGCTGACGGGAGGGCGGCTTTTGAGCAGCCCGGCCGCGCGCGCCCTGGAGATGGCCGAGATCTTGTATCGGGAGATTCAGTTCGAAGGAAAGCTCAAGCAGGATCGCCTGCTCTACGACGGCAGCCTGGAGACCATCACCTCCATGCTCTTGCGCCGCGAGGACCAGGTTCTGGCCGTGGTGGGCCACGAGCCCACCTTCAGCCAGCTGGCCGGGCGCATGTTGGGGGGGCACCCGGCCCTGGAGCTGAAGAAGGGCGGCGTGATCCGGCTCGACCTCCAGCCGGGCCGACCGGCCACCCTGCGCTGGCTGCTCGACCCCCGCCTGCTCGAGCGCGGCCCCGGCTAGCTCTTTACTCTTCCGAGAGCACTTCCACGGCCAGCCGGAAATCGGGCTTGCGCAGCCGCTCCTCCAGCGCCGGCAGGTAGCCCGCGTCCTGAGGCGCGAGCACCACTCGCATGGTGCCCAGCGTGCCCGGGGCGGCTGCGTTGGTGGTCAGCGGCTCGGCCAGCAGGCTCTCCAGGCGGTCGCGCAGGCTGTCATCTTCGACCGCCACCTCCAGCCCGTCCTGGCCCACGTAGACCTCCCCGATGGCCTCGCCCAGCTCGAGCGAGTCTTCCGTTTCCAGCAGCTGGTGCAAGATGACGTGAGGCATCAGCGTCGCCCTCCCAGCGCGCTGGCGCGGGCGATCAGCTCCTCGGTGAGAGCGAACAGGGCCGGGTCGGCCGCCTTCAGGCCCTTGGGATCCTCGTAGTAGTGCGCGAAGCCTTCGGCCGCGTACTCGCGGGGGTTGGTCTTGGCATACTCGCTGACGGTCTTCCCCTCCAGCCCTTCCGTTCTGGCGTGGGCCGCCTCCAGGCGAGCCTTCCAGCCCTGGTAGAACTGGGGGTCCTTCTGCTCCATCTGGAAGTCGATGGCGTGGCCCAGCTCGTGCACCGGGGCTCCTTTGCCCAGGGCCGTGTCGCGCACCACCATCTTGTTCATGCCCCCCCGGCTGAAGTACTGCCCCTCGATGACCGAGCCGTCCAGGTTGTCCTCGTCGAAGGCTTTCTGCGTCCGGGTTCCGGAGCCGGACCAGTCCATCAGGGTCATCTTGTCGTGCAGGTCGACGGTGGTGGTCTTGCCCTTGTCGTCGGCCACGTAGTGCATGTCGGGCACGAGCAGGTTGTGCTTGCGATAGTCGAGAGGAATCGCCTCGGGTTTCTCCCGGGACAGTTTGAGCAGGTTCTCGAAATGAGCCTTCTCCTCGGGCGTCTTGGCCCGCTCGGCCGCCTGGCGCATGCCCCCCAGCGCGTCCTCGCGGGCCGCCTGCAGGCGGGGGCCATTGATGCTCTCGAGCAACCCGTGGAACTCCTTGACCTGCTCGGGGGTCTTGGCGCCGTGAATGGCTGCCATTCCCGCGGTTGACATCGGCATCATGGCCTGCACCAGGGCCATTTGCTGGGCAGCCGGGCTGCCCAGCATCTGCTTGGAGTCGGTGGGGATGACAAAGGGCTTGACCGGCAGCCCGGACTTCTCCACGGCGTCCCCCAGCTCTTTGCCTCGCTGCCCTTCCAGGGTCTGGAGCTGCTGGAAGAGATTTCCTCGCTTCTCGGCGTGCGGGTCGGGCGAAGACATCCCAAAGCCCGCCATGGGGGCTTCGGGCAGAGCGGCCAGCTCCTTCTTCACCGAATCGAGCCGGTTGCCGTACTTCTGGTCGAGCTGAGCGTCGAGCTTCTGGGCGAAGGCCTGCAACTCGGGGCCGCGGGCCTGGATGGCCTTCGGGTCCTGGCGGCGCAGAACGCCCGCCTGGAACATCTCGTCACCCGGGTTGAGCACGCCGATCTTGAGCCCCGGGTCGCTGGCAAAGCGCAGCACGCCGGTATCAACCGCCCCCAGCGAGCTGCGCAGCGAGGCTGCTTCGGTCTGGCTCGGCTTGCCCGAGCCGTCGCTCATCAACATGCCGTTGATCAGCTGATCGCGCTCGGCGTGGGTCTGCATCAGGTTGTGCACCTGACCCGGTCGGGGCGGGCCGGCGGGACGCTCTTGCAAGGCCACGCCATCGCCTCTGCCGGCGGGCGCCTGGCCGCCCCTGTCTGGCGGTTTCGGGGGAGTGATCGGGGGGGGTGGGGCCGCGGTCAGGGTGCCGACTCCGGAAGAGCTCATTCAACCTCCAGCACAACGCGATGCTTGCTCCAGCATACCCGGTGGCGGAGGGAAACGTTCGGATCGCGATATGAACCGCGGTGAAAGTTTTGTGAAAAGTTGTTGCTGGAGTGTTGCATTCTGACCGGTCAGAGGATCCCGATCATGGGGCCCAGGGCAAGGCGGCTCGAGCCAGGAATTCATGTGCCAGGTTCCGGCGGGAGGTCAATCTCTATCGGCAGCTGCGGGGCTGGTCTGACTCACGCCAGCCTTCAGCGGACATCCTTCGACCCGGAAGGCCAGGAATCTGGCGGTCCGTTACGGGCCCGACTTCTGCGCCTGGCTCTTTCGTCCAGGCGCGTCCTTCACCCGGTTCACCACCACCTTCCCCGGCAGCAGGCACACGTTCGGTCCGCGCCCACATTCGTCCAGGCACTTGACCCGGCGCACCTCGAGCCCGCCCTGCTCGAGTCGAGCAGCCGTCTCGGCCGCGCCCCGCCGACGGCAAGCCTTGACCATGCACACCAGAACGCCCTCGGGGCCGGTGGGCGGATCCAGCGGAAAGAGAGCCACCAGGCGGTCTCCGCGCACCCACAGGCGGGCCCGACAGCCTACCACCCCCTCCCAGGCCAGAGCCTGGCGCAGACGACTTCCAACTCGAAAAGTCTCGTTTTCCATCATCAGACGCTTGCCCCCGGCCCGAAAACCGGTTATCTTGCCCTCCAGGCACCTCATCACCATGGCAGTCGACATCCTTCAAAAACCTGATCGCTTTCTCAATCGCGAGCTTTCCTGGCTGGCCTTTAACGAGCGGGTGCTGGCCCTGGCCCGTGACAGCGAAGTCCCGCTCTTCGAGCGGCTTCGCTTTCTCTCCATCTCGGACGGAAACCTGGATGAGTTTTTCATGGTTCGCTTCGCTGAGCTGGTGACCCGCTACGACTCGGGCTCTCGCTCGCTCTCTCCCGATGGATTGCGGCTGCCCCGGCACCTCAAGCTCCTGCGCCAGGAAGCCCGGGCCCTCTTCAACCGCCAACAGGAGGCCTGGCAAGAGCTGAAGGTAGCTCTGGCAGCCCAGGGCATCCGGATTCTCACCGCCAGGGAGCTGACCCGGCCGGAGAAGAGCTGGTTGGAGGGCTATTTTGTCAGCCAGATCCTGCCCGCACTCACCCCCGTGGCAGTGGATCCGGCTCACCCTTTCCCCCTCATCCCTAACGACGGCCTCTGTCTCGCCTTGAGGCTGAGCGACGACCGGGGCTCGCACTGGCAGATGATGGTGTTGCCTCCCAAACTGCGGCGCTTCGTGCGGCTTAAGGAATCGGAACGCTACATCCGGCTCGAGCACGTGATTCCGCTCTGCATCAAGCAGGTGTTGCCGAATTTCGAGTTGGAGAGCGCTACCCTGTTCCACGTGCTGCGCGACCAGGAGATGGAGATCGAGGCTACCGAGGATGGCGATCTGCTGCAAGCTTTTCGGGAAGCCCTCAAAGGGCGCAAAAGGGGCAGCGTGATCCGGCTGTCGCTGGCTCCCTCCACCCCCGACGACGTGCGCGACTATCTGTGCCAAGAGCTCGAGACCTCGCGGGACCAGATTTTTTACTCCGACGGCATGCTCAACCTGGGCTCGGTGGCCGAGCTGATCAGAGATGACGGTCCTCCCAACTGCTACCCCCCTTTCGAGGGGCGCCTGCCGGACGCCCTGGACGAGTGGGCCGGAGACTATTTCTCGGCCATCCGCGAGCACGAGTTGCTGGTGCACCATCCTTACGAGACCTTCTCCATGGTCGTGCAGTTCGTGCAGCACGCGGCCAGCGACCCGGACGTGGTGGCCATCAAGCAGACGCTCTACCGGACCAGCAAGGACTCGCCCATCGTGCGGGCTCTGGTGGAAGCGGCCGAGGCGGGCAAGGCGGTGGTGGCGGTGGTCGAGCTGAAGGCTCGCTTCGACGAGGAGGCCAACATCCGCCTGGCCGAGCGGCTCGAACGGGCCGGGGCCCAGGTCGTCTACGGTTTTGCCAACCTCAAGACGCATGCCAAGGTCAGCCTGATCACCCGGCGCGAAGGCAGCCAGATGCGCACTTACGTGCACTACGGCACGGGGAACTACCATCCCGACACGGCCCGGGCCTACTCCGACCTGTCTCTCTTCAGCTGCGAACCGGCCCTGTGCCGCGATGCCGCCCGCCTGTTCAACTACGTCACCGGCTACGCCGTGCCCGAGAAATTCGAGAAGCTGGCCGTCTCACCCATCAACTTGAAGGCCACTCTGCTGGAGAAGATCGCATACGAGGCCCAGCTTGCTCACCTGGGGAAGCCCTGCGGCATCTGGGCCAAGATGAACGCCCTGCTCGAGCCGGACGTGATCGACGCCCTCTATCAGGCCTCGCGGGCCGGGGTGCCTATCGAGCTGGTGGTGCGCGGGCAGTGCGCCCTGCGCCCCCAGCTGGAAGGGCTCTCGAGCACCATCCGGGTGAAGTCGATCGTGGGGCGCTTTCTGGAGCACTCGCGCATCTTCTGTTTCTCGGATGGCCATGAGCTGCCCTCACCCAGAGCCAGCGTCTACATCTCCTCTGCCGACTGGATGCACCGCAACCTGCTGTGCCGGGTGGAGGCGCTGGTGCCCGTCAACGGCGAGCTGGGCATGAAGCTGCAGGAGGTGCTGCTGGCCAACCTGCGCGACAACGCCAATTCCTGGGAGCTGGCCAGCGACGGCACCTACCGCCGCCTGTGGGCCCACGGAGAGCGATTCAGCGCCCAGGAGTTCTTCTGTCAGCGCGAAGCACTGCCGGTACGGCGCAAGTCGCGGGCTTTTGAGGATCTGTTCAGCGCACCGGGGTAGACTTGGATAAACCACCAGAGGGGTTTGTCCGTCCATGATCATTCAGGCCTTCAACCAGCCCGCCGCAGCTTCGCGCTATCGCCCGCAAAGCGCCGCTTCCCCCTCCGGGGCAACCGACCCGACGGAGAGCTTGCAGATTCAGGTCGGCGCTCCGGTGGGGTTGACTGGTGGCCAGGAAATGTCGACCGCTCCTTTCGTCGCTGAAGTCGGCCTGGTGACGGCCTTGCATGCTGGCGCCCCGGCGGCCGGCCTGCCGGGAGCGGTGCTGGCCTCGATGATCGACCACACCCTGCTCAAACCCGACGCCACGGCGTCTCAGATCAAGACCCTTTGCGCCGAAGCACGCCAGCACAAGTTCGCCTCGGTGTGCGTGCAGCCCGGACGGGTGGCCCTGGCGGCCCGAGAGTTGCAGGGAAGCGGAGTGATGGTCTGCACCGTGGTGGGCTTCCCCCACGGGGCCACCTCGCCTGAGGGCAAAGCCGCCGAGACCCGCCAGGCGCTCAAAGACGGCGCCGACGAGATCGACATGGTGATCAATGTGGGCAAGCTCAAAGACCGTGATGACGCTGCCGTGCAGCGCGACATCGAGGCCGTGGTCGAGGCGGCCGGGGGCCACACCGTCAAGGTCATCCTGGAGACCAGCTTGTTGACCGACGAGGAGAAGGTGCGCGCCTGCCAGCTGAGCGTGGCGGCCGGGGCCGACTTCGTCAAGACTTCCACCGGCTTTGCCGGGGGCGGAGCCACCGTGGAGGACATCGCCCTCATGCGCCGGACCGTGGGCCCCGAGCTGGGCGTCAAGGCCTCGGGCGGGGTGCGCGACAACCAGACCGCCAACCTGATGATCCAGGCCGGTGCCACCCGCATTGGGGCCAGCTCGAGCGTGGCCATCGTGCAGGGTGCCGTGGTCCAGGGCGGAGGCTACTGAGTGCTGGTCAACGAGCAGGCCCTCCTCTACAATACTGCTGCACGGCGCATGAGCGTGCTCGGCTCCACGCGCCGGGCCGCGCCTGAGAACAGGGAGCGCGACGGCGAGGAATTGCTGGCCCGCATGCAGGCCCGGCACACTTTCGATCCCCAGAAGAGCCTGATGCATCGGCTGTCCCACCTGGCCTCGGCGCTGGGACCTTTCGAACGCAACGATTTCAGCCCCGACTTCGTGGAGCGCCTGCAAGAGGAGGCGCAGGGTCGCAAGATTCTCTACGTCAGCACTCCGGTTACGGGCGGCTTCCGCCTGTATCAGTTCCTGGAGGGCAAGGGCAAGAAGTCGGTGCGCGAGCTCGACCCGGCTGACAACGCCGAGTTCGTCTGCCAGGTGATCGAGAAGAATTGCGCCGCCGCCGACGAGCTGGCCCAATCGCTGCGTCGCGAGGACACGCTGGTGGTGGATCCCAGCCGCCTGGCCGTGAATCGCTGGCAGCAGGCCGAATATCTCAATCACTGGCTGGACGTGGTCAAGATCGCTTCGGGCGTGGTCATGCAGGATGGCTGGGAGCTCTCTGAAGGCTGCGTTCACGAGGCCCGCACCGCCTTCTCGCTGGGCATTCCCGTCTACGATGCGCGCTTGGGGCAACTGACCCGCGAGAGCGCGCTGGGCCGGCTGGAGGATTCGATGGAGCGGGTGCGCCAGGCGGGTTTCAACCCGCCCGACCTCGAGGAAGTGCTCACTCGCACCGATGCCTGCCACGCCGAGGTGCCCGAGCCCCAGCTCTTCAAAGCATTGTTCGTGCCTGACCGGCATCCCGACCAGGGTACCCATCCGGCCCCCGCTGGACCCATCGAGCAGAGCGTGGTGCAGGTGGCGGGCAAGCTGGCGGCAGCCTGCGAGGAGGCCGATGCTCGCATTCGTCGAGCCGACTCGCCCGAGCAACTGCGCGAGTTGGAAGACCGCATGGTCGTCGCTCTGGACGCCGAGGACTCGAGGGCGGTAGACGCTCTGGAGGCTCTCCTCGCCCAGAGCAGCAAGAAGCTTTCCGGGGCCGCGCTGCCCTCGGGTTTTCAAGATTGCGGGCGGGGTGTGTTCACCCTCAACCTGCATGAGGTGGCGCGCAACAAGCAGGCTTTTCTGGGGGATCAGGTGGGCCTGCTGGTGGTGGACACCACCCCGGGAAAAGACGGGATGAACTATTACATCTTGCCAGTCGAGCCAAGAGAGTAGCACTCCAAGAAAACTGATTCAGGAGGGTCTTTTGTCATGATCTTGCAACAGGTCAACACTGCCTCATTTGCTCGTCCCACCCAGGCCACCGAGACCGCGCCGCCCGAAGCTCCGGCCGAGCCCAGAGAGAAGTTCAGCCCCACTCGGGCGGCAGCGGGCGCAGTGCTCACCTTCATGAACCGGCGCATTCCCACCACCGTGCCCGAAGTCACCAAAGAAAAGGCCGACGAGCTCAAGGGCAAGCTCCAACCGGGCGACGTGATCATGACCTGCGACTGCGCCTACCCCGGCTGGGCTCGCATGGAGTTCTGGACGGTGCGCTCCAACTACATCCACGCCGCCTACTACGCCGGCGATGGCAAAATTCTGGAAGCGGTCGGCAAGGGAGTTATCGAGACAGAGCTGGACGGCTTCTTCGAGGGCCGGATGAAGGTGGCCATCGTGCGCCCCGACTACAAGACTCCCGAGGACGTGGCGGCCGCCACCGCCTACTGCCGCTCGCAGCTGGGCAAGCCTTACGACAGCGTTTTTAACTCCGACGACGACAAGGAGTTCTACTGCTCCGAGCTGGTCTTCAAGGCTCTCAAGAGCATGCCCAACCCTATCGAAACGCCCTCCAGAGAGCTGCTGGGTCGTCAGGCGGTGGCCCCGGATGCCTTTCTCTCCATTCCCGGCATCCAGACGGTGCACGACGACAAGAGTAACTATTGGACCAATAAGGTCGGCCACTGGCCCATTGCGGCCGCGACCGTGGGGCTCGGCGCGGCGGGAGCCGCCATGGGCGGATGGCCGGGGGCGGCCGTGGGTGCCGGTGTGGGCCTGGTGGGCTCCATCCTGGGCTGGAACAAGCTCCAGACGGGTTACTTTCTGCCCAGCGTGGAAGATTTCCGCGGCGGCAAACAGTGATTTTTCAGCGCCTTCGGGCAAACTGAAGGCGTGACATCCGTCCGTTCCTGCTTCATCACCAGGGGGCCACGCTGCACCTGCGGCCGACCGCCGCGCCGAGCCCCGCGGATGGCTTTGCGCCTGGACTCGAGCCTGCCGCGCCGGCAGCTGGGCCGCGCTTTTCCCCGGTGCAGGCGGAGGGCTGGCGACTGAGCGACCTGGCCTCGGTGGGCGAGGTGCACAAGCAGGCCATGGCGATCGTGGATGGGCACCTCGCCCTTCAAGGGTCATGTCCTCAACGGCTTTTCCGGCAGCGGTCTGACCAGCCTGATGAAAGCCATCGCGGGCGAGATCGAGGCCCGGGGCACCCACGCTCTTTGCCAGCGGGGCCGATCTGGCTGACCCACGCTGCCGGCCCGCCCGAGCCCCTGGCCGTGGACGAGCGTTTCTTCAAACTGTCGGTGGCCCACGAGATGGGCCACGTGGTCGTGCGCCATTTCTTCCAGCGCCTGGCGCGCGAGTCGAAGAACAGCGACGAGCTTCCTCAGGCTATCGACCTGGTTTCCTTCCACCCCCGCAAGGGGGCCCAGGCCTTCGTCAACCTGATGTTCGGGGGGAATGCCGCCAAGACATTCGAGTACTACTTCGCCGAGATGGCCTCCGACTATGGCGGGCGGGCGGCTGAGTATTTCTTCGGCAAGGGCCACCTGTCGGCCGGTCCGGGGGGGGATCTCTCCCGCGCCCAGCAGCTCTCCTCGCCGGCTGCTCAGCTGCTGGCTCAGGAAGCGGTGCAGAAAGGCATGGGAGCCGAGTCGGGCGCGCAGACCAACCTCAGTCCCACCGCTGATGCCGTCAAGCTGGAGAAGGCGGCCGAGGAGGCAGCCTACACCCTGGTAGCCTTCTACGGCAACTTCATCAAGGAATTCTCCAACGAGGTGCTCGCGCGCCGTCAGAGCGGACAGGAGCTGACCTTCTCGGGGCGCGAGCTGACCCGCCGTCTGAGCCAGTGGGAGGCCGACCGGGCTGTGCCGCTGGCGGTACTGGCCCAGCAGATTCGGGGCCAGCGCGACAGGCTGCGCCCCCAGGCCCCGCCTGTGTTCGACCCGCTCAGCGGTCAGCTGCGCCCGGCCGCCGAGGTGGCTGCGGAGCTCTCTTTCTAAACCAGTCTCTCAGGGCCCGCAGGCGGCTCTTGAGCAGGGTTGCGTAGATGCGGGTCGAGTCGCGCACCAGATCAAAGTGCGAGCTCTCGTTCTCACCGATGTAGACGGTCTCGATGGTCACCTGGCGCAAGGGGCGCTTGCGGCAGTAGAGCAGCACCTCCAGCTCGTACTCGTAGCCGTCGTAGTCGATGCTGAGAAGCTCGGGGATCCAGCCCATCGGATGGCCGCGAAGGCCGGTCTGGGTATCGCGGATGATCCGCCCTACCAGCACCGCGAAAACCACCCGGGTGAAGATGTTGCCGATGCGTCGGGGCCAGGGAACGCCCTTGCGAGTGAAGCTGCGCACCCCCAGCACCAGCGCGTCGGGATGACGCTCGAGCTCCTGGGCCACCCGCCAGGCGTCGCCGGCGCGGTGCTGGCCATCGGCGTCCAGGGTCACCGTGCCCACCTCGCCCGGCGGTGCGGTGCGGTGAAGATGCTCCAGGCCGGTTCGCAGGGCCGCGCCCTTGCCGCGATTGCGCTCGTGCTCGAGCAAGGTGACCTTCGGCCTGGCTCGGACGGCCTCGAAGATGCGTGCGCATTCGGGCTTGCTACCATCGTTGATCACTACCACCCGGGCAAAGCCGGCTGCGAGCACGGAATCGACCACTTCGACCAGAAGCTCGGTGGGCTGGTAGGCGGGGATCAGGGCTGAGGTAGACATCGCTGCGCCATCTCTTCGAGCAAGTCATCCTCTTCGTCCTGGTCGAGAGGGACCCACCCCCGCAGGATGTTTCGGAGCTGGACTCGATCTGGTTCGGAGTGCTGCATCGATACCTACTCCACCTGCAGCAAGAACAGGTCGTTCGTATTGGTCCCGCTCGGACCCGTGACCAGCAGGCTGGAGGTGGCCTGCAGCAGGGGGTAGGCGTCGTTGGCCTCCAGACTGGCCCGCGGGTTGAGTCCCAGCGCTCGGGCTCGGGCGGCGGTGGTGCCGTCCACGACGGCGCCGGCCGCGTCGGTAGGCCCGTCGATGCCATCCGAGCTGGCCGCCAACAAAGTGGCGTTCACTCCCTCCGCAGCCAGGGAGAAGCTGAGGGCCAGCTCCTGGCAGCGTCCCCCTTTGCCGGGGCCTCGCACGGTCACGGTCGGCTCGCCGCTGAGCACGAAGGTATGCTTGCCCCCCTCCCGGGCCAGGCAGGCCAGAAAGCGTCCCAGCTCGCGGGCCTCACCCTCCAGCCAGCAGGTCAGCAGCCGGGCCTCGGGACCCAGCTCGCGGCAGGCGGCCTCGGCCATGACGCGGTTGTCGGCCAGTACGCGGTAGCTCGTCTCGCCTGGCTGTTTGGGGGTCTCGTGGCTGGCCAGCACTTTCAGAACATGCTCGGGCACATTCAGGCCCCGGCAGGCCTCCAGGGCCTCCTCACAGGTGCTGGGATCGGGTGCGGTGGGGCCGCTGGCGATGGCCTCCGGCGGGCTGCCCAGCACGTCCGAGAGGGCCAGGGTCTGCACCGGGCCGGGGACCAGCGCGGCCAGCCGTCCCCCTTTGAGCCGCGAGAGGTGGCGGCGAACGGCGTTGATGGCCTGGACAGGCACCCCTCCGGCCAGCAGGGCCCGGGTGGTGGCCTGCAGGTCGTCCAGGGTCAGCCCTTCCACCAGCGCTTCGGCCAGGGCCGAGCCACCTCCCGAGAGCAGCACCAGCATGCCCCCTCGAGCCTGGCGAGCGAACTCGAGGATGGCCTCCCCGGCCGCCAGGCTGCTCTGGTCGGGGACCGGGTGGCTGCCGTGCAGAACGCGCGCGCCCGCCAGCGAGCCCGCGCGGGGGGGGCAGACGACCAGGGCGCCCTGAAAGCTGCGCTGCTCGAGGGCGGCTTCGGCCATGGGCCAGGCCGCCTTGCCCAGAGCCAGCAACCAGGGGGGAGCCTGCTCGAGCGGCTCCCGGCGCACCAAAAGACCGGGTTCCACCGCCGCCAGGGCGGCCCGGTGGGCCCGCAGCAATCGCTCCATGACGGCCCCTTCCACGCTGGCCAAGGAGGTCCCGCTTCCCGTCGTGCTGCCAGGAGCGCGGCCGGAAAAGCCCTGGGCACGGTTTTTCCTGCGCGCGACCTGCTCTCGCCGCCTTACCGGCGAGGCAAGATCCTCGCACTCGCCGGTCGTGCCGTTCAATCACCACAGTGGTGGGTCCCTCTGCGGCCTGAGAAGCATCGGAAGTCGTGTAGTGTAAAACTGGTCAATTGACACTACGCATTCCTTGACGGACATGCGGACGACGTGCGTGCCTTCCCGTTCAGGCGTGCCCTCCAGGCGGGCCTGTGGGCGTACTCCTGCGGCCGGACTTCGGATGGGTTGAAGCCTCACGTGCTGAAGGTTGTCTAATTAGCTGCGGGATCGCAGGCGTACCCCGCCCACAGTCACCTGTCCGGCCCGCACATCCACGCTGTTGCCGGGCAGGCCATCCGCCCCGGGAGCCAGGACCTGGCTCAGGGCCGCCTTCCAGGCTTCCTCCTCGCTGCGGCCGGCATTCAAAGCTGCCAGCAGGCGGTTGAAGGCGGGCAGCAGCTCGCTCAGGCCAGCCAATTGCCGATCAGCCAGGACTCGTCGGGGATCCGACAGGGAGATTGAGGACCTCAGCCGTCTCCGCCCGCACCCGCCGGCACAGATCGGGGTCATCGATCAGCGAGTGCCCATAGGACGGGATCATGGCGCCGAGCCTGGCGCGCCAGGAAGGCAGACGCGTCGCAAAGCACTTCTCCACCACGTCCAGCATGGTCTTCACAGCGGTGGATGCCCCGGGCGACGCGCCCAGCAGCGCGGCCAGGGAGCCGTCTGAAGAGGTGACGAGCTCGGTCCCGAACTGCAGCACGCCGCCGTGCTCCTGGTCGCGTTTGATGATCTGCACGCGCTGTCCGGCCACCTGCTCGCGCCAGTCGGACTCCTGTGCCCGGGGATAGAATTTGCGCAGCAATTCGAACCGGTCCTCGTCGCTCTCCAGGACCTGCCCGATCAGATAGCGCGTCAGGGCCATGTTGTCGCGGCCCACGGCCAGCAACGGCAGGAGATTGTGCGGGTCGATCGAGCCAAACAGATCGAGGTAGGACCCGTGCTTGAGGAACTTGGTCGAGAAGCCCGCGTAGGGACCGAAGAGCAGCGCCAGCTTGCCGTCGACGTGGCGCCGATCCAGGTGCGGCACCGACATGGGCGGCGCCCCCACCGAGGCCTTGCCGTAAACCTTCGCATCATGGCGAGAAGCCAGGTCCACCCGGTCGCTCCTCAGCCAGATCCCGCTTACCGGGAAGCCCGCGTAACCGTCCGCCTCGGGAATGTCCGACTTCTGCAAAAGCGGCAGGGTGCCGCCGCCCGCCCCGAGGAACACGAAGCGGGCCCGCACGATGCGATGCTCTCCGCTGCTCTTGTCTTGCACCTTTAGGGACCAGTGGTCTCCCCGATGACGCAGGTCCTCGACCCGGCTGCCAAAATGCGCCGTAAAGCACTCCTGCGCCTGCAGGTAGGTGACCAGCCCCCGCGTCAAGGCGCCGAAGTCCACGTCCGTGCCCGCCAGGTGGCGGTTGGCGGCCACGCTCTGAGCGGCATCCCGTCCCTCCATCACCAGCGGGATCCATTCTCTCAAGCGACCCGGGTCCGCGGAGAATTCCATTCCGGCAAAGCAGTGGTGGGCGGACATCGCCTCGTATCTCCGCCTCAGGTAGGAAACGTTCTCCTCTCCCCACACGAAGCTCACGTGGGGCACCGGGTGGATGAAGTCCCCGGGCAGCAGCACGTCGCCCTGGCGCACCAGGTAAGCCCAGATCTGGCGAGAGAGGTCAAACTCGGTGTTGATCCGCAGCGCCTTCTTGATGTCCACGCTGCCGTCCGGGTCGGCGGGCGTGTAGTTCAGCTCGCACAGGGCTGCGTGGCCTGTGCCGGCGTTGTTCCAGACGTTGGAGCTCTCCAGGCCCTCGCCGGCCAGGGCCTCGTGCATCTCGATGCTCAAGCCGGGCTCGAGCTCCTTGAGCAGGATCCCGAGGGTGGCGCTCATGATGCCCGCGCCGACGAGCATGACGTCCATCATGCCGACCCCTTCGACGAGCAACCTCTTTCTCGGGACAGTGCATAGAAGCCCCGCCGCTGGACAGAACAAGGGCTCCTGTCCCAGGGGAGAGCCTCGGGTCTCTCGAAGCAGCCGGCATGAAAAAGATCTGTTTGCTGCTTGTGATGATGCTTTTGACTTCGCTCGCGCGGGCCCAGGGTGGACACTTCGAGGTGGTATTGACCGAATGTGGGCCCCAGAAGCTTCAGGTCATCAAAGTCGTGCGCGATGCCACCGGGCTGGGCCTTAAAGCGGCCAAAGACCTGGTGGAGAGCTGCCCCCAGGTGGTGAAACGCGACCTTGAGCTGAGCCAGGCTCAAGCTCTCGAGAAGAAGCTGGAAGCGGTGGGTGCCAAAGCCGACGTGCGCGCGCTCAAATAGATCTGTGGACAGGCTGCCGCCGTTTTTTGCCGTTTGAGGGGCTTCCAGCGGCAGGATCCCGGCACCATCGCCAGGAGCTCAGAGCTTTCAGACCGAGTCTCTCAACTGACAGAGTGGTAACATTTCGTTCATCTCTCATGGCCTTCGGCTGAACGATGGTAGTTCACATCCTGCTCCCGGAGGACTCCTCATGTCGTCACCCCCCGAGAATCTGCTCGTGCAAGCGCGCTCTGAGCATGCCGAGACCGTCGCGCAATCTGCCCCGGAGATGGGCACCTTCACCGCCGACCCGGGTGACGGCCCGCTCTATCGCCCCGCCCCGAGCGAGCGCCAGCTCACCTTCCGAGCCGTCTTCGTGGGCTGCTTTCTGGGGGCAGTGGTGGCCGCCATGAACATCTACTTCGGCTTGCAGACCGGCTGGTCGATGGGGGGATCGCTGATCGCCGCCATTCTGGGCTACTCCGTCTTCGCCACCCTCAAGCCCAAGAAGGCCTTCACACCGCTCGAGACCAACATCGCCCAGACGGCCGGATCGGCGGCCGGGGCCATGGCCTCGGCCGCGGGCCTGCTCTCGGCCGTGCCGGCCATGACCATGTTGGGCCACAAGTTCAGCTACCTCGAGCTGACCCTGTGGGCCGGCTCGGTGGCCGGCCTGGGCATCTTCTACGCCATCCCGCTGCGGCGCCAGATGGTGCTGGTGGAGAAGCTGCGCTTCCCCAGCGGCACGGCTACCGGCCAGACCATCGCGGCCATGTTCAGCTCGGGTGAGGACGCCGTCAAGAAGTCGTCCCTGCTGGTCAAGACGGCCATCGCGGCCGGGCTGTTCACGCTCATCGGCTTCTTCGTGCCCCAGGTGCAGCACGTGCCCCTGCACGACTGGGTGCAGGTGGGGCTGGTAGCGGTGGCCTTCAAGTTCGGCTTCGAGCTCTACCTGGGGCCCATGATGCTGGGGGCGGGCATCCTGATCGGGCTGCGCACCGGCCTGTCGCTGGCCCTGGGGGCCATCGTGGCCTGGGGCCTGCTGGCCCCCTGGGTGGGTGCCCAGGGCTGGGTGGCGGGCGACCCGATGAGCTACGCCAACGGCGCGCGCGGATGGATCCTGTGGCCGGGCGTGGCTCTGATGGTCTCCGACGCCATCACCAACCTGTTGCTCTCCTGGCGCTCCATCCTCGAGGCCATGCGGCCCAGGCGGGCTGGCCAGCCGGTGGATGACACCGCCCCCGCCAGCGAGCAGGTGCCCAACTGGTGGTTCGCGGCCGGTCTGGCCTCGGCTTCGGTGCTGACCATCGCGGCCGCCTACTTCGTGTTCGGCATCGCCCCCTGGCTGACCGCCCTGGCAGTGCTGATCTCGGCTTTCCTGTCGGCTATCGCCACCCGCTGCACGGGTGAGTGCGACATCAATCCCATCGGCGGCATGGGCAAGGTGACCCAGCTTCTCTACGGCGCTCTGGCCCCAGGCCACGTTGGCGCCAACTTGATGTGCGCCGCCGTCACTGGCGCGGGCGCCTCCAAGGCGGGGGATATCATGCACGACCTGAAGACCGGCTGGCTGCTGGGCGCCTCGCCCCGCAAGCAGGTCATCGCTCAGCTCTGGGGCGTGGCGGCCGGTGTCCTGGTGTGCGTGCCTATCTACATCCTGTTCGAGCGGGCCTTCGAGATCGGGGGCGACAAGCTGCCTGCCCCCGCCGCTCACGCCTGGAAGGCCATGGCCGAGGTGCTCTCCAAGGGGCTGGCGGCCATGCCCGACCACTCCATCCCGGCCGTGCTGGTGGCCCTGGTGATAGGGGCGCTGATCCCGACCATCCGCCACTTCTTCAAGGGCGCCCGGCCCTATCTCCCCTCCGGCATGGCCATCGGTATCGCCTTCATCGTGCAGCCTTTCTACAGCCTGACCATGTGCGCCGGAGCCCTGCTCTACAGCGCCTGGCAGCGCCGCAACGCGGTCGCGGCCACGGCCCTGGGCTTCTCGCTGGCCTCAGGCCTGATCGCCGGCGAGGGTCTGACGGGCGTGGTCACGGCCCTGCTCAAGCTGATGGGCTTCGGGCCGCTGACTTGACCCGGGCGGTCGGGCTGGCTCTGGTCGTGCTGCTGGCCCGAAGCCACCTGCTATCGGGCCTGCGACATGGACGGCTTTTCTGGGACAGGGCTCAGGCCTTGTGCAACTCCCCGCCCCGGTCGAGGTACTTGCGCCGCAGGGCCTGCTCCAGGTCCACTCCGTGCATGTTGGCCAGGGTGGTCAGCCAGCCCAGCACGTCGGCAAACTCCTGGGCCAGCTCCTCCGAGCTTGCTTCCGAGGCGCGATGCAGGGCCGTGGCCAGCTCGCCGATCTCCTCCATCATCCACATGAAGTTGGCTGCTGTGCCGCGGGCGGCGTCGCGCTCGTGGTAGCGCGAGCGAATGAACTCCTGAAAGCGGGCGAAGGTGAGCGGACCATCCATCACCGCAGCTTCTGGAGGGCCCGCAGGCCTCCCCTGCCTGAGAATCGAATCCAACCTCATAATGATCGCGCCCGAGCTCGCTGAGAACGCGCTCTACATGGTTCCTCAGACCGATCTGGAGGAGAAGTTCATCCTCTGGTTCGCCTTCCGCCACAACCTTGATCGCGAGCGGCGGGGTAAGCGCGAGTGCCTGCTGCTGCCGGCCCAGAACGATCCCGAGCTGGCCACCCGCAATCTCTACCAGGCCTACAGGGAGTTCTGCCGGCGCTACCGCTACGTGGAGATCCCCAACCTCTACGGGCTCGAGCCCGAGAAGGCTCAACAGCTCTTGCGTCAATTGGGATTAGCCTGGCAGTTCGAGGGGGTGCGCCAGGATCGTCGCTATCCGGTCGGCACGGTGGTCAGCCAGCGCCCCGCGCCAGGGGCGACGGCCCGGATGGAAGGGGTGGTTTATCTCAGCGTGAACCAGGGGGATTTAACTCAGAGCCTCAAGCGCTGAGTAACCAACCAGGAAGGATTCGCAAGGGAGAATCCTCCTTGCATCCATGTTACAAAGTGGCAGGGCAACCCCTTCACCCCCTGCACGGGGAGGGGGACCCCCGTGCAGGGGGTGAATGCTGAAGGACCGTGATGGGGCACGGTCAGAACTTCAAGAGGGAACGCGGGGGTCATGAGCAAAGAACGTACGAGTCCTACTACTCTTCAAGGGGGGAAACCGGCCATTATTCGCCTCATGGTCGTTGACGACCACCTGCTGTTCCGTGAGGGTATTCGAAGCCTGCTGCGAGGCCATGAGGACATCGAGGTGGTGGCCGAAGCCTCGGGCGGCCACCAGGCCCTCGAGCTGGCCCGCGAGGTGGCCCCCGACGTCATTCTGCTCGACCTCAACATGCCCGGGATGGACGGCATCGAAGCCTGCGTGCGCTTCAAGGCCGAGCTGCCCACCACCAAGATCGTGATCCTGACGGTTTCGCGCGATCTGGCCTCGATCTTTCAGGCCGTTAAGGCGGGCGCCAGCGGATTTCTGACCAAGGACACCGGCTCCAACGAGTTGCTCGACACGGTCCGCCGCGTCTTCCACGAGGGCAACCTGCTCGAGCCGATGCTGGCCGACCGGCTGCTGGCCGAGTTTTCGCACCTTTCGGAGATGACCCGCCGCGAGGGGCTCGAACCGGGCCTGTTCGCCACCCTGAGCCCCCGCGAGCAAGAGATCCTCAAGCTTGTGGCGGGGGGCAAGCCCAACAAGGTGATCGCCTCCGAGCTGGCCATCAGCGAGCACACGGTGCGTAACCACATCTCCAACATCTTCCAGAAGCTGCAGGTCAACAATCGCACCGAGGCCACCGTGCTGGCCATGAAGAAGGGCCTGATCTAAGTTAAAGTGCAAGGCCTTTGGTCTTGCACTTTTCAACGCGCTGGAACGCAGTTCCGGCGTGTTCGTCAGATTGTGCTAATGTGCCAGACCAAAGTGCGAGCACATTAGCTCTCCGCCTGGGCCTTGAGCAGGTGCTCGACATACTGGTTGAGCTGGGAGCGCTGGGCCGGCGTCAGCTGGCTGAAGGTCAGCCCGTAATACCAGGTGTCCGCGAAGTGGGAGCTCATTTCGTGCACCACCTCGGCTTTCAGTTTCAGGGCCTTGAGGTGATAGTAAGGCCCGAGCACCACATCCAGCATCTCGCTACTGAGCGGGTGGCCCATCACCACCTGGGCCCCGCCCACCGAAAGGTTCTCCACCTTGCCCGGAAGAGTGGCGTTGATCTGCACCGACAGGGTGAAATCCTGGTTGACGGCGGCCCGCACCGAGCGGCGGCGCTCCTGGCTTTTCCCGCGCTTCATCCCCAGCTCGCGCAGGGCGCGCTCGACCCAGCTCCCCTCCAGGGCCGAGCGATACAGCCCTCCCACCTCGATGCTGGAAGTGAAGCGCTTCTGCCGGCACCAGCGCACCTCGAAGGTCACGCTTTTGCCCTGGATATCCCCTTTGGCGGCCGACACATTGAGCCGGGTTCCGGCCTTGAGCTTGCGGGGGACGATCAACCGCATGCCTTGCGTTCCCAGGTCGACCGCGGTGGCGTTGAAAGCCGCCTTGCCTTGCTCGCAGATGGTGGCCAGCTTGCAGCTGACGCGCTGGGTCTTCCGCTTCTGGTCGTAGTTGGGGGGCTTGCTGAAGAGGAACACGCGAGGGGCTTCTTCGGCTCAGCCCTGCTCTTTCCCCCACCCGCCTCCTCCCGGCGTTTCCAGGCGAACGATCGTCCCGGCCGGGAAGTCCTGGCTGGACTGGGGAGCGAGCGGCTGCGGGTGGCCTCCGGGCAGGCGGTAGCTGTCGGCCCCGGCCTGGCCCGGCTGGCCCCCGCAGGCTCCCGGCGGACCGGACGCGCGCCGTTGGGCTAAAAGCGAAACGGTGGCCGGACGCAGCAACTCCACTTCGCGAACCAGCCCGTCCCCGCCGGGGAACGCTCCCTTCCCTCCGCTGCCCCGGCGCAGGGCGTAACGGCGCAGGCGGAGGGGGTGGTCGGACTCGAGCGACTCGGCCGGGGTGTTGCGGGTGTTGGTCATGTGGACCTGCAGCCCCGAGCCACCTGGCAATCCGCGGGCCGCCCCGGCTCCCCCGCCCGAGGTCTCGTAGTAGGCCCAGTCGCGCCCTCCCAGCACCAGGTTGCTCATGGTGCCGGCCGAGCAAGCGGGCACGCGCTCGGGGGCCAGCACCCCCAGTGCCTGGAAGACCAGGTCCACCACTCGCTGCGAGGTCTCCACATTGCCGGCGGCCACCGCCGCCCAGGCAGGCGGGTTCAACAGCGAGCCCTCGGGAGCCTCGATGGCGATGGGGCGGAAGGCTCCCTGGTTGACCGGAGCCTCCCCCCCCAGCATGCACAAAACGGCGTAATAGACCGCCGCCGAGGTGACCGGAAAGGGCGCGTTCAGGTTCCCGGGCAGGGCCGGCGAGGTGCCCGTGAAGTTACACGAAAGGCCCCTCGGCGAGATCTCCAGGGTTACGCGAAGGGGGACCCGCTGGCCCTGGTGCTCGAGAAAGTCCTCGGCCCGGGCTTTGCCCTCAGGGAGGTCCAAGAGAGCGACCCGCACCAGGCGCTCGGAGTGCTCGAGCAGGGCCCGGCACGAGCTCTCCCAATCGACCCGCCCGGCCAGCTCGGCCACCCGGCGCACGGCGGTGTGGTTGGCGGCCACCTGAGCGAGCAGGTCTCCCTCGCGCTCGCGGGGGGTGCGCACGTTGCGAAGCATGAGAGCCCACACGTCGGCGGCGCGACGTCCGTTCACCAGCAATCGCACCGGAGGAAGGATCAGCCCTTCCTGCACCAGCTCCTGCGACATCGGCATGGAGCCGGCCGCCATGCCTCCCACGTCGGCGTGGTGGGCGCGCGAAGCAGCGTAGCCCAGCCGGCGCTTGCCCAGGGTCAGGGGCGTGACCAGGGTCAGGTCGGGCAGGTGGGTGCCTCCCCAGCTGGGATCGTTGACCAGCACCATGTCGCGCGGCCCCATCTCGACCTCGCCTGCCAGCCTTTGCAGCAACTGGGGCATCGAGCCCAGGTGCACGGGGATGTGGGCCGCCTGGGCCAGCAGCTGGCCTGAGAGGTCGAACAAAGCGCACGAGAAGTCGAGCCGCTCGCGGATATTGGGCGAGAAGGCCGAGCGGCGCAGGGCCGCGCCCATCTCCTCGGCAACCCCCTCGAGCAGGCTGTGGAAGACGGCCAGGTCTTTCATGAGCGCTCCAGCACCAGGTTGAGGTGGGGATCCACCCGGGCCTGCCAGCCGGCCGGCAGGTGCGTGGTGCAGTCGAGCTGCTCGATGCGGGCCGGTCCGACGAACCGGTCGCCGGGAACAAGCTCCGAGCGCCGGAAAGTCGTGCCTTTGAGGAGGCGCTCGCGAGCTGGCAGAGCCAGAAAGCGGGGGCGGGGGCGCGGCCGGGTCGCCCGCAGGCGCAAGGTCACCAGCTCCAGGGGATGCTCGGGGCGGGCATAGCCGTA
>QWHO01000515.1 GCA_021404945.1 bacterium CPR1
CGAGATCGACGACTGCACTGACCGTCAGAGGGCTCAACGTCTGTCCGACTTGGCGACTGGAATCCCGGAGCTCGAAGATAAGCTTCCCGAAGTTCTGGAGCTCACCGAGCGCTACATCAAGGCGTTCTTCGAAGACCTGGACACGCTCAACGTCGAGCGAGCCGAGCACTATCCCCGGGCCACCGAGTCGGTGGACAAGATGGCCGAGATCATTCGTAAACTGCTGGCTGACCAGGTGGCCTACCGCTCCGAGGACGGGTCCATCTACTACAACATCGCCCGCTTTCCAAGCTACGGCAAGCTGGCCCACATCGAGGTGGGTGAGCTCAAGTGCGGGGCGCGCGTCAGCCAGGACGAGTATGAGAAGGAGAGCGCCTGCGACTTCGCGCTCTGGAAGGCTTACGATGCCGAGGATGGGGAGGTCTACTGGGATCAATATCCCGACCTGGGTAAGGGCCGCCCCGGCTGGCACATCGAGTGCTCGGCCATGGCCATCATGCTGCTCGGCGAGCACTTTGACATGCACACCGGCGGAGTGGACAACATCTTTCCCCACCACCAGAACGAGATCGCCCAGTCGGAGGCCTTCACCGGCAAGACCTTCGTGAACTACTGGCTGCACTCGGCGCACCTTCAGGTGGAGGCCTGCAAGATGTCCAAGTCGGCCGGCAACTTCTTCACGCTGCGCGACCTGACCGAGCAGGGCCACGATCCGATGGCCATCCGCTACCTGCTGCTCTCGGCCCACTATAAGTCGTCTCTGAATTTCACGTTCAATGCATTGGAGGCGGCTCGTTCCAGTCTGGACAGCATCGCCAACTTCATCCGCCGCCTGAAGGACCAGCAGGGCGCTCAGCGCAAAGAGATAGCGGCGGTGGGGGAGGCCCGCGAGCGATTCGAGAAGGCGCTGGCCGACGATCTGAACACGCCCGAGGCGCTGGCAGCCGTTTTCCACCTGGTGCGCGAGGGTAACCAGGCCATCGACAAGGGCGACGTGGGCAGCCTGGGAGCGGGCCTGGCCCTGGATCTGCTGCGCAAGATGGATACCGTGCTCGGTCTTCACCTGGATCGCTATGCCCAGGATGACGAGCTGACGGCCGAGCAGCAGAAGCTGGTGGACGAGCGCCAGGCGGCCCGCAAGGCCCGCGATTTCGCGCTGGCTGACGCCAGGCGCAACGAGTTGCTGGAGGTTCACGGGATCGTTTTGGAGGATACTCCCCAGGGGTTGCGCTGGAAGAAAGGCGCCCGGATCTGAGCCCGTCACGCCGCGGCCCGTCCCCAGGCGGGGGTGGTCGCAAAGCGGGGGATCGTCCCGGTTCGGGCAAGCCGGGCCCGTCGGGTCAGGGCGAGGAGCGACCGGCTCGCAAAGGGTCCGGCAAGCCGGGCCAGTCGGGTCAGAGAGACGAGCGACCGGCTCGCAAGAGGTCCGGCAAGCCGTCGGGTCAGGGCGAGGAGCGACCGGCTCGCAAAGGGTCCGGCAAGCCGGGCCAGTCGGGTCAGGGAGACG
This sequence comes from bacterium CPR1, assembly GCA_021404945.1. Lineage (GTDB taxonomy): Bacteria > Vulcanimicrobiota > Xenobia > Xenobiales > QWHO01 > QWHO01. The sequence goes on from QWHO01000515.1 coordinate 1,508, forward strand.
AGCGACCGGCTCGCAAAGGGTCCGGCAAGCCGGGCCAGTCGGGTCAGGGAGACGAGCGACCGGCTCGCAAGGGTTCCGGCAAGCCGGGCCAGTCGGGTCAGGCCGACGAGCGACCGGCTCGCAAGGGCGGCCGTGGCCCCGGTGGCCCTCGCGAGGGAGGGCGCACCGGTCGCGGGTCCGGCAGCGAGCGCCTGCCCCGAGAGGTGGCAAGTCGCGGTTGGCGCCAGGGAGGCCGCTCGGGTGGCGACGGTCGGGGACGCGGACCGAGTGCAGACCAGCACGAGCGCGGCCGTCGGGGTGACCAGCGCCCCGCCTCGGAGGGAGCCGGTCGGGGTCGTAGACAAGCACCCCCGACCCGAGAGGGCAGCCAGGGATCCGAGCCGGACGAGAGAGCGGGTCGCGGTCGTGGTGACCGTGGTCGCTCGACTCGCGGCGACGAGGGCCATCGCGATTTCGAGCGCCGGGAAGGTCGCCACGACGAGCACCAACGCTTGCGTGAGGACGAGAATGAGGCGCTGATCTACGGCCGCCGCCCGGTGCTCGAAGCGCTGCGGGCCGGGCGTCCCTTCAACCGTCTCTACGTGCTCGACAACGCCATCGGGGGCGCGGCCGAGATCTTCCGCATGGCGCGCGACCTGGAGATCCCCGTGGTGCATTCGGATCGAGCACGGCTCGAGCGCCTGGCCCGAGGCGGCAATCACCAGGGGGTCGTGGCTCAGTTGGCGACGCGCGAGTTCGTGAGTCTGCAAGAGCTTTTCGAAGGCCTGGCAGGCAGCTCTCGCCCACCCTTGCTACTGGCCCTGGACCAGGTCCAGGATCCCCATAACCTGGGTGCCTTGATCCGCACCGCCGAGGCGGCCGGTTGCCAGGGTCTTCTGCTCTCCACCCGCGGCTCGTGCGGGCTCACTGCGGCCGTCTCGCGAGCCTCGGCCGGGGCCGACCAGTTTCTGCCGGTGGCGCGCTGCGAGAAGCTCGAGCGCGTCTTGCAGGATTGTGCTCGCTCGGGCTATCAGGTGGTGGGAGCCGATCCCCGCGGCCCCTCGCTCTTCGGCCAGGTGAATCTGACCGGACCCACCGTGCTGGTGTTGGGCGCCGAAGGCGAGGGGATGCGCCCCGCCGTGGCCGCCGCTTGCACGCACCGGCTCTCGCTTCCCATGCTAGGAAGGATCGAGTCGCTCAACGTCTCCGTCAGCGGAGCCCTGTTCCTGTATGAGGTTGTGCGCCAGCGTTTCTTGAATTAAATTCAACACTCCTGCAAGAGGCAGAACGGCGTCGCGGTGGGATTTAACTCGCTGAGCCCGGTCATGGTAACCGGAGGTGAATGTTTACTTTCCCTAACCTGTGTGCTATGATGAGGAGGCAATCGCGTCCGGGGCTCGAATCATGGCGGCCCCTCCAGCGCAGAAGCCCGGGTCGAGCTTCGGCAAACTCGATCCGGACGCGGAAAGGGAAGTGTCGTCCCTGGCAGGTGCTCGAAAAGGGGGGAAAGTGTTCCCTTGACGAGGTCGTAGCACCTGCCTATAATGTGGCCTATACTTTTCCCCGCGACTAGTGCCAATTGGAGGGCGAAGGTTTGTTGAAGCTCCAGCAAAGCACGTACATGGCAAACCTCCAGAACGAGCCCGACGAAGAGATCGTCAAGCTCGCGAAAAATGGAGACGAGTTTGCCACGGAATATCTCATCAGTAAGTACAAGAACTTCGTTCGGGTGAAAGCGAAGTCCTACTTCCTGGTGGGGGCAGATCGGGAAGATATCATTCAGGAAGGGATGATCGGCCTTTACAAGTCGATTCGCGACTATCGGGCCGACAAACTGTCCTCGTTCCGTGCTTTCGCTGAGCTGTGCATCACCCGCCAGATCATCACGGCCATCAAGACGGCCACCCGTCAGAAGCACATCCCCCTGAACTCGTATATCTCGCTGAACAAACCGATCTACGACGAAGACTCCGACCGCACGATGCTCGACATCCTGTCGGGCACCAAAGTGACCGATCCCGAAGAGGTGTTCATCAGCCACGAGCTGTCCGATGATCTGCGCGAGAAGATCCAGCAGAACCTCAGCGAGCTCGAGTCCCAGGTGCTGCACTCTTATCTGGAAGGCAAGTCCTACCAGGAGATGGCCAAAGAGCTGAATCGCCACGTCAAGTCGATCGACAACGCGCTCCAGCGCGTGAAACGCAAGATCGAGAAGACACTGGGCGAGAAGCGCATGTAAGTCGACCGGACCGTGGTCGGAAACGTCGACGACGCACTTTCGGGTGCGTCGTCGACGTTTCGGGAACGCCCTGATAGCTCAGTTGGTAGAGCTCCCGCCTTGTAAGCGGAAGGTCGCCGGTTCGAGTCCGGCTCGGGGCCCCAATACTTTTGCTTCGTGGCCTCGGCCACGAAGGCTGCAGTTGACAAGGCCGGGGGGCGCCGCTAAGATGAGGCGCGCGTCCCTCAAAGACGGGTAGGTGGCCGAGTGGACAATGGCAGCAGGCTGTAAACCTGCCGCGCTACGCGCTACGGGAGTTCGAATCTCTCCCTG
>QWHO01000516.1 GCA_021404945.1 bacterium CPR1
GCTTGCACACGGGTTTTAGTACCTCCCGGAACAGGCGTTCGAATATTTATCAAGATATCATGCTTGGGGTTGTGAAAAATTCAACGAGCGGGACTGTAACGCTCAACACATTAAAGTGCAAGGCCTTTGGTCTTGCACTTTACAACGCGCAGGAACGCAGCTCCGGCGTGTTCGTCAGATTGTGCCAATGTGCAAAACCAAAGTGCGAGCACATTAATTATTGGGCAGATAGATCTCGACCGTCGCCTCGTAGTGGCTCTTGCGCCTGCGGTCATTGGGGAAGCGGTCGGCCACCACGGTCACCCTCAAGAGGCGATGGTCCGGGCGCTCGAAGCGGATGCTGCCGTTTTCTCCGAGCTCGGCCAGCGTGCGGGCATCGACCGGATTGACGCGGGTGAGCTTTCCCCCATCTCGCAGCTCGAATGTGCCGATGCCGGCCCAGATGGGAGCGCCGGTGGGATCAACCCGGGGCAGATTGCCGTTCATCCGGGGGTAGCGATAGCGAGCGATTGTCTGCGGGCCGCTGTCGGTCGCCGGATAGAGAACCTGGCTCCCACGAAGCTCGGAGCGGATGTGGCTGATGGCCATCATCACGGCCCGATAGCTATCACTTTGACTGTCCGTCTTGCGCTGGTTACTCAGGCCCGTGGCGTAGATGATCAGGCTGGCGATCATCATGCCGCCCAGCAGAACTGAGGCGACCAGCACTTCGAAGAGCGTCAGCCCTCGCCGGCTCACGGCTCGAGCACCCGGGTCCAGAGCGAGTATTGCTGACCGCCCTGCTGGTCGGACCAGAACACGTTCACCTGCAGCCGCTTGATCCGTCCGCCCACCTCAACTTGCTCGAGGAGCTCGTATTCATAGGCAGGATTGCCCGGCACCGCCTGACGGCCTTCCGCCACGCTGGCAGCAAAATCGCGGCGCAGGTCTTTCTCGGCCTCAGCCATCAGCGAGCCGGCCACCATGGTGGCCTGGTGGCGCTGGGAGCCACCACGTTCGGCCCGGGCCGAATAGATCTCGGCACTGACCAGGGCCAGCAGGGCCATGCCCATGATCCCCAGGCACAGGATCAGCTCGGCGAAGGTGAAGCCGCGACGCGTCAAGCTCTCAGTAACTGTCGCCGGCGTAGTAAGCTCGGCCGTCGGGCAGCGGGTACATGCCGGTGGCGATCACCGGCGCGTTGGCCCCGGGACTGGGCAGCCGGCTTCGCCCGGCATAGATCTCCTCAGGGGGGCCGGGCACCTGAGCGATCACCCGGCCTGGCATGGAACTGATGGAATCAAGGTCTTCCACGAAAGGCACATCGGGGTTATCCGCCATCGTCAGGGGGAGGCGCGCATCCCACTGAGGGGGGTCTTCGGGATCGTCGGGGGTGCCGGGGTGGTAGCGGAACACCGTATCCACCCCGTCGCGCTGCCACAGGGCCATCAGTGTCCCATTGGAGCTGACGGTCAACTGGCTCAAAGTGGGGGTCGACTGACCCTCCCCGGAGAGGAACTCCCCCGAAGGGGTAAAGGCATCGGGCTGCGGGGCCAGCATCGTGGACCACCCACCCCCACCGCCACTGCTCGTTGCGTAGCGGGCAATCGAGCCATCGGACAACTGGGCATAGATCTTGTCACTGTTGGCGGTAAAGGACTGGATGGCGCCGCCGGGAGGCGGAGGCACGCGCTCGGATGGATCCGTATCCAGGCGGAGAAGCCCATCGCCGTCTTGAACGACCATTGTTCCGTTCGTGCCGCCGATGCGGGCACCCACGGCTCCGGTGGGCACGTAGGAGTCCGGCATCCGGGTCAAGACCCAGCTGCCAGCGCTTCGATCAAAGCGGAACATGGTCGGGTAGTTTACGAGCGAGGTGGGGCTGGCCGGGTCAGTCCTCCGACTTGTGGGCGGGGGCTCGTAGATGGCCAGCAGGTCACCGTCCGGGCCTATCCCGTAGGCGGCGAAGTTGGCGATCTCAGCCGGACCATCCAGCTTACTCAGGTCCACCAACACTGGACCCGGCTCAAACTGGGGGGGGGCGAAGGGCACCGCGCCGTCGAGAATCTCCTTCTGCTGAAAGACCTGCTGGGGGATGGGGGGAAGATCCTGCCAGCTGGGGCTGGCTTCGTTCAATCCGTACCACTTGAGGGCCGGCGGGCCGGCAGCGCCGCCCACGTCGGTGTAGACGATCATTCCCATGGCCACAGTTCTGACAATGGTGCGGCTGGATTGATAACTCATCAGCTTGCCGTCGACCGTGCAGATGACATGCAACACGTCCGGATTGCTGCCGTCCGGCTGGCACCAGGTGCGGTAGGTCTTGCCGTCGAGCTCCTCCTCCACCGGGCTGCCGGGACCGTGAGCGTCTGCGTAGCTCGAATCTTCAAGCACCTGAGCGATGAACAGGTTCACCTGGCCGCGGGTGGCGTACAGCTCGTGCGATCGTTCGGCCTCGCCGCGTGTGAATCGCTGGTTCATCTGGGCCTGCCAGGTCAGGACCGTGGACAGGAAATAGATAAAAAGCGCCATGAAAAGCGCGGTCGGCAGGGCCATTCCATATCGTCTCACCGGCACCATTCCCCTCAACAGGGTAGCAAAGAAAAGCCGGCTCGGAAAGTCCCGGCCCGGGAATCTTGAAGGTGTCACACCCCTGTCGCCGGAAATCGTTGCCCGAGAAGAATTAGCAGGGAGTCAGCTCCGAGCGTGAGAGAAACCGTCCTGGTCGTCGAAGATGACGAGTCCATCGCCGAGTTCTTGACCGTCACCCTGAGCGGTGAGGGCTACCGCGTGGTCCTGGCCCGTGACGGACGCGAGGCGGTGGAGCGCTTCGAGCTCGAGAAGCCCGACGCCGTGCTGCTCGACATGATGCTCCCGCGCCTGAGTGGACTGGACGTGCTGCGAACCCTGCGCCGCTCCTCCGAGACCCCCATCTTGATCGTCTCGGTCAAGGACAGCGAGTCGGACAAGGTCTCCACCCTTGAGCTGGGGGCCGACGATTACATCACCAAGCCCTTCTCTCCTCGCGAGCTGGTGGCCCGCCTGCGCACCAACCTGCGCAAGCGAGGGGGCGAAGTGCGCGTGCGTTTGGGCGACATCGAGATCGACTGGCAGCGGGCCGACGTCTACAGGTCGGGCGTGCGCATCATCCTGACCGCCCGCGAGTTCGAGGTTCTGCGGGTGCTCTATGACCATCGCGAGCGCGTCCTGGGACGAGAATCCTTGCTCGAGAAGGTATGGGGCTTCGACTTCGAGGGCGAGGACCGGGTGGTGGATACCACCATCAAGCGCCTGCGCAAGAAGGTCGGCTCGGAGCTGGTCGAGACCGTGCGGGGTCTGGGTTATCGTCTCTCGGTGGGTCGGTGATCAGCCGCCCCAACACGCGTCTGTGGGGTCCCTGGCTGCTGGTGGCCCTGACCCTGATCGCCAGCACCGGGCTGCTGCTGGCCCTGCTGCGCAAGACCGAGCGGGACGCTCTGGCGCAGTTGCAAGACGAGATGCTGTCCAGCGCCCAGGCGCTGGCCGAGCTGGCCTCGGCTCCCCTGGCCGAGGGCCGGGCCGAGGCCATCTGGCGTGAGCTGGTGGCCACCCAGAACGCAACCGGCTCGAGGGTGCGCCTGCTCGACCGCGAGCGCGACCTGGTGGCCGACTCGCTGGAGATCCCCTCCGAGCGGCAGGCCTCGATCCGGTTCCGCCCCGAGATCGAGCAGGCCTACCAGGGCCGCTGGGCGGCCTATACCCGCTACTCGGACGAGACTGAGCGCTCGCTGGCCCTGTTCGTGGCCGTGCCCGTCTACTGGGGCGAGGAAATCGTGGGTGTGACCTACCTTTCCCACTCCACCGACGGCATCCTGCAACGCCTGGGAGCCCTGCGGGCCAGCGCCCGCGACGGCCTGGTGGTGCTCACCTTCGGAGTGTTCCTGGCCGCCCTCTACGTTTCCGGCCACCTGCGCCGTTCGGTCAAGAATCTGCGCAACCTGGCCCTGCGGGTGGCTGATGAGCCGGAGGAGATCGAAGTGCAGGGAGGCGGCGAGCTGGCCACCATCGGGGA
>QWHO01000517.1 GCA_021404945.1 bacterium CPR1
TGCGTGCCGGGTTAACACTCTTCCGACCCGAGCCCGTCAGCTAACCTCGCAGGCGTTCGGAAGGGAAACGTGGGCGTGCCTGACGGCACATCTGGCGGATCCCTGCTTTCAGTCATCCGTGTGGTGACTTTCAGGACGCGCAGTGAGCTGAGGCCGCCCTTCTCCTTCAGGCGGTTTCAGTCTCACTTCGCTGCCTGAGATTGCGGCGGCTCCGGTCGTTCCCCTGTCGCCGGACTGCCAGCTTTTCCGGGGAGGTGCGCCATGCACGGAGGTCCGACCGCGTCCCTGGACCATCCGCCCATCGTGTTTGGAAAGTCTCGCAGCGGCACTCTGGGAGTGGAGGTGGAGGTACAGCTTCTCGAGCGCGAGACGCTGCAGCCGGCCCAGGCCTCCGACCGGCTCCTGCGCCGGCTCGCTCCAGAGAGCGGCTTTCAGCCTGAGCTCTTTCTCTCGATGCTGGAGGTCTGCACCGGAGTGTGCGGGTCGCTTCAGGAGGTGGAGGCCGACCTGCGCAGAGCGCTTGCTCGCCTCGAGGAAACCGCCCGCGCGGAGTCGATCATAGTGATCGGCGCCGGAACCCACCCCCTGGCCGCCCTCGACGAGCACACCCTTTATCCCAAGCCCCGTTATCGAGAGCTCCTGGAACGGACCCAGTGGATCACCCGGCGCGCCAGCGTTTACGGGCTGCACGTCCATGTCGGCGTGGAGAGCGGCCAGGAAGCCATCGAGCTGATCAATGACCTCTCCCCCTACCTCGCCCCTCTGCTGGCCCTCTCGGCCAGCTCGCCCTACCTCGAGGGCAAGGAGACGGGACTTGCCTCCTCACGCGTCACCGCCTACGAGTCCCACCCGGCCTGCGGCACCCCTCCGACCTTCCGATCCTGGGGGGAGTTCGAGCGGCTCTGCGATACCTTGCGACGCTCCGACTCCATCCTCAGCCTGAGCGACCTCTGGTGGGACATCCGCCCCAGCCCTCACTACGGAACCGTCGAGATTCGCATCTGCGACGGGCAGAACCGCCTGAGCGACTGCCTGGCCCTGGTGGCCGCGGTCCAGTGCCTGGTTCCACCTGGCGTCTGCGCGAGAACAAGTGGAGAGCGGCCCGCCACGGTCTGGAGGCCGAGCTGGTGGTGGACGAGTCCGGCACCACCCGTCCGGTGCGGCGCATCTGGCGCGACCTGCTCGAGCACCTCGGGCCGGGGGCCGCCCGGCTCGGGTGCTCGGCCCACCTCGCCGGGATCGAGCGCATCCTGAGCCAGGGAGCAAGCTACCAGCGCCAGCGAGAAGCCCTGGCCAGGACCGGATCGCTCCTCGGGGTGATCGCGACGATGCGGGACGAATGGGCCACCGACCTGCTCGCCTGAGATCGGTAAGTCAGTCCCGGCCGACCATGCTTCTTGCGAAAAGCTTGAGCAAGCCCCCAACTGACCTGCCCCACCTCGTCCCGGGGTCAGGGCAGGAACGCCAGCCCTGCGCGCAAAGGCAGATTGACCTTCGCGTTCCTCTAAGGAGTTGAAGTTTCTCATCCCTCTGGATGGCTCACCGCTCGCCCCGGCCGCCCTGCAGCATGCCGCGGGGCTGGCTGCTCACCGCTCGGCCGAGCTCTTGCTGGTCCACGTCGTGCAAGAAGCTTATCAGGGAGCCACCATGGTTGCGCCGTACAACGACGAGCAGAAGCGCAAGGGGAGGGTCTGCCTCGAGAGCGCTGAGTCGCTGCTCGAGAAGGAAGGCTATTCGGTGCGTACCCGGATGCTGACGGGAGAGCCAGGCCCGGCGCTGATTCAGTGTGCGCGCGAGGAGAATCCCGATCTGATCGCCATGGGAACCCACGGCCGAGGCGGGCTCGAGCGGCTCCTTCTCGGCAGCGTCACCGAGCACGTGCTCACCTGCGCTCCCTGCCCGGTGCTGGTTACGCGCCAGGAGGAGGACGAGCTGGACCTGTCCGCAGCTCGAGCCTGGCCGGGGTATTCCCGCGCGCTGGTGGCCCTGGACGGCTCTGATCGCCGCCAGCATGGTGGTGCGCGGGCGCGCTCGAGGAGTGGTCGAGAGCATCGGGCTGGGGACTGCCGTTGGCAGGCTGGCGCGCGATGTCACCGAGCTTGCCCCGGGGCTCTCCCCGCTGCAGGTTCGCATGGCTCTGGTCATGGCAGGCCTGGGCCTGGGCGCGTTCACCTGGGCCCTCTCCCATGACTGGGAGGTGGAGGCGGCCCGCAACCTGCTGTTGTATCTCTTCGTGATATTGGAAATCGTTCACATCGGCAACTGTCGCTCGGAGACCCGCTCGGCCTTCGCCATTCCGCCCTGGAGAAACCCCGTCTTAATGGGGGGGTCGCTGATCGCCCTGGGCCTTCATCTCAGCGCGATGGTCATGCCCCTGGGACACCGCTTTCTGCACACGCAGCCGCTCGCTCTCTCGGTCGCCGGCGGGGCGGTGGCTGCCTCCTTGCTCTTGCTGGTCGTGATGGAGGCTCAGAAGCTGCTGCACGCGCGACGGGACTCACATTGATTTGACGGGCTATGGAGCTCGTAGAACTCGTTTGGTGCCTCCGTCCGGCCCAAGAAAGCCCAAGAAGGGACCCCGGCCCGACCGGATGAAGGATCCAAGGGTGGTAGAAGAAGAGGGTCTCGATCTCGAGGGCGAGCAGGATCAGCCGGTCAAGGGCATCGTGGGCGAGCGGCTGACGCTGCATGCCTTCGCCCAGATGGCCGGCAACCTGGCCGGCTATCCCTTCGTCAAGGTGGTGGTGGATCGGGCCAACCAGGCCCATCCGGTGGTGCACTTCATTAACTACAACGCCTACCAGTTTCATTCCGACTACATTGCCGAAGCCATCATGGGCATCCCCCGCACCGAGCTCGACAAGCGCATCGACGAGTTCAACCAGAGCGTCTACCTCTCGCCCGACCGCCAGTATCTACTGGGTATCGTGGCCCTGCATAAGAAAGAAGAGCGCTTTTTTACTCTGGAGACGGTGGAGATCGATACCATGGACGAGCCCATGGTGCGCTACTTCCGCAAGTGGGTGCGAGCCTATCTCGACCGCGAGCTGCCGCTCCTCTTCAAGCCAGCCAACCACAACCAGGAAGCCATCATGGGCCGCATCCACCCCTCCGAGATGCCGCGCATCTTCCATCACGAGCTGTTTGCCTCGTCCGACTTCCTGGCCCTCAACGCGGGCAAAGCAAGCGGGCGGCTGCGGGTGTTTCAGAGCGAGAAAGAGTATGCGCGCGAGCGGCCTACCCTGGAGTGGTTCGATATCATCGCCATGCGCCGGGTGCCCGACGACATACCGCGCCTCTCGGGCATCCTCAATGCCGAGCACACCACTCCCCTGTCCCACACCAATGTGCTGGCCTCGGGCTGGGGCATCCCCAACTGCGTCCAGATCGGAATTCTGGACAAGATCGCCGAGCGCGGATTGGACGGCCAGTGGGTCGAAATGAAGGTGGAGATCACCGCTCAAGAGGTGGTGCTCGAGCCCATCGACGAGCTGCCCGCCAGTGAGCAGGTGCGGCCGGCCTGGGCCACCCAGCGCATCGTGCTGGAAGAGCCCGAGACCGACCATGTGCCCATCGTGGAGCTGGACAAGCTGCGGCTGACCGACCGGTTCCGCTACGGCACCAAGGCCGCCCACCTGGGCGAGCTGAGCCACCTGCTCGAGAACGGCTCCGAGCGGGTGCTGGGGTTCTATAAAATCCGCCGCCCCCCGCGAGCCAACCTGATCCCCTATCTGGGCAAGTTCATCGGCATGAGCGAGACCGAGGTGCAAGACAGCACCCTGGTGGCCGCCAAGGCGGCCGAGTTCCTGCGCCACACCATCCGGGTGCCCCGCGGCATCGCCTTGCCGTTCTCGCTCAATCAGCAGTTCTTGCAGTCGAGCCCCGGCCTGCAGCAGGGCATCGGCAAGCTCAAGATGGCCCTGCAGCTCAATGCGCGCGAGCTCGAGCCGCTCTGTCTCGACCTGGTCACTCGGATTCGGGCCATGCGATTGCCCGACGCCATGCGCGAGGTGATCGATTCGGCCATCGCCAATCACCTGGCCGGGGTGGGCAGCTTCGTGGTGCGCAGCTCCTCCAATGCCGAGGACCTGGAGAACTTTTCCGCCGCCGGCATCTACGAGTCGTTCAACCACGTGACCACGGCCGAGAAGGTCTTCGCGAGCATCCGGGAGGTGTGGGCCTCGCTCTTTTCGCCGCGCAGCGTGCGACTGCGCCAGGAGGTTGGCATCTCGCTGGACGATTGCTGGATGGGCGTCATCATCCAGGAGGAGATGCCAGCTGAGATCGGGGGCGTGCTGGTGACTTCCAACCCCCTCAACAAAGCTGACTTTCGCAATGTCTACATCAACGTCTCCACGCATTCGGTGGATAGCGTGGTGCATGGCGTCGAGCTGCCCCTGCAGTTCGTCTACAACACCGTCGAGGGGGGCGGACGCACGCTCTCGCTGGGGGCCGCCAACGAGGACCTGTCCGAGGAGCGCAAGCAGCAGCTGCAACAGCTGGCCTTCGCCGGACGGCTGCTGCAGTCGCATTTCTCGCCCAACTACACCTTCTCCGACCCGGTCGACATCGAGTGGCTGATCGACCAGGAGGGCATCGTCATCCTCCAGCTTCGCCCCTACACCACTTAGAGGTCCGGGAACTCGGGCGGGCCCTCGTGCATTGTAGTCCCCGAAGGAGGGATTTGCCGATGGAGAAGTCTGCCTACCAGAAAGTCGAGGAAGAACGGGCCCTGCAGATGGGCTCCTTCCTGTTTGGGATTCCCGCGCTCCTGATCTTCATGATCGCGTTCATGGCCATCGTGCTGGACACCTGACCGGCTGAAGAATTTTCTTCAGATTTCTTTCAGCTCGCCGAGGTATGCCTGAGGCATGAGAAAGCGAGCGCGTGTGCTGGGCCGGGTCGTCCTGCCGGCCGTGCTGGGAAGCCTGGGCGGTCCCGAAGGGGTGGTG
>QWHO01000518.1 GCA_021404945.1 bacterium CPR1
CCGCAAGGCCGAGCAAGAGCGCCTGGCCGAGGAGGCCGCTGCCAAGAGCCCGCCACCCGACCCGTTCCGCCAGGGAGCGGCCGGACGGCGCGAGCTCGGACAGCCCCCGGCCCGCCTGGAGATCGGCGGCGAGGGTATCAAGCCCCCCAGCGTCAAGCCACCCTCGGTCAAGCCGCCCAGCGCCAGGCCACCGACCTGGCTGGGGGGCTCTGCCAGGCCCCCGACCCGGGTGTCCGATTCAGGCGAGCCAGCCGCAGCCCCGCCGGGGCCACCCGCCAGGCTGCCCATCGAGCCTGTGGCTCCGATTGCCTCCAAGCCCGGACCCGAGCCCGAAGCTCCCCGGCCGCAGGCTATCGCACCTGCTCCCGAAACCATTCCCGAGCCCGAGCCGGTGACCCCGCCTCTCTCGCTCGAGACAGAAAGCCACCACGAAGAGTCCCTGGAGATCCAGACCCCCGATTCGGGCGACCCGGACGCTTCCAGCTCGCTCGAGCGCAAGGCTAGCCGCTACGAGTCCAAGCTGGGCAGCAAATCGGGCTCGGCTGAGCGCCGCTCCAGGTCGCGCTCGGCCGAAGGCGCCAAGCCTCAAGGCTTGAAATCGAAATCCCTGAAAGGGAAGGCTCCACCGCCGCCTCCACCTCCCCCTCCTCTCCCGCCCGAGCCGGAGCTCACGTCCGAGGACGAGGCCCCTGTCCCCAGCGCCGTCAACTGGAAGGTCGGCGATGTTCTCGACGGCAAGTTCGAGGTCAAGGAGCTGGTCGGCGGCGGCGGTATGGGGACCGTTTTTCGCGTACGTCACTGGGAGTGGAACGTGGACCTGGCGGTCAAGGCCCCCCTGCCCAACCTGGTGGCCGATTGGGCCGACAAAGAGCGACTGATCCTGGAGGCCCACACCTGGGTCGACCTGGGCGTGCACCCCAACATCGTCCAGTGCTGGTTCGTGCGCGAGTATGACGGGGTGCCGCTGCTTTTTCTCGACTATCTGCCGGGCGGCAGCCTGCGCGACGTCATGGTCAGCGGCAAAGTGCGTCCCGGGCAGTGGGACAAGATTCTCGACCTGGCCATCCAGGCTTGCGACGGCCTGGCGCACGCCCACGACCACGGGCTGATCCACCGTGACGTCAAGCCTGCCAACATGCTCATCGGCGAGGATGGCCAGCTCTGCGTCACCGATTTCGGTCTGGTCAAAGTCAAGAAGGACGAGCCCGGAACCGGCGACATCGCCTTCGATGCGGCCCGGCTGCAACAAGTGCAGGCCGAGGGCGACCTGAGCCTCACGGCCACGGGCACTGTCATGGGAACTCCCCACTACGCCGCCCCCGAGCAGTGGCTGGGCCAGAACGTGGGCGTTCAGGCGGACGTCTACGCCATGGGCATCCTGCTCTTTGAGATGTGCTGCGGATTCAGGCCCTTCGATCTGGCCGACTCGACCATGTCGATCACCCACCTGGTGACCTGCCACGTCTACCAGCCCCCCCCCCCCCCCCCCCCCCCCACCCCCCCCCGCGCCCGGTGCCCCGGGCCGGCGTGCAGCGGGCCGCGGCCCTGAACAACAAAGCCGTCTCCCTCTGGAACCTGAACAAGACCCAGGAAGCCTTCGATGCCTGGCGAGAGGCGGCCAAGCTCGACGCGCTCCACCCTGAGTCGGTCTATAACCGCTCCATTCTGCAGTGGCGGTTGGGGCAGATCGACCACGAGGAGGTGCTGCGCCGACTCACTCAGGTCAGCAGCCAGTACAAACGCGCAGGCGCCTACCTGGGCTACTACCACATCGAACGTCATAGCCCGACCGAAGCCGAGACCATCATGCAAAATGGCATCGCTCTTCCCGAGCTGGCCGCCGAGGGAGCGGTGTGGCGCACCATGGGGGATGCTCGCATGTGCCTCGAGCAATACCCCACGGCCGAGCGGGCATATCGGCAGGCCCTGCAGCGCATCCCTGAAGACCGCGAGACCCAGGCCCGCCTGGAGATGGCCCAACAGAAGGTGCGCACGCGCAACAACAAGATCATGTTCCCGCTCTCTCAGCCTCGGCGCATCTTGCGTCGCGAGGGGCGGGTCTCGGCCATGGCGGCCGATCACGAATCGCTGGTGATCGCTGGCGAAAATCGGCTCGAGAAGATGGACCTGGAGACCTCCTATACGGTCTGGCAGTGGCAGGGCGAGGGCCAACGAGGCGAGATCAATCGGCTGGCTTTGACCGACGAGCTCGTGCTTTCGCTGGATACTCCCGAGGGGAAGGTCTGGTCTCGCGCCACCGGTGAGTGCCTGCACGCCCTCAACGACGGTGAGCGCTTCTACGCGGTGCTGCCGGGAGGCAAGCAGGCCATCGCAGGACTGATCGACCTCAAGATCGTGAGCCTGCCGGGCTGTCAAAGAGTCAAGGCGCTCAAGGCCCATTCCAAACAGGTGACTTCGGTCGCCATCACTCCCGATGGAAGGCTGGCCCTCTCGGGCAGCTGCGATCGAAGCGCCAAGCTCTGGAACCTCCACACCGGCGAGCTCATCCGCAGCCTGGAGGGCCACAAGGACATGGTGGACGCGGTGGCCATCAGTCCGGACGGCACGGTGGGGCTGTCAGGCGGGCGCGACCGGGCGGTGCGCCTGTGGCTCCTGGCCGGGGGTGATTGGATCGGCACTCTGGGAGAGCATGCCGGCGACGTGCAGTCCATCAAGATGACTCACGACGGTCGCTATGCCGTCATCAGCTGTGCCACCTCCGACGACAACCAGTTGTGCGTGTGGGACCTGCAGCAGGCCTCGCGGCTGTTCACGCGCCACGGTGTGGTTGCGGTGGCTCCCGACTGCAACTGCATGCTGGCCGGCACGCGGTCGACCCGCCCTCCCAAGGTCAACCTCTGGGAGATCCCCTCAGGCCGCTCGGTGCGAACTCTGGAGGGCCACTCGGCGGGCATCTGCGCCGTCTGCTTCACGCCTGACGGTCAACTGGCGGCCACCGCCAGCGAAAACGGCCAGGTGCAGGTCTGGGAGATCGCCGAAAGCAGCCGCTTTTATGACCGTTCGCTGGTGGTCACCCGAACCCACTCCCACGGCGAGGCCGAGAGCGCTCGCCAGAAGTTCCTGGGCTTCCTGGAGCAGGCGCGCAAGTCGACCAAACCCGGCCAGGCCTACCGCCAGCTCACCCATGCGCGCTCGGTCCCCGGTTACGACCGCGATCCGGAAGCCCTGGCCCTGAACGCAAGCCTGATGGGCCTGTTGCCGCGCAAGTCGCTGCGGGGCGTGTGGGAGGTGCGAACCTTCACCGAGCCGTCTCAGACCGACATCAGCGCGGTCGCTCTGACCGCAGACGGGCGCCTGGCCGTCTCGGCGGCCGGCAAGATGCTGCGGCTGTGGGATCTCTCCACAGGCTCTTGCTTGCGCGGCTTTGCCGGCCATTCGGACACGGTCGTCGCCCTGGCCCTCTGCCAGGAGGGTCACCGGGTGCTGTCGGCCAGCCTGGACAAGAGCCTGCGCCTCTGGAACGTGCAGACAGGCGACTGTCTCGCCTCCCTGACCGACCATCCCGATGGAATTGCAGCGGT
Organism: bacterium CPR1; assembly: GCA_021404945.1. GTDB lineage: Bacteria > Vulcanimicrobiota > Xenobia > Xenobiales > QWHO01 > QWHO01. The sequence goes on from QWHO01000518.1 coordinate 3,543, forward strand.
GGCGGTCACGACCGATGGTCGAACCGCAGTATCAGTAACGATGTCGAGCCAGGTCCACGTCTGGGATCTGACCTGCAGCCAGTGCACTCTGACGTTCCCCGCTGGCCCCACCCGGGCCCTGGCTCTGACCGACGACGGCAAGAATCTCCTGAGCGTGGGCGATGCCGATGCAGGGGCCCTGCGCCTGACCAATCTTGTCACCGGCAAGCATGCCGGATTCAAGCCCGGCTCCAAGCACGACTCCACCACAGGCACCGCTCTGGACATGACCAGCGACGCTCGTTTTGCGCTGGTGGCCGGGACCGACTCGACCGTTCGGCTCTGGGACCTGGCCGATAGCCTGGTGCTGCGACAACTCACGGGACACACCGGCCGTATCAACAGCCTGGTCCTGACCGAGGATGGGCGCTTTGCCATTTCAGCTTCCAATGATGGCACGGTGCGGCTCTGGGACATGCTGGCCGGGTCCTGTCTGAACGTGTTCGAGGGCCATGGCGTGCCGGTGCTGTGCGCCGACATGAGCTTTGACGGTCGGTTCGTGCTCTCGGCCGGGGCCGACCGCAGCTTCCGCCTCTGGGAGCTGGACTGGGAGCTCGACCCGGACGGAGCCCTCCAGCCCCTGGCGGAGGCCTTCCCGCGCAAGGGTCTGTTCAAGCGCGTCATGGGGATTTTCCAAAAAAGCTGACCCCCATTGCGCGATCGTCTGCGGGAAGCATCCTGGGCAGTTGATGGGCCTTTCTCTGGCCAAAACCGAACTTTACTGCTGACCGGACCTTGCATCCAGCAGGCGCAGAATGTAGTCGCCCAGGGCGGTCATGACGGCCGGAGTCACCTCCAGGAACTGCACGCCGTAACGAGGTCGACCCGAGCGGACCGCCCGAATGCTCACGACCTGGCCCGGCAGGGTGAAATCCGCCATCCCCAGGTCGCCACCCATCGTCAGGTGGAGCTGGTCGCCTCGGGCCAGGCCCGCCTCAGTCTCCAGCAACAGCCCGCCCACTCCCACGTCCAAGGCGCGCCCCTCGCTGGGAGTATCGCCCTGCAGCAAGCGGATCGGCTGGTTGGCGGGAGCTCGAACGTTCTTGCGCCGCTGATAGGCCTGGCCCTCGCCAAAACCCAGCGAGTGCAGCAGTACCGCCACCCAGGAGCGGCTCAGGCGGGTGGGAGCCTCATGGAAAGCCACCCCCGCCGCCAGGACCTGACCCGATTGCCGACACCAGCGCACGCTGCAGCGCACCGGCTCGAGCTCGCTGCCCGAGAGCTGCGGATGCAACTCGAGCAGTGTGTTCCGAGCGACTCGCTCGGGCAGCTCGATTCGAGCACCGGTCAGGGAGACTTCGGTCACCAGGACGGGAAAATCGCCCTCCCGAGTCTGGCAGCGAACCTCGTAGCGACAGTTAAGTCGAGGGGCCCGGCGATGCTCCTCGGTGCGCCGCCGCTCGAGGGTGACCGAGGTGACGCCTCCGAGCAGCTTCTGGACCACTTCCGGCAGCGGCGGCTTGATCAGACGGAAAGCCTTCAGCATCACCCGGCGCACCTCCATAAGGTCGTCCGCCGGGGCGGGTCTGGCGGGTAGCCTCAACCGGCTCGTCTCCTGGCCCGAAGGAAGGCGTATTGCCCCTCCGGGGGGCTTGACCGCAGGTTTTCCGGCCGATCCAGGCGGCTTGACGCTGGCGGTCGGGGCCGTGGAAGGTGGTTTGACCGTCGTCTGCGGCGGCCCCTGGTCCGACAGCCTGCTTGAAGGAGGTTTGACGGAGGGAGGCGTGCGGCTGGGGGGCTTCACGGACGCAGTTGGGGTTCTCGCCTCGCCTCCCGATGGGACCGTCTCGACGGAGGAGCCGCTCCTGGCG
>QWHO01000519.1 GCA_021404945.1 bacterium CPR1
GTGCTGAAGGTTTTGCAGTAAATCGCGCCGACAGACTTGTGTGGAGGCGCCTCCGAAGGAGAGGCAAAACCTTCAGCACGTAACGCTCAACACATTAGAGCCTACTCTTCGGCGTTGCGCCCCAGGCAGTGCAACAGGTAGGCGCCCAGGGCCCGGATCTGGCCCGGCTGGGGGGCTTCGAAGCGAACTCCGTAGGTCAAGGACTTCGTCCCCCGCGCGTTGACCACCACGCCCCGAAAGCCCACCCGCTGCAGCCCCTCGGTGGGTCCGAGCATCAGATCGATCTCCTCCCCCACCTCGAGCCGCATGCTGGTCTGGAGCTGCAGGCCGCCGATGCCCAGGTCCATCGTCTTGCCCACCCCCTCCCCACCGGAGCTGATGATCTCGGTGGGCACTCGGGTCTGAACCCTCAGGCTGCGCCGGCGCTGGTGTCCGGCGCCAAAACCGAGGCTGTGCAAAAGCTGGGCCACCCAGGAGCGACTCAAATGCTCGGGGGTCTCCTGGAAGGCCAGCCCGGCGGTCAGTCCCTCGCGCGGCGTGCGACGGCACCAGCGCACGCTGCAACGGACCCCGCCGAGATCGCTCTGCTGCAGCTCGGGGCGCAGCACGACAATGGTGTCCCTGGCCAGCGACTCGGGCAGGTCGAGCCGAACGCCCGTGAGCGAGATTTCGCTGACAACGGCCGGAAAACGACGAGTTCCGATCTGGCAGTTGACCTCGTACAGGCAGACCAACCGCGGGGCCCGCCGAGCCTCGCGGCCGGCGCGCTTCATCTCGACGCCGGTCACGCCCTCGGCCAGCTCAGCCAGGGCTCCGGCATCCACCTGGCGCAGCAGCTCGAAGGCCTGCAGCATCACGTTGGCGGCTTCGTCGTCGGTCACGGGAGCCGGCGGCGGGGTCAAGCTCTTGCGGGGTGCTGGCCGGGCCGCCCTGGGAGGAGCGGGCCGCCGAGGATTGGGCGCGGGAGGGCGTCCGGCGGGAACCGAAAACTCGAGCCTCTGTCCGTACTCGGGCCGGCCCAGGCGATGGGGGCCGGGCTTTTGCACAACCGAGCTGGCCTTTTCAGCAGGCTGAGCCTGTTCCGCCCGGAGAGGCTTCGCTTTCGCTTTCGAAGGCTCGGCCGGCTCCCTGGGCGGCTTTGCCTTCCCAGGCCCGGTCGGCTGGAGCGCTCCCGCCTGCTTCCCCGCCGAAGGGTCTCGTGGCCCTATCGCTTCAGGCGGCCTGGCCTTCCCAGGCTCGGCCGACTCCAGGGCTTTAGGTGGTTTCACTTTCACGGGCTCGGCCGGCTCCAGGCCTCTGGGCGGCTTTACCTTCACGGGCTCGCTGGCTTCTCCGGGTTCGGAAAGCCTCGACTTGACCGATCCTGCCGGCTCGACAGCCTGGGAAGGCCCGGGCTGCACCGACTGGGCCACCTCAAGAGCTCTGGGGGGCTTGGCCTTCACCGATTCGCCCCTGGGGGGCCTGGGCTTCGCCGGCTCAGTCACCTCCAAAGCTCTGGAAAGCTCAGGCTTCACCGATCCGGCCAGCTCGGTGGCGTCAGGAGTTTGCGGCGTCGGTCCCACCGGCCCCACGGCCCCGGGGGGTGGCACCAGATCCTGGCCCGCCGAAGAGGCAGCAGTCAGCTCACTCGATCCGGGCTCAGCAGCGGTCGCCGGGACCTCCTGGGGTTGAGCAAAACTCGGAGGCCTGGGACGCGGACGCGGCTCCGATGGGGGAGCCCCCCACGGCTGGTCAGGCCAGGCCTCGGCCGAGGGGTGAGGCAACCCCCCGGCCGGCGGTGAGGATGCCTGGGGACGAGGCAGGCCAGCCGGTTGGGCCGGCCAGGCCCCGGCATGGGGAAGCGGAAGCCCGACTGGCTCGGCCGGCCAGGCCGAAACGGAGGGGGGAAGGGGCTCGGGCCCAGATGGAGACGACGGCCAGGCCTGGACCGAAGGGGGTGGCGGCCCGGGCGCAAGACCGGGCTCGCGCCTGGCTTCTGCCGAAGGGGAAGCCAGCTCGGGGGACGGCCAGGCCTCCGCCGAAGGAGGTGGCAACTGGGCTCGGGGCAACCCCACCGGCTGCGCTGGCCAGGCATCCACCACCGGACCGGGCAGCCGCGCAGAAGCCGGATCGGGTGCCTCCGCTGGCCGGGGCGTGGCCACCACGGAGCGGGCCTGTCCGACCGGCTCCTGAGGCCAGACGGTGGTCACGGGCGACAGGTCAGGCTCCGCTGCCACCAGCTCAGGTCGGGGCGGAGGCACATCCTGCCACGCGCTGGAGGGCCCAAACGACTCAAGCGCGGCCGGGCGCTCGGGCACGAGATCAGGTTTGACCGCTCCCCACCCGTCCAGCAAGAATTGGGCTTTCTCCTCCACGGGGTGAATCGCCAGGGGACGCCACGCCGTCAGGCCCAGCCCCTTCAATCGATCGGTCAGGGTGGCCAGGCTCTTGTCGGCATTCTGGAAGAACCGACTGGGCCACACTCGCAGGTGATTCCAGCCCAGATGCTGTTCCAGCCAGCTCTCCAGGGAGAGCGCTTCGCGGCTCTCATCCTCTCCGTAGACGTGCAGCAGCACCGCGCCCCCTTCGCCTTCCACTCGAATGCCGTAGAGACTGGCGTGCAGACGGTAACCTCCCTCCAGGAGCCGCTCGACCACCTTGAGACTGAGGGCCGATTCTGGATGCAGGCCCGGCTCGGCCGGCGAGGTCAGAGGCGACCCCAGCAGCCAGACCTGCTCGCGGGCCAGACCGAAGGCTCGCCGATCAGAAGCCAGCACCAGGTCGAACTCCTCGCCTTCCAGCTCGGCCAGAGTTCCGCAACGAAGGCGGCCCCGTTCCGAGGAGCTCAAGACCCGGTCCAGGAAGCGTCGAATGCGCTGGCCCAGTCGGGCTTCCTCCACCACCAGGGCGAGGCGGTAGAAAGGATACTCGGGCGTGCGCAGCAGAGCTGTCGCGAGAGCGGCAGGGTGACGCCAGTCGCCGCGCAGATCAAAGGGAACGACTGGAGCCACGGCCACCCGGGGGGGCCGCCCTGGCCCCTCGCTCTCCATGTGCAGGCACAGGTCGGCTCGGGAGCGGTAGTTCCTGGTCAGCCGATGAACGGGGGCCCTGCCCACCACTTCGAGCAGACTCTCCTGTCCGCTGGCGACTCCCAGGCAGCCAAGCAACTGGCGGGCCCGACGGGCCGCGCCTTCGGCCGGAGGGGGAAGCTCGATGGGCCGGGAATCGGCCAGCAAGACCACCCGCTGACCCTGCATCAAGAGGCCCAGCTGGTGAATGTCGGCTCGTTGAGCACCATCCACCAGAACCAGATCGAACTCGCCCGAGGGGGAGAGCTGATCGAGCAATCCCACCTCGAGCGTCTTTGCCTGACGGGGAAGACCGGCCCGGTAGGCTTGCTCGAGACGGCGTCGGCGCGCCGCCACCTCCTGGTGCATCGCGTCGATATCCTGCTTCTCCCAGGCGTCCAGCAGATCACGCTGGAGTCGATATTCCCAGGCCTGATGCGCGTCGCCGGGAATCTGCCCCGTGTGGTGCGGAGCACGCCGCTCCCGCAAGCACCTGGCCCAGCCGGGGGCCCCGGCCTCGAGCCGGGCCAGCAGGCTCTCGCGCCGGTCCATCAGGGGAATGCGGCGCTTCCACTGGGCCAGCTTCTCGAGTCCGACTCGATACTCGTCCTGGTTGCGGTCATTGAGTGCTTTAAGCAGGTCCTTTCCGACCTCCGGGAACCTGGCCAGGGCCAGTTGAGTGGCTCGGGCCTTCTCGGTCAGGGCAGTGCGCTCGAGCCACAGGCGACGGCGCCGGATCAGCTCCTCGAGCTCTTTCTCCAGAAAGCGCTCGAGGTGGCGAAGGTCAGCCAGGCTGGCAGTTTCGTTGGGGGGAGGAGCAGCCTTGTCCAGCATGAGCCCGGCCTGCCGGGCCTGCTTCTCGAAGGGAGCAAAACGCTCCAGAGGCCAGCGAAGAGCGCGTCGAATGTCATCGATCGGATCTCCCTGGGCCCGGGGTGCGGGATAGCGGACCTTCTCCAG
>QWHO01000039.1 GCA_021404945.1 bacterium CPR1
GGCGCCGGTGGCGCGGCCATGCAGATGGGAGCCGGCATGGGCATGGGGATGATGATGCCCCAGATGATGCAGCAGCAGATGTATGGCGGCATGATGCAGCAACCCATGATGGGTCAGCCCATGATGCAACAGCCGATGCAGCAACAGCCCGTGATGCAGCAGGCCCCCGCGGCCGTGGCAGCCCCCGGCGTGGCCTGCCCGAGTTGCAAGACGGAAGTGCCCCAGGGGGCGAAGTTCTGTCTCAACTGCGGCACCGCCATGCCCCCGCCGATGCCGGCCGTGGTCACCTGCTCGGGTTGCCAGGCACAACTTCCGGCTGGCTCCAAGTTCTGCGCCAACTGCGGGACCAAGCTGGGCTGATCCCCCCCCATCCCCGCGGTCTGAGCAGGCCGCGGGGAGTTCGGGACAGCCTGTTAACAAAATTGCGCTTGCACCCACCCTTTACAATAGAAGCAGGAACTTCCCAAAGGAGCTGAGCCTTTGCGTTTGCTGGTGCTGCTGCTGATCCTGGCTCTGCCGGCTCTGGCCGGTCCCACCCGTTCGGGCAAGCTGGTCGACTTCACTCCCGGCAAGGCCGACTTCACCCTGGTGGGGGAGGACGGCAAGCCGGTGCGGGTGCGTCTGGTCAAGGAGGCTCGCTACGAGGTTTGCGGTCGTCCCAGCGCTTCCTCGGCCTTCCGCGACGGCATGCAGGTGGCAGTCCGAGTGGTGGGAGCTTTGAACGAGAAGCCCATCCAGGCCGACCTGATGATGGACCTTTACAGCTCGCGCAATCACGTCCAGGTTACGGCGCGGGCTCCCTACTACACCCAGCAGGGCGATTTCGCCTTTCCCGGCGGTGTGGGTGGAATTTCCCAGGGAACCCCGGGGTTGACCGGACCCAGTGTGGTCGGGCAGCTGGCCCACGGGGGTAATTTCCCCGGCTCCACCACCAATCCCACGCCGGGCCAGCTTCCCTCCGACGCGCAAGGGGTCAATCAGCCCCAGAATCAGTCCCCATACCAGAATTTTCCGAGCAATCAGGCGCCTGGAGCCGGGCCGGTGAGCCCCAGTCCGGGTGGCAGCCCCTTCACCGCCGAGGCCATCAACCAGATGAGCCCTCAGGGCGGCAACCCCAACCCGGCCATGAATCCAGCTCCCAACACTCCCTATCCCTCTTACCAGCAGCCGGGCGGCTATCCCACGCAGGGTGGCTACAACCAGCAAACGCCTTCCTATAACCAGCAGCCCGGCGGCTATCCTCAGCAACAACAGCAGCCCGGCAGCTTCGGCACCATGAACACGACCACCATGATGGGCATGGGGGACCCGCAGAGCGACATGGTCAGCGCCCAGGCGGGCATGATGAATAACGACGACGATGATCCTGAGAAAGACGACACGGGCATGATCACCACCCACATGAACGGGCCCCAGGTCGTGCAGTGGAACGCCCGCGTTCTGCAGCTCGATCCGGCCCGGCGCATGCTGGTGGTGCAGCCGGCGGGGATGCCCTCGGCTCAGAACGTGCTCATCCCTCCCACGGTGGCGATTCCGCCCCAGGCCCTCCAGGCAGGCTCCTTCGTGCAGATTGTCGGCCAGTCCAACGCGGCTGGCTTCGTGGAGGCCCACTCGATTCAGCCTCTGGAGGGAATGTCGCCCTGAAGCCTGTTGAGCACTGACAGTATTCGGCGCTACCTGTACCTGGCGGGGCTGCTCTTGATCGTGGTGGCGCTGGTGGCTGCATTTGCCGCGTTCATCGCCCGGGTGCACGTGGCTGCCAGCATGCTGGCCCTGACCATTCTGATGGCCTACGTGCTGGCCCCCTCGGTCAATTTCTTCTGCCACCCCATCTATCTCTACATCCCTGAAGCCTACGCCGGGCAGATCGGCGTCGGGCCCTTCCGGCGCGAGTGGCGCATCCGCATGGGGGAGCAGCGGCGCATTTACCGCATCACCCGGCGGGGCTTCCCGCGCTGGCTGGCCATCACCATTGTCTATTTCCTCCTGTTCATCCTGATCTCTCTGGCGCTGGCCTACCTGATCCCGGTGCTGAACGCCCAGTTCAGCTCGCTCACCACCAACTTCGGCAACACCGTGACCAATGCCGAGAAGGTGCTGAGCGACTCGCTCCTGTGGATCAAGGCCAAAGCGCCTCCGATCTTGCAGCCCTATGTGGCTCAACTGGATGGGAGCTCGGTGCGGATGGAGTGGGTGCGCCACCAGATCGAGACAGTGGCCCCCGGCCTGATGAAGGGGACGTTCTCGGGCGCGGTGACCGGCGTCAAGACGGCCGCCGGAGCCCTCACCGCCGTGTTCCTGGTGCCGGTGTTCGCCTTCTACCTGCTGCTCGACGCCGACCGCTACTATCGAGGCTTGATGAGCTTCGTGCCGCCCAATCACAAACAGGAGGCGGCCGAGGTTCTGCACCAGATCGACTACGTGCTCGGACGCTATATTCGAGGCCAGATCTTCGTGTGCGTGATGATCGGAAGCTCTATCGCCCTGGTCTTGAGCTTGATGGGGGTGGAGTACGCCATCCTGATCGGAGTCTTCGCCGGCGTCATCGATTTTATTCCCTATGCCGGGGTGGCGCTGGGCATGATCCCCGCCTTCTTTATCTCCCTGGCCAACCATGGCTTCGTCTGGGCCCTGGTGGTGCTGTTTGCGATGTGGTGCGTCCACCAGCTGGAAGGTCATGTGGTGGTGCCCGCCGTATTGGGCCAGTCGGTCGGTCTACCCTCTTTGATGGTCATTATTGCTCTGTTAATGGGCGCTGAGCTGGCCGGGATCATGGGAATGTTCCTGGCCATCCCCACGGTAGGGATCTTGCGGGTGCTGGCCACGTTCTACGTCAAGAAGATGGAAGAGGCATACCGAGAGCAGGAGGCGGATGAGTCTCCGCCTCCGCCTCCCCCGCCCGAGGTCGAGACCAACGGGGATGCGGAAAAGGTGGTCCTCGAGGAGGCAAAGTGAAGAGACTTTTTGCATCTCTTGCCCTGGCGGGGCTGGTGAGCACCGGCGCCCTGGCCCAGGAGCCCGTTCTCGATGAGACCGACCGGGCCGCCCAGCTCCTCGAGCAGGGGTTTCGCACCACCGCCGAGGTGGGCGTGAAGGAAGCACTCCCGGTTCACACCGTCAACCGCCGCCCCACGGGTAAGCTCGACCGCCTGGCCCCGCCCCCCGAGCCGGGCACCGGCCGACGCATGACCGTCCACTCCACTGCCTACTGCCTGCAGGGCTTTACGGCTCGCGGCACCCGGGTGGAGTTGGGCACCATCGCGGTCGATCCGCGCGTGATTCCCATGGGCTCGCTCATTTACGTGCAGGGCTATGGCTGGGGTCGCGCCCTGGATACCGGCGGCGCGGTGCGGGGCAACTTCATCGACGTCTGGTTTCCCTCGGCCAGCCAGTGCTACCAGTGGGGCACGCGCTCGGTTCAGATCGTGGTCTTCCCTCCTGAGAAGCGGTAACAACTTTTTCACGTTCTGACCGGGGATCGTGGGCTAAACTGCCTCCGGTGGAGCACGACGCCCCGCCTTTCAATCTGCCCGGAGGACCCATGATCGTTACCGCAGACACCTTCCCCTCGGCCGTTTCGCTGATGCGCACCCGGCCCGCCACCGCCGCTGGCGCCGAAGAGCTCTATCGCGATACCGACCAGTTCATCACCCAGGGCTCGGAGATGCTGCAACAAGACCCCGCCCGCTGGACTCCGGTCCTGGAGAACATGAGCACGGTGGTGAAGGACAACTTCTGCTCGCAACTGCATCAGGTCGACCGGGTGCCGGCCCTGTCCGAGGCCTGTCGCGAGGCGGCCCTGCAGGCCCTGCAGATGGGCCTCCTGGCCGGCGCCATCGACGGGACGCTGCTCTTCGTGATGCACAAGGATGAGGCGCTGCAGGCCGCCCCCATCGTGGCCCCCAGCACCATCGAGACCGAGGCGCTGCCCGACCGCGAGGAGCTCGAGAAGCGCCTTAAGGAGATCCTGGCCGGCGCAGCCGCCGGGCTGCGCGACATGGGCGTGTGGGCCGTGCGCCAGGCCTCGTTCCTGGCCAAAACCACCGGCACCGAAGCGGTGGAGCAGGCTGGCGCGATCCCCGACTCGGGGCTTCCGAAGGTGGCCTATCAGGCCTTCTTGCTGACCTGCTTTGCCACCGGCTACGCCGCCGCCGGACTCGATAGCGCGCTGATCGTGGGGGCGGGGGAGCTGCCTTGAGCCCTCCTGCTTGCAGGGTAGAAACCGCAGGCCAACAGGGTCTGCTCTACCGGTAACCCGGTCGCTGCAAGGGCTGCGTTCCACAAACCGACCTCAAGCACTGCCCCGCAGGCGGAGCGCTCTTGTTCGAGCTTCACGCGCCAAGAAGCTCGTGCACGCTGCGGTCAAATCCGATGAGCACCGGCTCGGGCACCAGCGTGACCCCGAAGCGCTCGCGCACCTCCCGGCGGATCAGTCCGGCCAGCTCCACCAGCTCGGCGGCGGTGGCCTGGCCCCGGTTGATCAGAGCCAGCGAGTGGTTGCTCGACAGTCCCACCCGACCGTGCAAGAACCCCCGTGGAAAGCCGCTCTGCTCGATCAGCCAGGCGGCCGAGAGTTTGGCCCGGCCCTCGCCGGCCGGCCAGCTGGGCATGCCTTCACGAACCTGCGCGGCCTCCACCACCGGGTTCATGAAAAATGAGCCGGCGCTGCGGTGGTTGGGGTCGCTCGGGTCATACACCATGCTCTTGGAGCGGCGGATGGCCAGCACCGTGCGCCGCACTTCCGCCAGCGGAGCGTCGGCCGCAAGCCGCCTTTGCAACTCGGCATAGCGCACGCTGGCGGCTCCACCCGGGGTCAGGACCAGCTCTACCCCGGTGACCACGTAGCGATCCAGCCAGGGGCCCTTGAAGTGGGACCAGCGATAGCCAAAGCCGCACTCTTCGGCCGGCAGGCGGACCTCTGCTCCGCTGGCGCGCTCGATTGCCAGCACTGCTTGCAGCCGCTCAGCGACCTCCTGGCCATAAGCCCCGATGTTCTGGATAGGGGCTGCTCCCACCCGGCCGGGGATGCCCGACAGGCACTCGAGGCCGGCCAGATGCTCTCTTACAGTGTACTCGACCAGATTGTCCCACACCACGCCGGCGTCTACCCGCAAGCGCACCGTGCCATTGCTCGTCAACGTCTCGATGCGGTCGGCCAGGTACTCCACCACCAGGCCGGGGAAGCCGGCATCGGCGATCAACAGGTTGCTGCCGCCCCCCAGCATCAGGGTGGGCAGGCCCTCGCTGGTGGCTCGCCGCAGGTGCTCGGCCAGCTCGGCCGGGGTGTGAGCCAGGGCGTGCCAGCGTGCCGGGCCGCCCACCCCGAGGGTGGTGCGCACGGCCAGGGGAACGTTCTCGCGCCAGCTCACTTGAACGAAGTTCAACGGTCCGGGGCAGTGAACCTGCCCGGCCTCAAAGACTCCTTCGCTGGCCTGCGGTGAGCGCCAGGATGGAGAAGAGATAGAAGATGATCCAGTGGCCCGAGAACCCACGCACGACCAGTCGCTGGCGATACTCGTACTCTTGCTCGGAGATCCCGCGAGGGGAGGACCCTCTTTGCCTGAGCACTCGACGGCCTTCCAACGTGGCCGGGCTTCCGTCCAGCGAATGCGCAAGGACGAACCCGAAATTCACGAACGCGTAGAGAAACGCCAACAAGAGCAGAGTCCTCGCGAGGGGTGACAACCAGCTCAGGTCCTTGCGCAGGCCGCGTCGGACCACCATCAAGACAGCGGGAAAGAAGACCACGAAGACCCCCAGGTGCAGCACGAACCAGCCAGGCCACTCAGCGCTGGCTCCTCCGGGGAAAAACGTGCTCAGGTGAACGGCCAGACTGGCCAGCAGCCCCAGCCAGGCGAGCCAACCGAAGAGGATCACAGCTGGTTCTTCTGGCTTTGTGGCTCGAGATCATCTATTGAGTCGAGAACTCGATGATCCCGTAGCCGTCGTCGCCGCCAGGCGGACGCGTAAGGTAGGCCAGCGCCTGGCCGTCGGGAGACCAGGAGGGTCGGAGCTCCTGCCCCGGAGCGTCGGTCAACCGCTTGAGATCGGTGCCGTCGGAACGGATCAGGTAGAGGTCGATGTTGCCCGGATCGGCTGCCGTCTCGCCGGCGAAGGCGATCCATTTGCCATCGGGCGAGAAGACCGGGTCATACTGGTTGCCCGGCAGTGCCGCCAGCATACTGGTCTCGTCGCCGTAAGGATCGACGAGGTGGAGGTCAGAGCCGCCCCCCCAGTAGTGGCGCTCGAAGACGATCCTGTCCCCCTGAGGCGACCAGTGCGGGTTCATGTCGAAGGTCGGGATCTCGGGATCGAAGGTGATCTGTCGTGACTTGGCGCCGGTGGTGTCGGTGACCCAGAGGTGGGTGCCGTCTTCGCCAGCCGAGTGGGTCACGATCTCCTGCCCCTTGGGATCCCAGCAGTGGTCGGTCTCGAAGGTGCCGCCGGGGCTGACGGTGCGCTCGCGTCCTCCGCTGCCCTCGATGACGGTCAGGTGGTAGCCCCGCCCGTCATCGCCGCTTCCCGTGAAGGCGATCAGGGAGCCGTCCTGGCTGAATTCGGGCTTCCAGCCCAGGTTCTTGGAGATCTGCCTGGGCTCGCTACCGTCGGCTCTGGCCACGTAGAGGCCCCAGTCGGGCAGGTCCTGGCCGGGTCCGCGGCTGTAGGCGGCATAAGCGATCTTGCTGCCGTCGGGGCTGAAGGAGGGATTGGTCACCCAGGCGCCCTCGGGGCCGATGCGGCTCTCGGCGCTCTGGTCGTGGCGGTCCACGACCACCACTTCGCGCTCTCGTTCCAGGGCGACCTTGCTCGAGTCGGGCGACCAGGCGGGGCGCCCGGAGGTGCCCTGCACGGCGGTGGGGGTGATGGTCATGGCTGCCTCCAGGTCATTCGTCCGGCTCAGAGTAGTCACCAGCGGTGGGGGTGGGGTGAGCGAATTGTTAACCTTGCGCAGGCGGCTTGTCGATCTGGCCGGTCTCCGGTCGAGAAAACCTCAAGACGCCGCTCGCAAGGACAGGCTCGAGTGCAAGACCCGGGCGGCCACCCGGTCGAGCATGCTGGCGTAGAGCTCGTGGGCCCCGCGCTCGTACTCGCGCAGCGGATCCTTCTCGCCGTAGGCCTGCATCCAGGCTCCGTCGCGCAGCTGCTCGAGCGAGGTCTGCTGGGTGGCCCATTCCTGGTCCAGGGCCTCGAGGGTGGCCGAGCGCACCACGTTGCCCAGCACTCCCGGGGGCAGGGCAGCCTGCTGGGCCGCCAGCGCCGTCTGCAACTGGCCGCGCAGCCAGCCCTTCAGGGCGGGCCCGTTCTCGAAGCTGGGCGCGGCCACGGGCTTTCCGCCCAGCAGATAGCTCAGCTCCTTCTGCAGCTGGGGTTGATTGACCGCAAGTCCCGTGCCGAAATGGCGCTGCTCGGCGTCCTGGCTCACCCGCTCCACCATCTTCTCCAGGTCGACCTCGGCGCCGGCGATAACCGCGTCGCGCTCGGCATAGACGGCCTGGCGCTGCAGGTTGACCACGCCGTCGTACTTCAGCAGGTGCTGGCGGCTCTCCAGATCGCGCCCCTCGGCCCGCGCCTGGGCGGCGGCCACGGCGGCCTGCACCTTCAGGCCGGTCAGGGGCAAGCTCCCCACCTCGGGCAGCTTCTCACCGTGCAGGCGGAACAGGTCGTCTTGCAGGCTCAAGAAGCATTGCGAGCGGCCCGGATCTCCCTGGCGCCCCGATCGTCCGATGAACTGCTCGTCGATGCGGCGAGCCTCGTGACGCTCGCTCAGGAGCACCGCCAGCCCACCCAGCTCGCGCACGCCCGGGCCGAGCTTGATGTCCACCCCGCGCCCGGCCATGTTGGTGGCGATGGTGACCGCGCCCTTTTTGCCCGCCTCGGCGATGATGCCGGCCTCGCGCTCGGCGTTGAGCGCATTGAGCACCTGGTGGGGGATGCCCAGCCCGGTCAGGAGCTGGCTCAACTCCTGGGAGCGCTCGATGGAGCGACTGCCGATCAGGACCGGCTGACCGCTCTGGTGCAGCCGCTGCACTTCGGCCGCCAGTGCGGCGTCGCGCTGGGCCGAGGTGGCATAGAGCTGGTCCTGGTGGTCGACCCGGATGCGCGGCTTGTGGGTGGGCACCAGGCGCACCGGCAGCCCGAAGACCTCGCGGAACTCCTGGGCGGCGGAGGCGCCCGTGCCGGTCATGCCGCTCACCTTCGAGTAGAGCCGGAAGTAGTTGGGATAGGTGATGCCGGCCATGGTTTTCTGCTCGGGACCGATCTCCAGGCCTTCAGCGGCCTCGATGGCCTGGTGCAGGCCTTCGGCGAAGCGGTGACCAGGCTTGAGTCGTCCGGTGAACTCGTCCACCAGCACCACCTCGCCCTGCTGGACCACGTAATGAGTGTTTTGCTGATAGAGAGCACGGGCCGTCACGGCCGACTGCAGGGCGCTGACCAGCGACTCGTGCTCGGGCTCGTAGAGGTTGGCGATGCCCAGTAGCTTGCTGGCCTTCTCGCTGCCGGCCTCGGTCAGCCAGGCCAGCTTGCGGGCCGGCTCGGTGCCGATGTCCTGGCCCGGCTTGAGGTGGCGCACCACCTCGGCCATCACCTTCGCCACCCGGTTGTCCTGGGGAATGCGGTCGGCGATAATCAGGGGCGTTCTGGCCTCGTCGAGCAGCAGGCTGTCGGCCTCGTCCACCAGGGCGAACACGCCCGACAGGTCACGCCCCACGCGCTCCTTGGCAGAGATGGCCAGGTTGTCGGTCAGGTATTGGAAGCCGAACTCGGAGGCGGTGCCGTAGGTGATGTCGGCCTGGTTGGCTGCCCGGCGCGCCTGCGGCTCCTGGTCGGGGACGATCACTCCCGTGGTCAGCCCCAGCTCGGCGAAGACCGGAGCGAGCTGGTCCCGGTCGCGCTGGGCCAGGTACTGGTTGGCGGTCACCACGTGCACGCCCTTGCCGGTCAGGGCGTGCAGGTAGGCGGGCAGAACGCCCATCAAGGTCTTGCCTTCGCCGGTTTTCATGTCCACGATGCAGCCCTGGTGGGCGTAGACGGCCCCCAGCACCTGCTCATCGAAGGCTGTCATCCCGGTCACGCGACGGGCCGCCTCGCGGGCGGCGGCGTAGGCCTCCACCTGCAGCTCGTCCAGGCTCTCGCCGGCGGCCAGACGAGCCTTGAAGCCGGCCGTGAGAGCCTTCAGGTCGGCCTTCGTCAGGTCTTGCGCCTGCACTGCCGTTACGAGGCTCTGGGCCCTGCGCTCGGCTCGCGCCTCGCCGGTAACCTCGCGCCTGAGCGTGGTGGCGAAGCTCGTCAGGTGGTCACTCAGCGAGAGCGAGAAATCGGGCGCAGACGAAAGAGCCGTCGGCTCCGGCTCAGGGGAGGAAACGGCTCTGGGGATTCGGACCGGGGCGGGGGGAACCCGCAGGGCCGAGACCTGCAAGGCTTACCAGCACACGCCCGAGTTGGAGTAGTAGTAGCCGCCGAAGGGCGTGACGCAGATGGCGTAGTGGCCGGTGTTGTCATTGACGTGGCCGTACTCGTCGAAGTGATGGTAGATGCCGTCGGCGCCGTAGCCGTAGTGATGCGGGCCGTGGTTGGCGTGGCCCATCGGGCTGTGATGGCGGTAGGAATTCATGTCGCCGCCGGGATATCCGGGGTTGGGGATGGGGATCGGGATCGGGATGGGGATCGGGATCCACGGCCGGTTGGGGCGGTGATTGTGATGGCGGTGCGGGTTCTGGTAGGGCCGCACGTGGTTGTGGCCGCCGCCATGGGGGCGGTGATGGCCGCGATGCTGGGCCAGGGCCGGGGTGGCCAGGGCGGCGAAGGCGGCCAGGCCCACCAGGGCCATGGTGCCGTACCTGGCCAGGTTGGAGCCGGTGGCTGCGGCTGCCTCGGCGCTGACCTCGCTCGAGCTGCTCATGTCGGCGGCCCGGGCCTGAATGGTGGCTGTGTCGGGCAGCTGGGCCGGCTCGGCGGCCGGGGCGGAGCTGGCCGCGGGGCGGGCCGCGGACAAAGGTGTGGCAAAGCTGGTTGGCTGAATCTGCATGGTTTGGAAACCCCCAGAAATGATTTGTTTGTTTCCGTCATCCTACTCCGAGCCGTGGGTTCACCTTCTGACCGGTTTGTTAACAACGGTACTGGCGGGTTACATCGTCGGTCGGGTCCAGGGCCTCGTCGAGCAGATCCGGGTCGATGAAGCGGATCTCGGGCCCGCCCTCGTGCATGCGCAGGGAGAGAAAGTCGCGCGGGCTTGGGGTTGGTCGGCCGGCCTTGCGCCACTGGCGGATGGCCAGGACGGCGGCTTCGCGCAGGTGAGCTCGGGCCAGCTCGCGCTCGTCTTCCTCCGGGAAGTGCTCGCGGCCCCAGTCCAGGGCGGCGTAGAGCTCGGGGAGACGGGCCGCGGTCGCCCGCAGGAGGGTCAGCCGTTCCGGCCCCGGGCGAGCCACCACCACCAGCCCCCGGGGCAAGAGGTCCTCGTCAGGATCGAGCACCTGCTTGTCGCCGTCACGCCGGGTGAGGAAGACCTGCGGCGGGTCCAGGGGAGGCCGGGCCGCCACCCCCAGCTCGCCCGGCAGGCCGGTCAGGAAGCGCCGGGCCAGGTAGCGATCAGGGGGGAGGCGCGGGGAGAGGCCTCGCTCGCCGGTCAGATGGCAGCCCTCGGTGGAGAAGTGGACCAGGGTCTGGTCCGGGAAGAAGGTATCCAGGACATCGGCCGCCGGGCCGGTCGGACGCAGCATCACCACGCTGCCGTCTTCCAGCTCACGGCCTCGCTCTTGACGTGTTTGGGTGACCGGCAGGTAGCCGGTCCGGACGTAAGTGGGCAGCACCTCTCCCAGCGAGGCCAGGCTACCGTCGGCCCGGCAAAGGACCGGGAGGTCCCAGAACTCGTGAGCCAGCTCGGTCCAGGGCCCCAGAGAAACGTTGCGGCCGGAGAGCTCGGTCGGGCCCAGGCGCCTCCTCAAGCGTCGGATCAGAGGCTCGAGGTGGGCGTGGTGGCTCGGCGCATTCTCGCGCATGAGGCCCAGGGCCAGGCGGTCAAGCTCGACGGCCACCCGGTCGATCAGCTCCTGCAGGGCCTGGTCGCGCACCAGGGTCGATTGGGAGAGCTCCTTGCGCAGGCCCTGAGCTTGCGTGATCACCACCGCTCCCGGGTACTCCAGACCGGTATCCTCGAGCACGAAGCTGACCTGATTCAAGACGACCGTGAAGGTCGGCTGGCTGCGCGGCAGGCGGACCAGAGCCACCAGGGCCCTGATGTCCTCGAGATATTGCTGGGCCTCGGCGTTGTGGGCCTGGATGGGCAGGCTGAGCGGGCGGCCATCCAGGAACACCTGGACCGGCCCCTGCGAGCAGCGCTCCTCCAGAAAGGCCACGATGCGCCTGTCGGGCCCGGTGAATCGCCGCCAGAGGGGCACTTTCTCGCGCACCACGATGCGGTTGCGGTCCTCGCTTTGACGGGGCTCGATAGTCAGGCTGCTGCGGTCGAGCTGCAATCGCACCCGGCTCGACTCCACCTGCATCAGCAGAAGGTCGAGCCCGCGGCAGGCCGAGAGACCGATGGACAGCTCGCTCACGGCCGGCGGAGTGTGTCGATCGAAGGGGTCGAACAGGCCCAGCACGTCCTCCATCGTCAGTGGCCGGCCATCCCACTCCATGCGAAACAGGCCTGCCTCCAGGCTCAGGTCGATACGCTCGGCCCCGGTCAGGGTTGCTCCGGCAATCAGGTTGAGCACGAAGGCGCGGGGCTCGGCCAGCTGGTAGCGCTGCATCTTCTCCAGCGCTCTGGCCAGATCGAGCGTAAAGCGACCGGCCGAGTCCACCTTCCCCTCCGAGCGCAGCTCGCTCAGCAGCTTATCCACGCCAGACCTCTGGGTTGACCATGTGCTCGGGCGGGCGGCCTTCCAACGCGTCGATCAGGTTTCTGGCAGCCAGGCTGGCCATCTTGCTGCGGGTGGCCTGGCTGGCGCTGGCGATGTGAGGAGCGAGCAATACGTTGGGCAGCTCGAGGAGCTCTTGGGGAACGTGAGGCTCGTGCTCGTAGACGTCCAGCGCTGCCCCCGCCAGCCGACCGGCCTGCAGAGCCCGGATCAGGGCCTGCTCGTCCACCACGCAGCCCCGGCTGGTGTTGATCAGGAAGGCGGTCGGCTTCATCAGCGAGAGCCGGCGCTCGTCCACCAGATGGTGGGTGGCGGGCGTCGAGGGGGGATGCAGGCTGACGAAGTCGGCTCGCTGGAAGAGCTCGTCCAGCTCCACCCACTGGGCGCTGCGCAGCAGGCCGAACTCCTCGGGATTCTCCAGCCGGCGGGACGGGGAATAAAGCAGAACGCGCATCTTGAAGCCGGCAGCCCGGCGGGCCACCGCCCAGCCGATGCGCCCTGAGCCCACCACGCCCAGCGTGGAGCCGGCCAGATCGGTGCCCAGCAGCATCAGCGGCCCCCAGGCCTCAAACTTGCCCTCCCGCACCAGCCGGTCGCCCTCCGCCACCCGGCGGGCCAGGGCCAGCATGAGGGCCCAGGTGAAGTCGGCCGTGGTCTCGGTCAGCACCCCGGGCGTGTTGGTGACCAGGATGCCCCTGCGGGTGGCCTCCTTCACGTCCACGTTGTCGTGCCCCACGGCATGGTTGGAGATGACCCTCAGAGCCGGCCCGGCTGCCTCCATGGCCTCGGCGTCCATACGCTCGGTCAGAAGCGAGAGGATACCGGTGCAGCCGGCTACCGCCCGCAGCAGCTCGGAGCGGTCGGGCAGGCCTTCCGCTTCCGGCACGGTGTAGCTCAGGCCGGCTTGCTCGAGCAGCTCCAGGCCGGCGCGGGGGATCGGTCGGGTGACATGAACGCGCATCGGGACGGGCTTCGAGTCCCTTCCTGGGGCACCTTCGGAGGACCAGCCGGATCAGCTCCGCGGGCGAGGTTTGGGAGGGGTGACTGGCCTTTGCTGGGAAGGGCCGACAGGAAGTGCGGTTTGTGAGCCAGCTCACTGCCGGATGTCTGTCGGCTGGCGTTCAATCGAGCCACCAAATCTGTCTGAGTAAGGTGACCCGTCCAAGATGAGAAGACATCAAGCAGCAGGCAACCTGCTGGTAACCGTGATGGCCGTCATGTTCGTGCTGGCCACCCTGGCCATGGGCCTTCACTGGCAGCAGGCCCGGGCCCGGGCCGCCTACCTGCGTGAAGAGTCAGCCGTCCAGGCCCGCCAGTCGGTCGAGTTCAAGCTGGCCGACGAGATGACCACCCTGCCGCTCACCCCCCCCGATGTCCAGGTCAAGGCCAGCCAGCAGAGCTCTCCCGCCTACGACCCCAAGTTCGGGTCCAGACTCTACTCCGGTCTCCCGGCCCTGAACGCCCCCGAGCCGGTCAGCTGGGATTCGTCCCACCAGGCGCTGCCAGGGCCGCAGTGGCAATCGCTCAAGCCCACCACCCTCAATCCCTCGCTGATGGCTCCGGCCAATCGGCGTTTCCTGGCCGTCACCAGCCCCACCCTTCCCTATGGCGCCCTGGCTCCTCAAGGGGCCATCTCGCTGGAAAGCGCCGCGGGCTGGTCCAACCCCACCTTCCCCGAAACGGTGGGCAAGGACGCGCGCACCATGTTCTCGGCCGTGCCCGTGAGACTGGGGGCCGGCACGGGGCTCTCCGCCAAGACGGTCCACTATGGCGAAGTCTACCTCAAGGCCGGCCCGCTCGACCTCGAGCAGGGCAGCGTGGTGGCCTACCAGGGCTACCTGCCCCACACTCGCCGCAAAGGCAAGGACTACAATGTGGCCCTGGGTGAGCAGATTCAGAATGCCTACTCGGTGCTCTCGGTACGCGGCCAGAACAAGACCGACTCGATCAAAGGCTCGCTGCCCGGCCTGGACGACATCTGGGACCTTATCACCGGCAGCAAGAGCTTCGAGTCCATCTTCGGCTCGGCTCTGAGCCTGCGCCAGTCGCTCGAGTTTCCGTTTCCCATGATTCCGGGTGGCAACGAGCTGGGCATCGTGACCAATATCTGGCTGCACATGCCCTATCCGCCCGATGGCGCCGTCAGCGGCTCGGCTGACGAGCTCAACGCTCAGAACGACAAACTTAAAGAGATCACCGACAAGATGGCCGCCAAGCAAAAAGAGATCGAGGAGCTGGAGGCCAAGATCCCCACCCTGGGCCCCGGGCTCGAGCGGGATGCTGCCGTTCAACTCCTGGCTGTCCTGAAAGCTCAGATGGCAGGTCTGGTGGACGAGGCCCAGGAGATCGGCGAGCAGAACGCCGACAAGCTCAAGCATGGCGTCCAGAATTCCAACCCCGACGACGACGGCCCCGACACCCGCGCCGAGGAGGGCTCTCTGGGAGAGGACGGCCAGATGGGCTGGGCCTACTCCAAGGTGTTCGAGAAGATCCTGGGCATCCTGGGCGACCTGGTGACGGGCGATTTCGAGGGCCTGGCCAACCAGTTCTTGCACAAGGTGCGGGTGGTGCATTTCGGCCCCAAGGACAACAAGACCACCTTCAACATCACCGATGGCAGCTTCGACTGCCCGGCCACCCTCAATGTGCCCTCCGGCCGCGCTCTGCGCTTCGACGGCAATCTGACGGTGCGCGGCGATCTGTGGGTCCAGAAGGGCGGCAGCCTGACGGTGAACGGGGATCTGACGCTGGTCAGCCCGCTGGTGGCCCCCTCCGACGATCTGTTGACTCCCCAGGGCCGGCTTTGCCTGGAGGAGGGCGCCACCGTGCTGGTGAGCGGTGCCTTCACCTGCGCTGGCTCGCCCGAGGCGGGCTCGGTGCTGGTCGCAGGACCGGTCAACCAGGTCCACCCGGTCACCTCCGGGCTGCTCGTGCAGGGCGCCGTGACCATCCCCTACGGCGTTTACCCGGCCATGACCCTGGACGGGCTGGCTTCTCTTGTGCCAGCTCTGGCCGAGGCCAGCACAGCCCTGACCACGGTCTCGGGCAACCTGGCCAAGGCGGCCGGGCCCTTTCACCGCCGCAAACCCTACTTTGCCCGCTACGCCACCACCTTCCAGATCGTGAAGTGGCCTTTCCCCCCCGCCATCATCCCCATGGCCGTGCCGCTCCCTACCCCCAAGAACGTGCTCAACCCGATGCTGAGCTCCATTGCCACCATCTACCAGGTGCAGCTCAACCTGGTGCTGGGCGAGAACTTCGTCACCTTCACCGACTGGTGGATCCTGGGCAAGGGCGTGGTGCCCATGCTGCCCAAGGTCGATCCGGCCGCCCTGGCCGGCCTGAGCAGCCTCAGTCTGCCGGTGCTGCCCAAGCCCGAGGACGTGATCGGCTACGTCAAGGACTACGCCCTGGACGCGGGCAAGAACATGATCGCCGACCTGATGTCCAAGGTGGTCACCTCCCTGATTCAGAGCCAGCTCGGCTTTCCCATGTCGCTGGTGGGCGATTTTGCCGGCTCGGCCGTGGCCGAGTTGACCAAATGGGTCACCGAGGCCGACGACGCCCAGAAGCTTGGCGGCTCGGGCGGCAAGATGGCCCTCGACTCGGTGGCCGATCAGATCGAGGGTCTGCTCAACGGCGGTGCGGTCAAGCCGCTGCTGGCCGAGTGCACGGGCGTTCTGATCTACTCGGGGGGCGACCTGCGGGTCAACTCCTCCGGGCTGGTCGTGCCCCTGGCCGTTGGCTTCCTGGTGGCCCGGGGCAACGTGTCTTGCAGCACCGAGTATCTGGTGGGGGCGGCCACCTCCGAGACGGGCTCGGTCACGGGCAAGAACTTGCTTTACGTACCGGAATTCACGCGGGTCTCGCTCTACCTGCCTCGCAATAGCCCCGGCGTGGCGGACACCGGGCTGGGCTGGCTGGACTGGGCCCTGGAGCCGGCCTATGGCAAACAGTTCGACAGCCAGCTATCGGTCGAGATCGGGCCTGAGCGGCCGCATTTTCTGACCGACAGCTGGGACAATTGAGGCGACCGGCTGCAAGGAGTTGACAGGCTGCAAGCCGGGCTCCCAGGCTTGAGGCCCCCAGGCCTTCTTGCAGCCGAAAAACTGTGTCGGCTGCGCTTCTGGATTGTTGACCCAAACCGGCAAGGTCGCTCCTGATTCGGGAACTTTCCGGGCCTCTAATTCGTGGAACCGATCGATGCGAACTCTGCTGCTCGTGCTGGCCATGCTCTCTTGCCCGCTTGCAGCCGCGCCGAGCCTGACGCTCGAGCAGGCGGTGAAGGAGGTGGTCAACTCCCACCCCAGCCTGAGCCGTCTGGGGGCCTTGCGCCGGGTAGCGGCGGCCCGCACGGCCCAGGCCTCCAGCCAGTTCTTGCCTCAGATCGGCCTGGAGGCTGTGGCCCGGGAGGGGCCGGCTGCCGCGGTCGGGCTCGGCTTCACGGGACTGAGCAACTCTATTCTGGTGAATAACCTCGGAGCCGACGTCGTGGTGAGTCAGACGCTGGTCGACTTCGGTCGCCGATCCCACGAGGTGCTCTCGCGCAGGTGGGACGAGCAGGCGTCTGGCCAGGATCTCGACGCTCAGCGCGCGCGCCTGATTCTGGAGACCCATCGTCGCTTCTATCGCTCGCTCCTGGCAGGTCGGCTGAGGCAGCTGGCCGACGCAGAGCTGGTCCTGCGCCAATCGCTGCTACAGCTGGCTCAGAAACGCTACCAGACCGGGCTGAGCTCGCGGCTGGACGAAGAGGTGGCCCGATCGCAGGTGGCCGAAGCCAGAGCCGAGTTGACCCGCGCCCGGCAAGAAGAGGAGCTGGCCCGAGCCTCCCTGGGCGAGTTGCTCGGGCGAGCCGAGCTGGGCGAGCAACTGCAGGAGCCGGTGACTTCGATGGAGCCGCTCGCTCCCCTGACGGTTGAGGAGCGTCCCGAGCTCAAGGCCCTGGACCGACGCATCCAGGCCCAGCAAGAAGCCATCAGGGCGGCCGCCGCCGCGGGGCTCCCGGTGCTTCGCGCCGTGTTGACGGGAGGAGCGATTCGGGTGGCTGACGGGCAAACCGGCAACCACAACTATGCCGTCGGCATGGCTCTCACCTGGCCGTTCTTCACCGGTGGTCGAGTGGAGGCCGAGGTGGACGAGCAACAGCACCGGCTGGAGGCGCTGCAGGCCCAGCGCGAGGAGCTGGTCCGGAGTCTTGCGCTGGAGCTGAGGAGCGCCGAGCTCTGGCTGGAGTCGCTCGAGGAGATCGGCGCGACTGTGGAGGATCAGCTCCAGGCCGCCTCGAGCGCGGCGCGATTGGCCCACCGGCGTTACGAGATCGGGCTGGGCACTTTGCTGGAGGCCCAGCAGGCCAGGCAGGGCCTCTTGAGTGCCCAGACGCAAGCCGCTCGGGTCGATCTCGAGCGACGGCTGGCCCGCGCCACAGTGCTCCACGCCGCCGGAAAGTTGGGGGAGTGAGCTCATGCGACTGGTCAGGATGACGTTCGAGAATCCTTATCTGGTCCTGGTGGGGGCCCTGGCCATCGTCGTGCTGGGCGTGACCGTGCTGATGCGCATCCCGGTGGATGTGCTGCCCGTTTTTCAAGCTCCGGCGGTTCAGGTCCTGACCCTTTATCCTGGCATGCCCACCGAGGTCATGGAGCGAGACATCACCAATCGGCTGGAGCGCTGGACGAGTCAGGCGGTGGGGATCTCCCGCCAGGAGTCTCGAACCCTGACCGGCGTCAGCGTGGTGCGCGACTACTTTCGTTCCGACATCGACCCCAATGCGGCTCTCTCCCAGGTCTCCTCGCTGGCGATGTCGGACCTTTACTATCTTCCTCCCGGCACGATCCCACCCATGGTCATGCCGTTCGACCCCACCGCCTCACAGCCGCTCTGCCTGCTGGCGGTTTCCAGCGAGACGCTGGACGAGACCTCGCTCTACGATGTGGCCTACTTCGAGATGCGCAACCTGCTCTCGGGCACGCCCGGCGTCATCGCTCCGGCCGTCTACGGGGGCCGCCTGCGGCGCATCCTGATCTACGTGGAGCGGGCCAAGCTCGAGGCCCTGGGAATGTCGCCCATGGACGTGGTCAACGCGGTTCGCTCCTACAACGTCCTGATTCCCACCGGGGACGCCAACCTGGGTCGGTTGAACTACCAGGTGACCTCCAATGCGATGGTGCCGGAGATCTCCGCTCTCAACGACATCCCGCTGCGATATCAGGATGGCCGCGCGGTCCTGGTCCGGGACGTGGGCCAGGCCCGGGACTCTTACGCCATCCAGACCAATGCCGTGCGCATCGGCGGGAAGAGAGCCGTCTACATTCCGATCTACCGTCAGCCCGGCGCCAACACGATCCAGGTCGTGGAGGGCATCCGCTCGGCTCTCCCCGGCATCCAGCAGCGTGTCACCAACGGCGCGCAGCTCAAGCTCGAGGTCCTGATCGACCAGTCGGTCTACGCCCGTGAATCGATCTCGGGGCTGGTCTTCGAAGGGGCTCTGGGAGCGGCCCTGGCCGCTCTGGTGGTGCTTCTTTTTCTGGGCAGCGTGCGCGCCATGCTGGTGATCACGATCACGCTGCCCCTGTCTTTGCTCTGCTCGGTCCTGGGCCTGTACGCGGCCGGGCAGAGCCTCAACGTCATGACTCTCGGGGGGCTGGCCCTGGCGGTCGGTATCCTGATGGACAACGGGATCGTGGTACTGGAGAACACGGCCCGTCATCTGCGGATGGGCAAATCTCCGGCAGAGGCGGCCCAAGATGCAGCTATGGAGGTTGCCGACCCGGTGCTGGTGGCCAGCCTGACCCTGGCCGTGGTCTTTGCCCCGGTGACACTCCTGACCGGAATCGGCAAGTTCCTTTTTACTCCTCTGGCTCTGGCCGTGATTCTGGCGATTGCAGCCTCCTATGTGATGTCCATGACCGTGGTTCCAGCCTGCGCCACGTTTCTCGAGCACAAGCCAGCTCCACCTCTCGCAGAGAGGCTGTTTCATCCCCTCCAGCAGCTTTATGAGGCAGCCCTGAGCCGGTCGCTTCGGGCTCGGCCCCTGGTGCTGCTCTTGATCTCTCTGCTTTTTCTGGCCTCCATGGCCCTGATCCCGCTGCTCGGGACCGAGCTCTTTCCTCAAATCGACAGCGGCCAGCTCATGGTGCAGTTGCGGGCAGCTTCCGGGACTCGCATGCAGCTCACCGAGGAGCTCGCTCAGCAGGCGGAGGCCGTGGTGCGCGAGGTGGTGGGGGAGCCCAACCTCCAGATGGTGGTGGCCAACGTGGGGATTTTGTATGACTGGCCGGCCGCCTATACGCCCAATTCAGGACCCCATGATGCCTTCTTGCTGGCTCAGTTGACCAGGAGCCGCCAGATCACGGCCCAGGAGGCGGCCCGCCGACTCCGCGCAGAGCTCCCTCGGCGATTGCCCGGTGTGGAGATCTCGGTGAGCACCGGGGGCCTGGTCTCCTCGGCTCTGAACTTCGGCTTGCCGTCTCCCATCAACGTTCAGGTCGAGGGCCCGAGCCTGGCCACCTCGCGGCAGATCGCCGAGGCTCTGACCGAGCGCATCCGACTGGTTCCGGGAGCGGTCGACGTTCGCATCCAGCAAAGACTGGACTATCCGCAGATCGATGTCCAGGTCGATCGACTCCGCGCGGCCTCGGTAGGGCTGACGCAGGAGGCGGTGGTCCAGAACATCATCACCGCCCTGAACTCCAGCACGACCTTCCTGCCCTCCTTCTGGATCGACGAGAGAAACGGCAATCACTACTTTATCGGAGCTACCTACCGCGAGGAGGACATCCGCTCTCTGGAGACGCTCCAGGACATCCCCATCACCGACACGCGCTCGCGGGGCGCCATCCCCTTGCGGAGCCTGGCGACGCTGGGCCAGAAGCAGGCCGCCGTGGAGAGCAATCATGTGAACATTCGCCGTGTGATCGACGTCTTCGCCAACGTGGATCGGACCGACGTGGGACGCGTGGCCGCCCGGGTCGAGAAGCTGCTCGAGCGAGCCAGGCCCGGATTGCCCGAGGGGTATTCGGTCTACCTGCGGGGTGAGGTCTCGTCGATGAAGGAGAGCTTCGCGAACCTTTCCTTTGGTCTGGCGCTGGCCCTCGTTCTGCTCTACCTGGTGATGGTGGTTCAGTTTCGTTCCTTTGCCGACCCGCTGGTGGTCTTGCTTTCGGCTCCGGTCGGATGGATCGGGGTGGCTCTCATCCTGCTTGCGACGGGCACGACGCTGAACGTGCAGTCTTTCATGGGGATCATCATGATGATGGGGCTGGCCGTGGCCTACAGCATCCTGATGGTGGACTTTGCCAACAACCTGGTCGCTCAGGGCAGAGATCGCATTTCGGCCGTCCATGAAGCCTGCAGCATCCGCCTTCGCCCTATCTTGATGACCTCGCTGGCGGCTTTGCTCGGATTTCTCCCGGTTGCGCTCGACTCGAGCCAGCCGAACAGCGCCATGGCCCGGGCCGTGATCGGGGGGCTGCTGACATCCACTTTCTTGAAGCTTTTTCTGGTGCCGATTCTTTACACCTATCTGCACAAGATTCCCGGGAGGAAGTCCTGAATGCGTCTGGCTGCCGTCTCTCTGGCCCTGGCCCTGGTCACCGTCGGCTGCTCCCCGGGAGCCGATGGCCCACCCATCGAAACCGTCCCACCCACCAGCGTGACCGTGGTGGTCCCGTCCCGACGCGACGTGGCGCGCACGTTGCAGCTGGTGGGGCAGGTGAGGGCTTACCAGGAGGCTTCGCTTCGAGCCAAACTGGCCGGTTACGTGCGCTCGGTGGAGGTCGAGCCCGGCGACGGGGTCGCGGTGGATCAGCTCCTGGCCACGGTAGAGCTGCCGGAGGTCGAGCAGCAGGTCCTCGAGGCTCAAGCCCGGGAGAGCCAGGAGGAGCAGCTTGGCCTGGCCTATGAGGATGAGGCGGCGGGGCTGGCCGCCAGGGCTCAGGCCGCTCGGACCGCCCTGGAGCGTCTTGAGGCTCGGCAGGGGGCTTCTCTGGCCTCGGCAGACGAGCTGGCCCAGGAGGTCGCCCTTCAAAGACAGGCCCACCAGCGCCTGGAGCAGGTCGCCCGGGGCGATGAGGGTCTGGTTGCTCAACAGGAGCTGGATCAGTCCCGCGGCAGGCTCCGCCAGGCTGAGAGTCGCCTCGAAGCGGCCCGCCAGGAAGCTCAGGCCACCCGGGCCGAGCGTCGCGAGGCCCAGCGCAATCTCCAGGCTGCCACCGCCATGGCGCAGGCTCAGAAGGCCCGCTCCCGGGCCCAGCAGAGCGCTGCCGAGGCGCGTTCGCGGCAGGCTGAGCAGAGCCGCCAGATGTACGCTTACAGCCAGATTCGAGCCCCTTTTGCCGGCACCGTGACCAGGCGGTGGGTCGACCCCGGCGCCCTGGCTGGCGAGCAGCCCCTGCTGACGCTGGCCGATCTGAGCCGGGTTCGGATTGAGCTGGCCATTCCTGAAACCGAGGCGCCCCACGTGCGAGCGGGGATCACCCGGGTGACCCTGAGCGGGCCGGCGCTGAAGTCCACCCGCCAAACCATTACCCGGTCGACCGATTCGCTGGACGTGGCCACGCGCACCCTGCCCGTCGAGATCGAGCTGTCCAACCCGGGCCATCGTTTGAGCCCGGGCATGGCGGTGGATGCGTCGGTCGAGTTGGAGAGGCGCTCCGATGTGCTGGCCCTGCCGGTCGAGGCGGTCCTGCGTGAGAGGAAGGGTCCGGCCGTGTTCATCGTG
>QWHO01000040.1 GCA_021404945.1 bacterium CPR1
CCAGCGACCTGGACGGCGACCCCCTGAGCCTGGAGTGGACCACCACCTCGGTGGTGCCTGCCGGAGAGCCTGGCAGTTACTCCACGGAAGGACGCTCGCAGATGAATTGGGATCCGGCCGTGGCCCGCTGGCGGCAGGAATGGGAGTGGCGTCCCCCGCCCGGGGCAGCCCCGGGAACCCGCTACCTGCTCAAGGCCACGGTTTCGGACGGCAAAGGCTCCTCCAGCGATGAAATCGGCGCTACGGGGACCGTCGAGGTCCTGGCTCCCGGCCGTATCGCCTTCACCTCCAACCGGGCCGGAGCGGGCTCGGAATTGTATTCGATGAACCCGGATGGGACCGACGTGACCCGGATCACCCGGGGCGTGGATGTCTCCGGAGTCATCGCCTGGTCTCCCGATGGTGCCAGGATTAGCTTCGTCAGTCGAAGTCCGGGCGCGGAGATCCTCATGGTGGAGAGGGATGGGTCGGGGCTAACCCGGGTGACAGATGGAGCGGGGTGGGGGCTCGCGTGCGAAAGCCCCGATTTCACGGGAGACGGCACCATGATCGCCTTCCTGGGGTACGCGGCGTCATCCGAGGTGTATCTGATCAGCCTGGATGGAACCGATCCGTGCGACCCGGGCCGTCGAGCCCCCTGGCAGCTCACCAACGAAGCCTGGCCGCTCGGTGGTGGGAGCAGCAGGACACTGGCCGCCCATCCGGACGGGCAGCGCCTGGTGGTTGACGGGGGTGTGGTTGCCTGGCCTGGCGAGCTGATCGAGCGCGTGGTTCCCGGATGGAAAGGCTCAATGACCGGCCTGCAGGGCCCCGCGGACACCTACGAAGTGCTCTACCGTGGCCTGCCGTCGCCTGTGGTAACGAACCTGACCGGCACGGGCACGCCGGGAAAGGCCGAGGTCGCTTTGAGCTTCGACGGCGAGCGACTGTGCTGGGGCTTCTTGGGAGAGTGGTGGACCTACACCGCACCGCCCGGATCTCCCGGCTCGGCCGCGCCCGCCGGCAGCGTCCCGACGCGCGAAACCTGCCGATTCTCGCCGGATGCAAACCACGTGACCTATCAGGTTCGCAAGCCGCCCACGGACTGCGAGATTTACTCGGCCGACCTGTCCGGTGAGAACGCCCGCAATCTCACCAACCACCCCGCCTTCGACGACTATAGCGTGTGGAGCCCTCGCTGACGGCGCTGAGAGAACGGCCCTTCCGCTCCAGGCTGGACCTAAGGGCAGGGGGCTTATTGAGAGGGACGAACAACCGCGAATGCGGATTCAGCTAACAGCCTTTCTCATGGCAGCCTGCCTGGTCTGGGGCTGCAGCGGCACAGAGACCATCCTCACCCCGGTCCCCCCTGGACCCGATGGCGGAACCGTCCAGGTCTTCCAGGAGAAGGTGGACAATCTGCTGGCCACGACCATCATTTCCAAGCATCCCAATGTCTTTCAGGCGGAGTACAACGCCGGAGTGGCTCAGGGGCGGCTGCAGCGCGGGGGAATGCTGGCGGCTCGCGACAACGATTGGGATTCTTTCTATCTTCTCGATCCGTCCCACGGCTTCCCCAAGCAATTGCCTCCAAGCCAGGCCGAGTTGCAGGAGATGCAAGGCCTGCTGAGGCGCAACTATGCCTACACCGTCAATTACGCCATGAGCCATCCCGATCCGACCGTGTCGCGCAACCTGAAGAGGCTGATCTTCAGGCTGCTGGGAATCTATCACGGAACCCTGGTCGTGGCGCCGCCGGTCGACTTTTCCGGCGACGATCTGCCCGAGCTGGCCGACTTCACGGCAGCAGAGCTGCAGCTCGGATACCAGACTCCCGGCCTGACCTTCATGGATGTCTATTTCATCAACGCCTTCGAAGATGCCATCTATGCCGTGTCAGCCCCCACCACGAAGGCCACCGTCAGGCGCGTCTCCAAGTGCTCGGCTTTCGTGAAGAAGACCTCCGACGACGTCCTGCTGGCCCACAACAGCTGGTCTTCCTACCTCTCCCAGACGATGGCCATGACGCTCATGGTCAACGACACCTTCATGACCTTCAATGCCATCCAGCCCGGGATGCTCGGGTCCTACACCGACTTCGGTTACAATCACCACCGGATCATCTTCAACGAGACCACCCATCTCTACGATTATGACGAGCCCAAAGTGGAGGCTCTGTGGATGATCTGGAGAGCCACCCTGGCCGAGCAGTTCGCCTCGTCGCTGGACGAGTTTTTCGAATTGATCTCGCTGGAAGCCTCAGGCACCTACATGAACGGCTACATGGTGCTCGATGGCAAGACCGGCGAGTTCGGCCTGGTCGAGATGTCCTGGGACACCTTCGTCTTCTTCCGGCCCGACGGGCAGAGCAAGGTCGCGGTTCAGACCAGGCCCGAGGGGGTCGCCACCGACTACGACACGGACATGATTCAGCCCACCTACATCCTCGGCTACAACATGCCCGGGTCTTTTTTCATCCGCGAGCAATTGCAGTCGGTCAACAACCGTCCCGCGCGCCGCACCCAGTTCCTCGAGCGCATCGGCGGGATCGAGACCGTCGAGGACGCCAAAGCCTTGATCACCTACATCGACGACCCGAAGAACCCCCTGTCCATCTATGGGCGGTGGGACCTCGGTTACGGCGACACGCCCCGGCCCAAGACCGTTCCCGAGGGCTCCGTCGACGCCAAGGTCACCTCCGCCAACATGACCGCCTTCGTGGGCGATCTGGAGGGCATCCTGGATCTGAATTCGCCCTTCCAGGCCTTCTGGATGAAGTACGGCACCCCGCACATCAGCGGCAAACCGTTCATCTGGAGCGAGTCCTTATGGGCCGGCCAGAAGCTCCGCGAGGTGCCGAACGTGGTGGACGGAAACTACCAGTTGCTGAACCTCCGCGTCCGCTGACATCGCTTTCCGCCGGACTTACCGTCACGGCCGGCGAGTCCGGATCCGTCAAACCGCAGCGAGGCAGGCCCAATCCGGCGGCCAGGAAAAATTGCACCTGTTCGGAAGTGTTTTCGATGCCTGTCTGAGGAAATTTCCTCCCCATGACAGCCCCTGCAATTGATTTTTCCTCCACCGATCTCGAGCTTGTGCTTCGCCTGGCCAACGAAAGCGGTGAGGCCTGGTCGCTCTTCACCCTGCGCCAGGAGGCCGAGCGGCTCTCGCTGGTGGAAGGCTTCGAAGAGCTCCTCTGCCTGGTTGACCTCCAGGGCGTGGAGCGCATGCCCCACCAGGAGCGCACCGCGCTGCGCGTCATGCGGCGGTTGCGGGGCCGGGCCATTCTGGGCGACGAGGTGGGGCTGGGCAAGACGGTGGAGGCCGGCCTGATCGTCAAGGAGTATCTACTTCGAGGCCTGGCCCGGCGGGTGCTGGTGCTCTGCCCGCCGTCTTTGATCCAGCAATGGCAGCAGGAGTTGGCCGGGAAGTTCCGGCTCAGCTTCGTCAGCTCTGAGGACGAGGCGTTCCGCGAGCTGGGCGAGGCCGCCTGGAGCAAGCTTGATCGGGTGGTGGCCTCCTTACCCCTGGCGCGATTGGACCGACATCGGCTGGCCCTGCAGAAGGCCGGCGGCTACGACCTGGTGGTGGTGGATGAGAGCCATTGCCTGCGCCGCCGCACCTCGAAAGCCTGGCGCCTGGTGCACGACCTTCCCCGCAAGTACCTTCTGCTGCTCACGGCCACCCCGCTGCAAAACGACCTGGAGGAGCTCTACAACTTGATCACCCTGCTGCGTCCCGGCCAGCTCGGAACCCCCTCGCAATTCCGACAAGCCTTCGTCGACCCGAGCGACCGGCGCCGACCCAGGAATATTCAGGCTCTGCGCGAGCTGATGCTGGACGTCATGGTGCGCAACACCCGCGCCAGCGTCAACCTGGTCCTGCCGCCCCGACGGGCCCGCACTCTGCGCCTGGCACCCGGGGCCGACGAGCTGAGGCTGAACCGGGAAGTCCAGCGTCTCGTGCACGAAGAGTGGGGACAGAAGCGATTTTCCCGCATGGCGCTGCGCACTCTGCAACTTCAAGTGGGCTCGAGCCCGGCGGCGCTCAGCGGCACCCTGGAGCGCATGGGGCTCACCGATCTGGCCCGGCAGGCGGCCGATCTGCAACTGGGCGCGAAGGTCCAGGCGGTCAGGCAGGTGCTGCAGAGCCTGCACTCCGAGCCGGTCTTGATTTTCTCCCGCTTCGTGGCCACGCTGGAGGCGCTTCAGGGGCACCTGCCGGGCAAAGTGCACAGCTATCATGGCGGGCTCAGCGTGCCAGAGCGTGAGCGGCAGCTGGAGAGCTTTCGCCAGAACGGAGGCGTGCTTCTTCTGAGCGAGGTGGGAGGCGAGGGAAAGAACCTTCAGTTCTGCCGTCACCTGATCAACTTCGATCTCCCCTGGAATCCTCTGCGCATCGAGCAGCGGGTGGGACGAGTGCACCGAATCGGCCAGACCAAACCGATCGAGATCGTCAACCTGTGCCTGGAGGGCAGCCTGGAAGACCACCTGCTGCGCATCCTGGACGACAAGCTCAACATGTTCGAGCTGGTCCTGGGCGAGCTGGAGATGATCCTGGGCCCCCTGGAGGACGAGTGCGACTTCGAGGAGTTGCTGGCCGAACTGGCGGCCGGCTCGGCAAACCAGGGCGAGCTCGAAAGCGCCATGGCCGAGCTGGGCCGCAAGCTCTCCGGCCTGGAACAAAGCCACCGAGAGCACCTGGAGTATGACTCGGCTCTGTTCGGACGGGAGTTTGAAGTTGGGGAGGACGCATGAGCTTACTGGACTTTGCCGCGCGCGCGGTACGCGAGCTGGGCGGGGAAGCCGAGTATGAAGACGGCCGCTGGCTCCTGCTCGACAGAGACGGGCAGCTGACTGAGCTGACCGAGCTGCATCCGGGTCATCTGTATCTTGAAAGCCTGCTCCATCAGGTCAAGCAGCATGGACAGGTGTCGCAGCGCCACGTGGCCTCCAGCCCGACCCTGAAGGGCGGCCTGGTCGAGAGCGCCCGGGTCGCCTTCTCCTTTCGCAACGCCAGGGCTCGGTTCGGTCAGCCCCGCACCGAGGTGGTCCCCTGGCTCACGCTGTGGTTCCGCAACACCTACCTCTGGGACGAAAAGCGTGAAGAGTTGCTACAGCTGACGGTGGACGCTCAAACCGGGTCCCGTTGCGACCCTTCCCACCTGGGAGCCTGCTGGGTTGAGCCCGGTGGGGGCCAGGGCCGGCGCGATCTGCTTGAGCGCGCCTATCAGCTCTCGCGCCGCCACCTCCAGCGCGCCATCGCCCCGCGCCTCAACGCACTGCAGCAAGAGGCCGAGCGCCACCTGGCCGTGGAGCTTGCCCGCCTGGAGCGCTACTACGAGCAGCTTCTGGCCGACCTGAGCCGGCGCAACGCGCCGGAAAAGCGGCAAAGAACCGAGCAAGACCGAGAATCTCGCCGCCACGACCTGGAGCAGAAATTCCGTCTGCGGGTGCAAGCTCAACTCTATGCAGCTGAGCTGATCGACCTGCGCCGATTCCTGGTGCCGGTGGAACTCAAAGCCGGACCGGCCGAGCGTCGTCTGGAGCTGAGCTACAACTGCGCCCTGCACGCCTTCGACCCCCTGGCCTGCGATCATTGCCTGGAGAGAACCACGCAGGTGTGGCTCTGCGAGCACGGCCACCTGTCCTGTCCGGCCTGCTCCAGCGATTGCGTGCGCTGTCGCAGCTCGCGCTGCGCTTGCTGCGAGGGCGACGACCTCCAGAGCCTGTGCCCGGATTGCCTCAAGGTCACCGCCGCGCAAGTGCCGGAGACGGCTCCCGCTCCGGCCCCGGTGAAGAAGGCTCCCCCGCCGAGACCTGAGCCGCCCCGGCCTGTCCTCAAACCCCTCTTTGCACCCTTCCGGCACGTGGGTGGCCTGGAGGAGAGGCTGGTCGAGCCCGAGACCCTCCTTTCCCAGAACCGCCTCAAAGAGTGCAAGGCGGCCCTGGAAGATCTCCTGGCCTGCGTCCCTCCGAGCCTGGAAGGCCTTCGCCAGCGTCTGACCGAGGTTCTGGCCTGCTTCAAGAAGCCCTGGCTCGAGCGCGTCCGCTCCGAGCTGGCCGGCCTCAAGCCGGCGCAGGCACCGAAACCGACACCGGTACGGGCAAAAGCAGGCAGTGCTCTTCCAAGGGTCCAGGAGATCTTGCGGCGCACCCCGGGAGCACATCCGGAGTGGGTGCAACAGATGCTGGAGATTTCCAACCGCACAGCCTCGTGCTTCTGCGAGGGCGTGCGCCCGGAGGTCTGGGCCGCCTGCCTGGTGTACCGCAGCACCCGGATGACGCAGGCGCAGGCAGCCGGCCTCTATGGCGTGTCCACGGCCCAGGTGAGCCAGCACTATCGCAAAGTCTTCGACCCCGCGCGCAAGCCGGCGGGATGAGGGAGCCAGATCGGGGGGGCCTGCGCCACCACAAGAGGGTGCTGCCGTCGCGCAGCCAGTCGGAAAGCCTGCCTGGCAGCCCTGAGCGTCCCCGAGTTGGCGGCCCCGTCTATACCGTTCCAGCGCGACGCCCCCCGGCGAGCTTACAGCTTCTTGCTGGCCTGGAATTCTTGTCCCTGAAAGTCTGAGCGGCCTCCTGAGCCAGCAATCCCATAAGGTGCGGCCGAGCAGTGCATCCAGAACCGGCAGGAGCGGTCGCGGCAGCTTGAGAACCTTGCCCTACGCCATGAGTACCGCACCGAATCTAGACCTGACGTCGATAGAGAACTATCTCGCCGGAGAACTGGCTTCCCCGGTCAAGCACGAGTATCTTGGTGGCGTCCTCTACGCCATGGCCGGCGCGCGCAATACTCACAACCGAATCGCTTCGAATGCCCTCATCGCGCTGGGCTCGAGATTGCGTGGCGGTGCTTGCGAGGCCTTCAACTCGGACACCAAGATTCGCATCCGGCTTCCGCACCACATCCGGTTCTACTACCCGGACCTGTCGGTGGTCTGCCGTCCGGGCCCTCCCCATGGCTCTTTTCAGGATGAACCGGCCGTTGTCGTCGAGGTTCTATCCCGAGCCACCCGCCGCGTGGACGAGGGGGAGAAGAAGGACGCTTACCTGACGATCCCGTCCCTGGAAGTCTACCTCCTGGTGGAGCAAGACCTTCCGGCGGTGGTCGCCTTTCACCGGACCGAGCAGGGCTTCGTACGCGATGTCTACAGGAGTCTGGAGGAGATCGTGCCGCTGCCAGGCATAGGAATCGAATTGCCCCTGTCGGAGCTCTATGAGCGGGTGGAGTTCGCGCCCGAACCGGAGGGCACCGAGCCCTGACTGCCCCGCGCGGTCCTCGAGCAGCTCGAGCTGGTGCGACTCTTGAAGGCGCTGGCCCGATTCGGCTACCTGGAGCCTGACATCCACCATGACGACCCCGCTCCCGACGAGTGCTCCCAGATTCCCGGGCACCGGCACGAGACGAGCCAGCTGCCCCTCGACTGGTAGCCGGCTCCGAGACCTCACTGTCCAATCCAGCCCGTTTCAAGCCCGAACTGGCTCCCACCACGCCTTATGCCAGCACCTCGGAGAGCCGGTCGGCCACTGCCAACTCGCGTGCACGAGCCAGAAGATAGTCGCGGTCCAAATTGTCGCGATGCAGTTGAGCCAATTCGATGGCGTCAGCCCGGTCGACGGGTCGGTAGGCGCAGAGTTTCAGGAGGATCAGGTCCTCTGGAGTCGCCAGAGCAATCTCGTGGCCGACGAGGCTCTCCTTTCGGGCATTGGCAACCACCTGCCTGGAAAAGCCACTCTGGGCGAGCTGGACGTCGAGTGAGGCGGAGAGCCCGGTTGTCCCGATCGGCAGCCAGAAGCGCAGCAGCAACACATCGTCCAATTGATGACGATCCGCTCGATCGTGATGGGCGAATCCCTGAGCACGCAGTTCCTCTTTGAGTCGGTCCAGCTGCGCTGAATCCACAGTCACCAGAACATCCAGATCGCGGGTGGAACGGTCTCGGCCTGACAAAATCATGGCGATCCCTCCGCAGAGAGCATACTGGGCCTCGGTTCCCTCAAGTGCGGTCAAGGCGCGTTGCAGGAGATCCGTGAGGAAGCTACCCAGCACGAGCCATGCGCAGGTGAGCTTCGAGACGCTCCGCCTCCTCACGTTCCCAGACGCCCGCCAGCTGTGCCAGAGCAGCTTCGCGGGACAAACCTTGCGCTTGCTGAGCAGCGAGATAGAGCTCAAAGGACTCATCCTGCCACTTCGTGGCCACCTGCCAGCGGACTTCCAGGGGAACCTGAAGGCGACGCTCCCTCTCTTCCGAGGTCAAAGGAAGATGCATGGCAGATTCTTCAACAAACCGTCAAGCCTGGCCTTCCCACCTTGACATGACGGGCTCCAACGTGGACGCTCAGGGCACGAAATCGGACAGTTCATCGCCGCGGTGGAGGCCCTGATCCAGGCAGAGAACGCCAAAAAACACGGCTGGCCCGAGAACGGGGACCTGTTCCCGTCACGAGCGGGCTTGCTCATGAGGGGGGCTGCCCCAGCTCGGCCAGCCTCTCCTTGAGCTTGATCACGGTGTGGTGGTCGCTGCCATACATTCCTTCTCGCAACCTGAGGGCCTGGGTGTAGTAGTCGCGGGCCTCGGAGCGGCATTCGATGCTGTCTGCGTAGTGCCCGATCTCCTCGAAGTAGGTGGCCAGCGTGTCGCGTCGGCCCAGACCCACGACGCGTTTTCTGAGGCCGAAGATGACTTCCCGGAAGAGATCTTCCAGTTCGCGTGGAGGGAGCCCGCGCGCCCGCAACACCTTGAGCAGGCCGTCCTTGAGGTAGGCTTCTCGTTCGGGGGAGAGCTCCAGGGCGCGACGGTAATAGCTTTCGGCCCGGTCGAGCTGCTTCTCCATCAAGGCCAGCTCGGCGGCCCGGGTGTTCAGCTCCGCGTTCTCGGAGCCCGAGCGCTTCAGAGCCCGGATCAGATCCTCGAGCGTGGCCAGGGGAAGGTGGGCAGACGGGCGCAGCGCCACCTTCTCCAGGTAGGCAAGACCCGCCTGGCTCAGCTGCTCGATCTCGCCCCAAAGGCTCTCCTTGAGATGCTCCAGGCCCTGGCTCAGAAGCTCGAGAAAGCGCTCGAGCGTCTGGTCCTGGACCACCGCACCCAGGGAGAGGTTGACTTTCAGCGCGTTGGTCCAGAGCACTGCCTGCAGCCCCTCCCGCCTGGGTCCCTCGAAGAACAGGCCCTCGACCACCAGGAAAGTCCACGCCGGCTGGTCGTCGCTCACCAGTCCCAGGGCGGCTGCAAAGTCGCCAGGAGAAGGGTGGTGCTGCAAAGGGGCCCCGCTGGGCAGCTTGAGCGGCAGCTTCTGGCTGTCGTAGCCGGGGTGCTCGAAGACCATGGCCGCCAGGCTCGAATCGAGACGCACCGGGGTGCGGGCCGAGGCGCCGCCCACGCTGACCGGGATCGGCGCTTGAGCGCAGGCAATTCGAAGCGACTGAGCCTCAAGGTCGGAGGGACTGGCTCCCAGTGCGCGCTGCCAGCGGCCGGGGTCGCGATCGACCTCCAGCGCCAGGCCCGCAAGGCTCTCTCGTGCCTGCTTGAGACTGCGTTGGCCGCCCTGGAGGCGGAGCTCGAGGTCGCCTGACTGAAGGCGCATCTCTCGCGGCGAAAGTCGCTCGGCCAGGAGCAGAGCCATCGAAAGCGGACCCTCAGGTCCCGGGGCGAGCAGGGAATCCGGGAGGTTCTCCAGGGTGAACGCGTCCAGGGTGAGGCCGGACAGGAAGAACCGGGTCAACCACCCTTCCTGGGTCATCAACACCTCGCGAGCTTCTCCTCGCACCGCCGCCTGCACGACAAAGAGCCCGTACTCGTGGGGCTCGGCCAGCCGGTAGGAGGCCAGCAAGCGCCGGGCTCGAGCCGCATCCAGAGTGAAAGCTCCGCGGCCCTGCTGCTCACCTGAGGCTCTCAGACCCGCCATGAGCTCCTCGAACTCCCGCACCAGGATGGATTCGCGATGCGTCGACTCGTGACCTCGCTCGGAGCGGACGGTAGGAGGTCTGTTGGGCAGACCGAACCAACCGCGATGGGCAATTTGTATCGCCATGGCGATGTGCTGATCCAGCAGGTAGAGCGCCTGCCGAGCGGGCTCGAGAAGCTCACCCACCGCATCCTGGCCCATGGCGAGGTGACCGGTCACTGCCACCAGGCCCGCGGGGAGGCCGAGCTCTACCGGGGTGCAGGAGAGCTTTATCTGCGGGCGGTGGGGCTGGTGGAGATCGTCCACGAGGAGCACCGGACCATCGAGCTGCCGGCCGGTTTCTATCGGGTCTGGCGGCAACGCGAGTACACGCCGCGCGAGGTCCGCATCGTCCGTGACTGAGGCGACCCGCTTCGCTGGCCGGGTCAGCTTCGGGGGGGACGAGCTGAGCGCCGGCCTCCACTGCTACGAGCTGGACGCGCGCGGCGCCCGGCTCACCCACCTGCCAGACGACCTGCGGGTGGATGGCCGGCTGGTGCTCGACGAGTGCCACCAGCTCACCCACCTGCCCGAAGGCCTGACGGTAGGGTCGCTGAGCCTGCGCAACTGCACCTCGCTGACGGCCCTGCCCGAGGGACTGAGCACCTGGTTTCTGGACCTGACCGGCTGCACGGCCTTCCAGCACTGGCCCCGCCGGGCCACCATCGAGCGGGGGGCGCTCATCCTGCGCGACTGCACCGCCCTCACCGCTCTGCCGGACTGGCTGGGGCGGCTGAGCACGCTGGACCTGGCCGGCTGCGCCGGCATCCACTCCCTCCCGGACGGAGTCGAGGTGACGCTCTGGCTGGACATCGGGGGCACCTCCCTGAGCGCTCTTCCGCCCAGCCTCCAGGGCGCTCCGCTGCGCTGGCGAGGGGTGCGGGTGGACGAGCGGATCGCCCTGCGCCCCCACGAGCTGACAGCCCGCGAGGCGCTGCAAGAGCCCAACGCCGAGCGGCGACGGGTGATGATCGAGCGCATGGGAATGCTGCGCTTCGTGCGCGAGGCCGACCCGGCGGCGCTGGATGAAGACCGGGACCCGGGCGGAGAGCGGCGCCTGCTGCGCATCGAGCTGGCGGAAGACGAGCCGCTGGTGGGGCTGTTCTGCCAGTGCCCCTCCACCGGGCGGCAGTATCTCATCCGGGTGCCCCCGGACATGAAGTCGTGCCACCAGGCGGCCGCCTGGATCGCCGGCTTTGACGAGCCTTCCCTCTATCAACCGTGTCTGGAGACGTAAATGCGACGAGAGCTCATCTACATGGACGCCAAATCGAGCAAGTTCTGGACCATCGAGCTGCAGGGCTCGGGCCACACGGTGACCTACGGGCGCATCGGCTCGGCCGGCCAGACGAGCAGCAAGTCGTTTGCCAGCGAGGAAGCGGCCCGCAAGGACTTCGACAAGCTGGTCAAAGAGAAGCTGTCCAAGGGGTACGTGGAGAAAGCCGGCCAGGAGACGACCGGGGACGAGTTGCCCCTGGTGGCCTTCACCTGCATCAACCACCGCGACGAGATCTCGAGCAACCTGGGCACGTTCATCGGGATGCGGGTGGTGGACTACGACCCCGAGAAGCCGGCCCGGAGCGACGTGGTCTATCGCGTGCGCTCCACCTGGGAGGAGCCGGAGCTTCCCCTGAAGAGCTTTCTGGCCTCGGAGGCGGCCGCCCAGGCCCGGGGGCTGGTGATCGGAGCCTGGCAGGTGGACGACTCGAGCGTCGACTCCTCGCAGGTGGTGAGCACCCTGGCGCGGGCGGCCGGGCGGCTGGGGAAGCTGGCGGCCCTCCACCTGGGCGACATCGTCGGCGAGGAGTGCGAGATCTCCTGGATCAACCAGTGCGATCTGACTCCCCTGCTGCAGGCTTTTCCCAACCTGCAGCTGCTGCGCGCGCGAGGAGGCGAGGGGTTGGCCCTGAGCGAGCCTCGCCACGCGCGTCTGCGAGGCCTGGCGCTGGAGGCGGGAGGGCTGGACGTGAGCGTGATCCGCTCGGTGTGCCAGGCCGACTTTCCCGAGCTTGAGTACCTCGAGCTCTGGCTGGGCACCTCCGACTACGGCGCCACCGCCACCGTGGCTGACCTGCAGCCGCTCCTGTCGGGTCGGCTCTTCCCGAAGCTGAAGTACCTGGGGCTTCGCAACAGCGAATTGGCCGACGAGCTGGCCGGGGTGCTGGTCAACAGCCCGGTGGTGGAGCGTATCGAGACGCTGGATCTCTCGCTGGGGGTGCTGACGGATGAAGGCGGGCAGTCGCTGCTCAAGCTCTCCAGCCCCACCCTCAAGAAGCTCAACTTGCACTACAACTACTTCAGCCCCGAGGTGAGCCGACAGCTCAAGGCCCTGCCGTTCGCGGTGGACGTCACCCGACCGGCCAACATGGAGGAGGAAGAGGAGTGGCGCTTTGTCGCCGTGGGGGAATAAGCCCGCTCCTCTGGGGTTGATCGGCAATCCCGAGAACCGGCGCATCCGCGACTTTCAGGACACGGCCGAGCGGCTGGGCTGGCCCCGCCCGCCCTGCCTGGCCTACCGCGACCTCTTGCGCGACCCGGGGTTGCTCGGCGCCTGGCAGGTGGAGGCGGTGCGCATCGACTCACCGGGCGAGAACGAGGAGGTGGCCCGGGGACTGATCGCTCTGGGGGGCGGCCCGGTGCGGGCCGACCTCGAGCACGGCCAGATCGGCTGGCTGCGCGAATACCACCAGGGTTTTTGCCGGGTGCTCGAGTGGGTGGCGGCAAGCGGTCTGCGCTGCTGGAACGAGCCGGGCGAGATCGCGGCGATGTTCGACAAGCAGGCCTCCCACCGACGGTTCGTGGCGGCCGGGCTGCCCCGTCCGCGGGTGGGGCGCGAGCTGCTCGAGCAAGCGGCGGGACGGGTGTTTCTCAAACCGCTGCACGGCTCCTCGGCCTCAGGAGTGTGCGCGCTCCGCTGGCGTCCGGGGCGGCGCGAGCTCTTCGCTCCCGTGCGGATCGTCGGGGGACGGCTCTTCAACAGCCTGAAGGTGAGCCGCACCACCGATCCGGGCGAGATCGAGCGCATCCTGGGCGAGCTCGAGCCGCAGGGGATGATCTGCGAGCAGTGGATCCCCAAGCTCACCCTGGCGGGGGGCGCGGTCGATCTGCGGGTGCTGGTGATCGCCGGGGAGGCGCGCCACCGGGTGGTGCGCCAGAGCCGCCACCCGATGACCAACCTGCACCTGGGCAACCGGCGTGGGGACGAGTCGGCCCTGCTCGCGGCCATCGGTCCGGAGCGCCTGGAAGCGGCCCTGCGGCTGGCCGAGCAGGCGGCGGCCTGTTTTCCGGGCTCGCTGGCGGCCGGGGTGGACATCCTGCTGGATACCTCCCACCGGGCCGTGGTGGGCGAGATCAATGCCTTCGGAGACCTTTTGCCCGGCCTGAGCCACCGGGGCGAAACCGCATACGAGGCCCTGTGCCGTGCCCAGAGCTGTCCTGTTTGACCTGGACAACACCCTGGTCGACCGCGACCGGGCCCTGCGCGAGCTTCTGGCCGACCACTTTGCCGACCCGCAGGACCGAGCCGCTCTGCTCTGTCTCGACGGCGATCCGCGCTTTTTTGTCGCCTGGAGCGAGCGCGCCCGCCGGCCCTTCAGCCAGCAAGACCTGGCTGGCCAGCTGGCCCTGCGCATTGCCCCCGACCCCGAGCTCATCGAGGCACTGGGCGAGCTGGGGCGGCGCTGCCAGCTGGGGCTGGTCAGCAACGGAGGCAGCCGGAGCCAGCGCGCCAAGCTGCGCGCTGCCGGGCTGGAGGAGCTGTTGGGAGCGGCGCTGGTGGTGTCGGGCGAGGTGGGCCTGCAAAAGCCCGACCCGGAGATCTTCTGGCTGGCCTGCCGGCGGCTCGTGCGCGAGCCGCACGAGTGCCTTTTCATCGGCGACCAGGAGGCGGTGGACGGGGTGGGGGCCCGGGCCGCCGGACTGAGCTTTCAGCTGGCCAGAAGGGTGCTGGACGCGGAGACGGTGCGGGGGCTGTGAAAGAGCGAGTGGGCAGCCATGACCTGTTGCTGGTGACGCTGGACACGCTGCGCTACGACGCGGCCCAGCGGGCCTACGAGCAGGGGCTGCTGGGCACCCTGGGACCCTACCTCGGGCCGGGCGGCTGGCAGAAGCGCCACAGCCCGGGTAGTTTCACTTACTCGGCCCACCAGGCTTTCTTCGCGGGGTTCTTGCCCACGCCGATCGGACCAGGGCCGCATCCCCGGCTGTTCGCGGCCGCCTTCGCGGGCAGCGCCACCACGGTGGACAGCACTTTCGTGTTTCCCGAGGCCAGCCTGCCCCGGGCGCTGGAGGCACGCGGCTACCGCACCCACTGCATCGGAGGCACGGGCTTCTTCAGCCAGCAAAACGAGCTCTCCCGGGTTCTGCCGGGGCTGTTCTCGCAGGCGGTGTGGCGGCCCGAGCTGGGGGTGACCTGCCCCGAATCGCCGGTCCACCAGGTGGAGGAGGCGCTGCGGGCCCTCGAGGGCGAGGGGCGGCGACTGATCTTCTTGAACGTGGCCGCCATCCACCAGCCCAACTGGTTCTACGGGGGAGAGCAAGGCCAGGACACGCTGGCCACCCACACCGGGGCCCTGGTGGCCGTCGATCGAGCCCTGAAGCCCTTGCTGCAGGCGATGAAGGAGCGCGCCCCCACCTTCGCCCTGGTCTTCTCCGACCACGGCACGGCATACGGCGAGGACGGCTATCAGGGCCACCGGCTGGGCCACGAGGTGGTGTGGACGGTGCCCTACGCGGAGTTCGAGCTGTGAGGCTGGCCGAGCGGCTCGAGCAGGACGGCTACGACGGCTACGCCTACTCTTATCCGCACAAGACGGCTTACCGGCCACTCGAGCAGGCCGTGCCCCTCACGCAGGCCTGGCGCGAGGAGGACAAAAAGCGCCTCTTTCTCTACGTGCACCTGCCTTTTTGCGAGATGCGCTGCGGCTTTTGCAACCTGTTCACCACCGTGCGCCCCCCCGAGGAGCTGGTGGAGCGCACGCTCTCGTCCATCGCCCGCCAGGCCCGCGTGGTGGCCGAGTGCATCGCTCCCGATGGGGTGGCCCAGGCGGCCGTGGGCGGGGGCACTCCCAGCTATCTCAGCGAGCTCGAGCTCGAGCGGCTCTTCGCCGAGCTGAGCCGCTCGTGGCCGGTGCGCTGGTCGGAGATCCCGGTCTCGGTGGAGCTCTCGCCGGCCACCGTGACGCCGGGGAAGCTGGCCCTGCTGCGCGCGCTGGGAGTGGAGCGGGTCAGCCTGGGCGTGCAGAGCTTCGTGGC
Source organism: bacterium CPR1 (assembly GCA_021404945.1). Lineage (GTDB taxonomy): Bacteria > Vulcanimicrobiota > Xenobia > Xenobiales > QWHO01 > QWHO01. The sequence goes on from QWHO01000040.1 coordinate 15,174, forward strand.
CGCCGAGCTGGCGGCCCTCAAGCGCCCGCAACAAGCGGGCGAGGTGGAGCGAGCCTGCTCGGCCATCCGGGAGGCCGGCTTTGCCGTCTTCAACCTGGACCTGATCTACGGGCAGGAGGGGCAAAGCGCGGCGAGCTGGGAGGAGAGCCTGGAGCAAGCTCTCCGGTGGCGGCCCGAGGAGCTTTACCTCTACCCGCTCTACGTGGGCAAGCGCACCAACCTGGAGGTGCTGGGCAAGCGCCCGGGAGCGCGCCGCCAGGAGCTCTACCGGGTGGGGCGCGACCGGCTGCTGGCGAGCGGCTATCGGCAGCTCTCGATGCGCAGCTTCCGGCGAGCGCAGGTGGAGCGCTCGTCGGACTACTGCTGCCAGGAGGACGGGATGGTGGGGCTGGGACCGGGGGCGCGCTCTTATACCCGCGCGCTGCACTACAGCTCGGAGTATGCCGTGGCCCAGACGGGGGTGCGCCGCATCGTGGAGGCTTTCGCCGAGCGCGACTACAGCCAGGCCGACTACGGGGTGAGGCTGGACGGCTCGGAGCAGAAGCTGCGCTGGCTGATCAAGTCGCTGCTGCGGGCCGAGGGGGTGGCGCTCTCGGGCTATCGCGAGCGCTTCGCGAGCTCGCTGGAGGAGGATCACCCGAGGCTGGATGAGTTGCTGGAGGCGGGGCTGGCCGAGCGCTCCTGCGACCGCCTGAAGCTGACCGAGGAGGGGCTGGCGCGCAGCGACACGCTGGGGCCCTGGCTCTACTCCGAGGCGATGAGCCAGCGGATGGCGAGCTATGCGGCCTGGTGAGGACCACGCGGTGACCTGGAGCATCCTCTACCGGGGCTCGCTGTCGAGTTGCAACTACGCCTGCGGCTACTGTCCGTTCGCCAAGCGGGCCAACACCCGGGCCGAGCTGGCCCGGGACTTCGAGGAGCTGGAGCGATTCGTGGATTGGGTCAGTGGCTGCCCGCGTGAGCTGCGGCTGCTGCTCACCCCGTGGGGGGAAGCGCTCATACACCGGGCCTACCGACGCTCGCTGGTGCGATTGTCCTTGCTGCCCCGGGTGCGGCGGGTGGCCATCCAGACCAACCTGAGCGCTCCTTTGCAGGACCTGGCCGGGGCCGGGCCGTCCCTGGCGCTGTGGGCCAGCTTCCACCCCTCCCAGGTCACTGTGGAGCGCTTCCTGTCCCGCTGTCGCAAGCTGGACGAGCTGGGCCTGCGCTACAGCGTGGGGGTGGTGGGGCTGCGCGAGCATTTCCAGGCCATCGAGGAGCTGCGGGCCCGGCTGCCGCGGGCGGTCTACCTCTGGGTGAACGCGTTCAAGCGCTCACCGGACTCCTACCGGCCCGAGGAGGTGGAGCGACTGGTGGGGGTCGATCCCTACTTCCGATTCAACCTGCCCCGCTACCGGAGCCTGGACCGGGCCTGCCGGACCGGCCAGACGAGCTTCACGGTGGATGGGAAGGGGGACGTGCGCCGGTGCCATTTCGTGGGCCAGGTGCTGGGCAACGTGTACGAGCCCGGCTTCGAGGACTGCCTGAGAGAGCGGCTCTGCCCGGCCGAGCGCTGCGGCTGCCACATCGGCTACGTGCACCGGCCCGAGCTGCGGCTCGAGGAGGTGTTCGGAGAGGACGGGCTGCTCGAGCGGATCCCGCTCGGCTGGCCGGAGGTGGATTCTCGGGCAGGAGGCTTACCAGAGTCGCCGGCCGGGGTCGCTGGACAGGCTGAGCCGCACTCAGCACAGACGCCACCGCCATCAGGAGTATGGCAAGAAGTGTGACAACGAGCGGTTCCGGGCTGTGGAGCCCGCTGCCGCGCGGGAGGATTCCCTTCAGCTATCGAATCGACTTCAAGTGGACCACCGACAGATCGACCAGTGGGTGCTGGCCATGATGCGCGAGATAGTGGCCCGTATCGATGCCGATCCAAACAGGACGGGACTCGAACGGGCCAGGGCCACAGCCCGGAGATGGAACGAGCAGAGCCCCAGCCGGGCCATCCAGGAGTGGTTGCGACTCCTGGAGATGCCCTGGCCGCAGTTGCGCTCGCTCTTGCTGCAAGAGAGCGATGAAGGACAGCGGCTGCGATCCAGCGCGCCCTTCTGCGGGGTGCTCAGTCAAGAGGAGCGCCTGGCATTGTTACGGGAGTATCGTGCTTCTCCGTCAGCTTGAGCACATTTTGCGGGCCTCAGGAGCGATCGCCGACGAGAATGTGTTCATTGTCGTCGGCAGCCAGGCCATCCTGGCCTCGGTGCAAGACCCGCCGGCTGAGCTCCTGGCCTCGATGCAGGCCCATCTTTACCCACGGGACGCTCCTGAGAAAGCCGACCTGATCACGGGATCCATTGGAGAATTTTCTCTGTTCTACGAGACCTTCGGCTATCACGCCGATGGCGTGTCTCCGGAGACGGCAATCATTCCGACCTCCTGGAAAGAGCGCCTGGTGGCTTTGAAAAACGAGAACACCGGCGGGGTCACGGGGCTGTGCCTCAGTCCGGTGGACATCGCCATCAGCAAACTGATTGCCGGGCGTGAAAAGGACCTCGAATACGTCCGTTCGCTCTTGCGGCACGGGATCGTCAAGAGTGACTCCGTGCTCGGCTTGCTGCACGAGTTGAGTCCGCAGCATTCCGCCCTGGTGGCCTCCCGCCTCAGACGTATCGCCGAGAGCTGAGCCTACTTCTTGCCGGCGGGCTGGGCCTTCAGCTCGGCCTGCACCTGCTTGAGCTGAGCCAGCGCCGCCTCCATGTTGGGGAAGCGATTGTTCTTGTCCTTGGCCATCATGTACCAGACGCACTTGGCCAGCTGGTCGGGGATGGCGGGATTGAGCTTGCGGGGGTCTTGCAGGGGCTCGTTGAGGTGCTTCATCATGATTTGCACCGACTGGTCGCCCTCGAAGGGGCGCCGCCCGGTGATCAGCTCGAACAGCACGCAGCCCAGAGCGTACTGGTCGGCGCGCCCGTCCACATGCTCGTCATCGCGGATCTGCTCGGGGGACATGTAGGCGGGAGTTCCCAGGGCCGTGCCGGCCTGGGTCAGGCTCGAGCGACCCTCGGGGCGAGCCAGGCCGAAGTCCAGGATGCGGGGGCCGGACTTGCTCAAGATGATGTTATCGGGCTTGATGTCACGGTGCACCACGCCGAGTTTGTGGGCGTAGCCGAGCACGCCGCCGATGGCGATGGTCATGTCGACCGACTCGCCCAGGTTGGGCCAATCCTTGCGCAGCCGGCTGGAGAGCGTTTCTCCGTCGGCATACTCCATGGTCATGAAGTGAAGGTCACCCTGGTGACCCGATTTGAAGACCTTGACGATGCCGGGATGATCCAGCCTCTGCAGCAGCTCGATCTCGCGCTCGAGACGCCGGGTGAACTCCTCGTCCTTGATGGCCTCCTCGTTGAAGATCTTGACGGCGATGGATTCGTCCTCATTGAGGGTGCGGTCGCTCACGGCCCGGTAGACCCTGGAGTAGGCTCCCGAGCCGAGGCGCTCGACGATGCGATATTCGTCGAGCTTGGACAAGATCATGGAGTCTTCGGCCACCCTGGCGTTGTACTTCTCCAGCGTGCGGGCCCTCGAGGCGAGCCGCATCGAGCGCACCAGCCAGTTGACGAGCAGAATCCCGGCGAAGGCGGGGATGATGCGCACGCCGGCGATGGAGGGACCCAGGGTGCCGAGCAGGCGCTGGCCGATGAGGGCCCCCACCAGGCCGAACAGCGTCATGCCGATCAGGCCGTGGTTGTGCTTGGCGGGGTAGAACCGCTCGGCGGCGTAGCCCAGGCCCGCCGAGATGGTCACGACGATGATCAATCCCCACAGGCTCTTGACCAGGGAGAAGAAGACCCAGAACAGCAGCAGGCCCACTACGCCCGCCCCGATGAGATAGGTGCGGTCACGCCCCTTGAGAAACGCCTCCGTCCACTCCACCAGGCCCAGAATGAATCCCATCCGTCCAGCTCCTCCTGCGAGGGAAGTTCTTCTCCATGGAGGCGCGAACTGCCTTCGTCAGAGTTTCGTCAGCCGGGGCGAGACAAGTTAACAATCGGTCTTGAAATCGCAACAGCGGGTTCGGACGCGAACGGTTAAAATGGCGCTCCGATGGAGCTTCTCACTCCCGTCAGCCGTCCTGGCTCGGCCCTGCCGCCGGAGGTGACGCGTTTCGTTCGCAAGATCGAAACCCGGGTGGACGAGGTGTGCGCGGGGCAGGCCCGCGAGCTGGGCGAGCTGCCCGAAGACCTCAAGAAGCTGGCCCGGCTGGCACGCAACGCTCCCCTGGCGGCCTCGGCTCCGTTCGAGCCCCAGCACGCCCGCTCGGTGGCCAACCTCATGGCCACGGTCAACCAGATCAACCTGTACGCCAGCCTGGCCATCAGCCCGGCGCCCGTGGCGGGCTGCCACGAGGTGCTGCGCCAGGGACTGGAGGAGCTGCACAGCGGGCTGGAGACGGTCTATCGGGGCCAGCGCGAGCTACAGAGCAAATCCCACGTGCTCGGCCCCCCTCCCCCGCCCGACCTGGTGCCGATGATTCAGGTGCCGGCGGGCAGCTTCAAGTTCGGGCTCGACGACCGCTCTGAGAGCCTGCCCGCCTACCGCATCAGCCGCTACCCGGTGACCAACCGGCAGTTCGCCGCCTTCGTGGAGGCCACCGATCACCAGGTGCAGGGAGGTTGGACGGCGCCGGAGGAGTCGCGAGGAGAGCATCCCGTCACCCAGGTGACCTTTTACGACGCCCAGGCCTTCGCGCGCTGGGCGGGTGGCCGGCTGCCCACCGAGCTCGAGTGGGAGAAGGCGGCCCGAGGCACAGACGGTCGCAAATATCCCTGGGGAAACCAGTGGGACCCGCGCCGCTGCAACAACGACTCCACCGGCACCACCCCGGTCACGGCCTTCGAGCGCAAAGGCAATGTGTCGCCCTTCGGAGCGGTGGACATGGTGGGCAACGTGCTCGAGTTCGTGGACGGAGGCACCAGCCGCCGGCCCGGGGCGGTACTGCTCAAAGGGGGGGCCTGGACCAACTACGTGACCCGGCACAACCAGCCGTTCGACTGCATCCGGCACACCTCCGAGACGCCCGAGTCGAGCTACAACGGCTTTGGCTTTCGCATCGTGATGGACGGGCCCGGGGAGCAGGGCCCGAAGCAGTTGGAGCTTCGCTTTGACGACCTTGATCCGCGCGACGAGCCGGCCCTGCTCGAGAGCATTCCCGACCACCTGTCCGGGAGCTTCGGGGTGCTGCAGCGCCAGGTGAATCTGTCGCTCGAGGGCCGGCCCGAGGCGCTCAAGCCGCTCTCGCAGGCGCTGCGGGAGATTTGCCGCGAGACACGCGAGCTGCGCCCGAGCGCCCAGGACCCGGCCAGCCAGAAGCTGCAGGAACGAGTGGACCAGGTGCACTCGCTGGCCAACCGGATCGCAGCCATGGCGGCCCTGGTGGCCACCGGCAGCCCCCCCCACGGCCTGACGCTGGCCACCGCCGCCGAGGTGCTCGGCGACTCCACCCAGGAGCTGTTCGGGGCCGCCTGTGAGGTGCACGAGGGGGCCACGCTGCGCTCGATCGCCGACCAGGCCGAGAGAGGGCCCCGGGCCGACCTGATCGAGTGGGTCTCGATTCCCGAGGGCAAGTTCCTGTTCGGGCGCGAGAACGCCTCGGTGCCGCTGGAGGCGTTCGAGATCTCCCGCTACCCGGTCACCAACGCCCAGTACCGCGAGTTCGTGGAGGCCACCGGCTACGTGAGCGAAGGGGGCTGGCGCGAGAGCTACCCCCCCGAGGAGGAGAAGCTCCCGGCGGTCAACGTGACCAGCTTCGACGCGCGGGCCTTCTGCGAATGGGCCGACTGCCGCCTGCCCAGCGAGCTCGAGTGGGAAAAGGCGGCCCGGGGCACGGACGGGCGGCGCTATCCGTGGGGCGAGGAGTGGGACCCGGCGGTGTGCAATCACGAGGGCGCCGGGCTCTCGGCCGTGGACGCCCACGAGGAGGCGGGCAACGTCTCCCCCTACGGGGTGGTGGACATGGTGGGAAACGCGCTGGAGTATGTGGACAGCACGTCCTCCAAGCGACCAGGGTCGATCGTGCTCAAGGGCGGGGCCTGGTCGAACGGGTCGCTCAAGCCGTTCGACGCCATCCGGCACACCACCGAGGTGACCGGGGGGGCTTACAAAGGATTCGGGTTCCGGGTGGCGCGCGGTCAGGCTGGAGCGTGAGCTTCGTGGTGATCGACCACCGTTGCCCCGCAAACCCGGTCAGAGCGCCATCGAAGTAGCCCCATGTAGGTTCCCCGGGTAGATACAGTCCCGCGCATAATTTCGATCACCCCCCTTTAGGCCGCAGGAGCTAGAAAGCTCTTCATGGTGCTCCGCAGCGGAGCCGGGTTTCCCTGGAAGCG
>QWHO01000520.1 GCA_021404945.1 bacterium CPR1
CGCTGCGCGGGTAGTGTTGGGCCAGGACTGTAAGCCAGTCGAGCCCGGTCCTGCCCTCCGAGCGGCTGATGCTGTAGCTCCCGCGGGCGGACAGTAATTCGTAAGGTGCCATCAGCGCGTCGCCGACCACGATCAACTTGTAGTGCCGTCCGGTGGTGCGAAACAACTCGTCCAGGCTGACCCGCTTGCGCAGGCCTTCGGTGGAGTAGACGTGACCGTAGATGCAGTTGTGAAAGAAGTAGGAACGAAGCTCCTTGAAGTGGGTGGCCCGGGCAGCTGCTGAAAAAAGCTGCTCGACCGCGTGGGCGTAAGGATCCATCGAGCCGCCCACGTCCATCATCAAGATGACCCGCACGTTGGTGCGTCGAGGGGGTCGGACCACGACCTCCAACTCGCCGGCGTTGCGAGCCGTGGCATCGATCGTGCCATCCAGATCGAGCTCGAAGTCGTTGCCCTCGCGACTGAAGCTGCGCAGTTTGCGCAGGGCCATGGCGAACTGCCGAACATCCAGGACGAGGTCGTCACGGTAGGCCCGATAGTTGCGAGCGTCGGCCACCCGAATGGCCGAGCGGGCCCCACCCTGGCCCCCGATGCGCAAGCCCTGTCGCCCCATCCCGCTGTGGCCGAAGGGAGAGCTGCCCCCGGTGCCAATCCAGTGACTGCCCAGGTCGTGCCGCTCGGTCTGCTCGCGCAGGCGTTGCTCGTAGAGCTTCTCCAGCTCTTGCAGGGTAAGCTCGTCGAAAAGCTGCTGCTCTTCGGGAGTGCGCTCTCGCCGAGCCGCCTCGCGCAACCAGTCGAGCAGCTCCTTGTGCAGCTTCAAAGACTCGCCCTCGACCCCTTTGAAGTGAGCCAGAAAGGCCTCGTCAAAGGCATCCAGGTGGTTCTCGGAGTGCACCAGCAGAGCCCTGGCCACGTGGTAGAACCCGTTCAGCGAGTTCCCGTGCAGGCCCTTGGAGAGTGCCGAGGCCAGCGCCACCGCCTCCTGGGTTCCCACCGGCACTCCGCGCTGGCGCAACTGGTAGAGAAAAGGAACGAACAAGGTCAGTTCCTCCACCCCGGCCGGCGCGCGAGTTGCTCGGACAGAATCTCGAGGTCTTGCTCCTTCTTGAGCAGCGTGCCCACGAAAGGCATGCCCGCCTCTAAAGCCACCTGGGTGACCCCGGCGGCCTTCAGGGCGGCGATCCAGTCGATCAACTCGCTGGTGGAGGGTCGCTTTCTCAGTCGCTGCATCTCACGCAGGGTGAAGAAAGCCTCGATGGCCTGGTTGGCCAGACTTTGCTCGAGCCCGGGATGGTGCACTTCGACGATGCGGCGCATGAACTCTGGCTCGGGGAAGTCGATGAAGTGAAAAACGCAGCGACGTAAGAATGCGTCGGGCAGCTCTTTCTCGTTGTTGGAGGTGATCACCACCACCGGTCGTCGGGCGGCGGTCACCTCGTCTCCCGTCTCGGCGATCACAAAGCGCATCTGATCAAGCTCGTGCAACAGGTCGTTGGGAAACTCGAGATCGGCTTTGTCCACCTCGTCGATCAGCAGCACCACCGACTCGCTTGAGCTGAAAGCCTGGCCCAGGGGGCCCAGCTTGATATAGCTGCGAATGTCCTTGACGTTGCCCTCACCAAATCGCGAATCGTAGAGGCGTTGTACCGTGTCGTAGACGTAGAGACCGTCCTGGGCCCGAGTGGTGCTCTTTACGTGCCAGGACAGCATCTTCAGGCCCAGCCCCTCAGCGATGGCTCGAGCCAGCAGGGTCTTGCCCGTGCCCGGCTCGCCCCGCACCAGCAGCGGACGCTCCAGAGCCAGGGCACAATTCACGGCCGCCTCCAGGGCCTCGCCGGTCAGGTAGCTGTCGGTCCCCTGAAAACGACGGAACTCGGACAAACTGCTCACTCCAGACTCCCCCGCCATCAGAATTCTGGAAGCGGACCCGCCTTCCCCTGCAACAAAGAAGCCCGCCGGTGGGGCGGGCTTCTCGACCGGGAGCGGGTAGCTCAGGCCTCTTCGTTCTCCTCGCCGAAGTCCTCGGCGTCAGGCGCAGCTTCCAGAGCCTCGGCCGACTCGGCCGGAACGCCAGCCGCCAGAGCCGCTTCCTCAGCGGCAGCAGTGGCAGCCGCTTCGGCCGCGGCGGAGGCGGCCAATTCTTCGGCGGCCTTCTTGCTCAGCGGCTTGACGTAGCCTTCGCGATACTCTTTGGGAATGAACTTGCCAGCTTTCTCCGCGTCTTCGCGCAGCCAGCGAGCCCCGCCGATACGCACCCAGGCGCGGCCCTCGAGCGGAGTTCCCGACCCGCGGCTCTTGGCGGGCTTGGGCTTCTTGGCGGATCCCTTGGACATGACGCGACCTCCTGAACTGCACTGTGAATGAGCGCCACTTTAGCACATCCCACCGCAGGGAGTCAAATCCCTCGGAGCGTATGCTATGATGAGAAAAACCTTCCCGGGAGAGAGAGCCTTTGTGGTCTGCCAGTGAGCTGATCGCTTATTTCCAACCCGTCGATCACCCTCTGCAAACGGTGCGCGACAACACCGGCGCCGTGGACGCCCCTCAGTTCTCGCTGCACAGCTTTACCCCGGGCGACGACCGGATCTTGCTCAACTTTGAGGTCTGGCAGCTTCCTGGCGAGAGAAAGCAGAACAAGAAATTTGCCCTGGGTGCGGCCGTGGCCACCGGCGCCATGCTGGCCGGCGCCCTGATCTCGCGCCGCCCCGATATGGCCGTGCGGGCCATCAGCGCCGGAGGCGCCGCCGGGGCCCTGGTGCTCGACCTGTGCAACTCGATGAGCGAGCGCATCAATCGCTGGATGAACCCGCGCCAATCGCGCTGGTTGGCCTGGTCGATCGGGTCGCAAGATGCCGTGTTCACCTTCGGCGACCAGCAGATCCACCTGAGCATCCCGGCCATCCTGCGGGTGGCCGTGCGCAGCATCCACGAGGGCGAGAGCGCCCGAGGCTCGATCTTCTCGGTGCAGCTCGACCTGGAAGATGGCCGACTTCTGCCTCTCTACCCCTTTTCCAGCTCCGAGGCAGCCCTGGGCATGGCCCGCCAGGTTGCCCGGGCCCTCAAGATCCCCATGGTGATGCAGCCTGTGGCGCTGTTCGACCAGCCTGGCCATTGCGGGCTGCAGTTCGGGCCCATGCTGGTCGAGCCAGGCTTGAATTAATTGTAAGGCCCTGGTCTTGAGCTGGAACGCAGTTCCGGCGGGTTCGTCAAATTGTGCTCATGGGCAAGACCATGCGAGCCCATGGGAGACGGCCGCCGGTCGCGCCCCTGGCCGTCATCACGTGGCCTGGTCCAGGATGGCCGCCACTTCGGGGGCGAGGTCTCCTTCGCCGGCCATGTCCTCAAGACTTTCAACTCGCTCTCCCGCCGGCCGCAGAGCGTCGAGCAGGATGGCCACCAGCATGTCGCTCATCACGTTGACCCCGGAACGGCAACGGGCGATGATCCAGTCCACCGTCATGATCAGAGGCAGGGCCGTCAGCACCACCGACTCGGGCAGTCCGGCCGCCCCCAGTACCAGGGGGAGCACGATCAGCCCTGCCTCGGGGATACCGGCGATGCCGATCCCGGCCATCAGAGCCGCCAGCACCACCCCGAACTGCTGACCCAGGCCCAGGTCGTAGCCCACCGCCTGGGCCAGGAAGAGGGCAGCCATGGCCTCATAAAGCGTGATGCCGTCGTTGTTGAGGTTGGTTCCCACGCAGGCAGCCAGCCGGGCCGACTGCTGCGACACCCCCATGCGCTCGGTCAGCACCCTCAGGGTCACCGGCACGGTGGCCAGGCTGGAGTTGGTCGAAAGACCGGTGACGATGGCGTCGGCCCCTTTCCCCACATACTCGCGGGGGCTCTTCTTGCCCACCATCCAGGCCATCAGCGGGTAGTAAATCAGCGAATGGATGGCCAGGCCGAGCAGCATGACGGCCAGGAAGACCCAAAGCTTCTGAAAGACCCCCAGCCCCGAGCGGGCCACTACCGCCGCCACCACGC
>QWHO01000041.1 GCA_021404945.1 bacterium CPR1
CCCCAGCTCGAGAGCCTGGGCCCCGAGCACAACGGGCGTACGCTCAGAATTGTCGACCGCTCCTGACGTCGCTGAACTGCTCAGTGATAGAGCTCGGGCTTCCACTCCAGGCCCAGCTCGCTGGGCGGGGCCATATAGCCCACCAGGGCTGAGGCTGCCACCACCGCCGGACTGGCCAGGAAGCCTTCCCCGCCCACCCCCATGCGGTTGTGCCAGTTGCGGTTGAAGGTGGTGATGGCCCGCTGGCCCTTGCTCAGGGCGTCGGGCCCCTGGCCGAAGCAGGGGCCGCACCAGGACTCGCGGATGACCGCTCCGGCCGCGCGCAGCACCTCGGCCACCGAGCGCCCATCCAGGCGAGGGTCGGGCTCTTCGATGCGCAGCTTCACCTGGCCGCTGCCGGGGAAGACGATCAGCTCCGAGGTGGCCTTCTTCAGGCCCTGACGCGAGGCGGCCCGGAGCACCTGGGCCGCGGCCAGCAAGTCGTCGTAGCTGCCGTTGGTGCACGAGCCGATCATGGCCTTGTCGAAGGTCAGCCGCTCCCCGGCCATCTCCTCGGCCGGATGGGCGTTGCCGGGCGCGTAGGGGCGCGCGATCATGGGGCGGATCTCGCCCAGGTCGAGCTCTTCGTCCAGCTCGTAGACCGCCTCGCTGCCCGGCTGCAGCACCGGATAGGGCGTGGAGAAGCCCCGCTCGGCATACCAGGCGGTGGTGATGGCGTCCTGGGCGAAGATCCCGTTCAGGGCCTCGGCCTCGGCCATCATGTTGGCGATGGTGTTGCGGAAGGTCATCGGGAGCTGCCTGTCGGCATCCACGAACTCGACGCTCATGCCCTGCGCAAGGGCCTTGCCCCAGCGGCGCAAAAGGGCCAGCACGATGTCCTTGCCGCTCACCCAGGGCTGCAGCTGGCCCTTGAAGACCACCCGGCGCTGGCGGGCCAGGGTACAGAACACCGTGCCGGTGGCCCAGCCGAAGCCAAGCGTGGTGCTGCCCACGCCGATCCCCATGGCGCCATAAGCTCCGTAGGCGCGGCTGTGCGAGTCGGCCCCGGGCACAAAGGCTCCCGGCACGATCAGCCCCTGCTCGGGGAAATAGAGGTGGAAGATCCCGTCACCGGGGCGCGCGAAGTGGGGCTTGCCGATGCCGTGGCGGGCGGCGAACTCTTGTGAGATGGCGGTCTGGTTGTCGTCCGCGCTGCGCCCGGTGAAGACGAAATGATCGCTGGCGATGGCCGCCTGGCGGGGATGGATCAGCTTGCCCCCGGTGATGCGCTCGAAGGTATAAATGGCAAACGGGGCGGTGCCGTCGGAGGCGGGCAGAAGGTCGGCATAGAGCTGCAGGGTGGCCCCCGGCCGCACTGGCTGGCTGCGGTCCACGCGGTGGGCCCAGACGATCTGCTCGGTGGTGGTCATGGTGCGGGCCTGGTCGGGGTCGGGCCAAACCAGCTCGGGCTTTCGGCGCACCGAGGCGGCCAGCTCACGCCGGCCCAGGGCGAAGATGCCTCCGGTGGATCGGATCTCCTCCTCCACCGCCGTCAGGGGCAGGGGCTCATAGCTCTTTTGTCGGGTCAGGTTCATCAGGCGGCGACTGACCGGGTCGAGCTCGAAGCGATCGCCCTCGCGGGCGTCCTGAACAGCCTCGGGCGCCTGCACCACGTGCAGTCCCAGGTTGAGCGCGTTGCGCCGAAAGATGTCGCCCATGGTGTGGCCGCACACGATGACCAGGTTCAAGCCCGCCTCCTCGGCGATGGCCTTGAGCCCGGCCGGGCTCATCTCGCGCGAGGAGCCGATGCCGAAACGGTCACCGGCGATCACGAAGGTCTGTCCGGCGGCTACGCGCTGACGAAAATCAGGCATCAGGTGGCGGAAAGCGCCTGCCTTCCAGCGGTGATCCAGCGTATCCAGGCTTTCCGAGACGCAATCCTCGCTGGGGGTGATCTGGTCGGTATCGATGGCGTCGAGTTTCTTGGTGGGATCCATGCGATCCCAGAAGATCAGGGCCTGGCCCTGGATCGGACCGGTTTGCTGGGCGGACTGCTCGGGCGCGATCGCATCGACCTCGTCGAGCTTCACGCCGGGCAGAAGGTTGGGGGGCTTGATGGTGCTCACGGGGGGATGCTACGACTTCGCCGGTGTCAACCCTGCTCGGGCGCGGCTGACCGGGCAGCGCGGTTGGCCAGGTGGGCCTTCAGGGCGTGAATGGCCACCGGCAGAACCGACAGAAAGACGATCAACACCACGACTTTTTCCAGGTTGCGCTCCACCACCGGGATCTTGCCGAAGAAGTAGCCCATCAGCACCATGCCGAAGACCCACAGGACGCCGCCCACCACGTTGAAGGCCAGAAAACGGGCGTAAGCCATCTCGCCGATGCCGGCCACGGTGGGAGCGAAGGTGCGGGCGAAAGGGATGAAGCGAGCCAGGATGATGGTCATCCCCCCGTAGTGGTCGTAGAAAGCCCGCGTGCGCAGCAGATAATCGCGCCGAAACCAGCGTGACTGAGGTCGGCTGTAGAGGGCCTGGCCAGCCTTGCGACCGATGGCGTAGCCGACCGAATCGCCCACCACGGCGGCCATGCTCAAGAAGACTAGCAGTTGCCAGAGCGACAGGGTACCGTCGGAGGCCACCACACCAGAGATAAAGAGCAGCGAGTCACCGGGCAGAAAGAACCCTACCAGTAAGCCGGTTTCAGCGAAGACGATGGCGATCAGCACCAGAATACCGCCCCAGCTGATGATCTGCTTGATGCCCTCGGGGCTCGAAATGAGGTGGAGAAAGTCCTTGATGAGGTCCATGCTGCACTTTCAACGCCGACGATTGACGTCGAGCGATTTTCTGAATATCCTCGGGAGCATCGCAGGGAACCCCTGCGGGATCTTGAATTTTATTCTTAGGACAGATGCCGATCCCTGCCACTGAGATACCGGTCTTTGCTGCCTCGGGCTCGCTGCCCGGGGTTCCGCCGCGCAAGACTCGGCGTAAGCTCTTGCGTTGGATCCTCACGCTCTTGTTCCTGCTTTTGCTGGCCTCGGTATTGACCCTGGTGGGTGGGGCTTACTACCTGGTGGCCAGCCAGATCGAGAAAGAGGGCGGTAAGAAAGAGGCCGCGGTCAAGTTCTGGCTCGAGCCCGAAAAGTACGTGTTCGGCTCCAAGAAGCGCCTCAACATCCTGTGCATGGGCGTGGACTACAACTACGACTCCAAAGGCATGCCCTACTCCAAGAGCGCCCGCTCCGACACGATGATGCTCTTCAGCTTCGACCGCCAGTCGAAGTCGGTGTCGGTGATCTCCATTCCGCGCGACCTCCTGGTCAGCATTCCCGGCTACGGCGAGGCCAAGATCAATGCTGCCTACGCGCTGGGAGGGGCCCGACTGGCCCGCAAGACGGTCTCCAACCTGCTGGGTGTGCCGGTGGACTACTGCATGTCGGTGCGGGTCCAGGCCGCCAGCCAGGTGGTGGACGCCCTCGGGGGCCTGACCCTGGACGTCGAGAAGAAGATGGACTACGACGACAACTGGGGCAACCTGCACATCCACCTCAAGAAGGGGCGCCACAAGCTGAACGGCAAGCAGGTCGTGGGCTACTGCCGCTTCCGCCATGACGAGGAGGGGGATCTCGGGCGCATCCGTCGCCAGCAGCAGGTGATCGCGGCCCTGACCCGCCAGCTGAAGACCCGGGTTAAGCTCGACACGCTGCCCCGGCTGGTCAAGGTGTTCGAGAAGAACGTGAGCACCGACCTGCCCAAGAGCCGCATGTTGGCTCTGGGGCGCATCTTCCGGGGGATGGACCGCTCGCGCCTGCGCAGCGCCCGGCTCGAGGTCAGCGACGCCGAGTATGGCGGCATCATGTATCTCGTGCCTCAGACCGAGGCCAATCGGGCCCTGGTGCGCCGCCTGCTGACCAGCCCCGACGACCTGCCCCTGTCCGAGCTGACGGTGGAGGTGCTCAACGGCAGCGGCATCGAGGGTGCGGCCACCCGGGCCGCCGACAGGCTGGAGCGGGAGGGCTTCCAGGTGGTCTTCGTGGGGGATGCCGGGCGCAGCGACTATCCCCACAGTCGAGTGGTGGACCGGGTGGGCAGCTCGCGCGCCTGCCAGCGCATGATTGGCGTCGTGCCGGCAAAAGTGGAGCAGGGCACGCCCGGGCCGGCCAGCCCCGATCTGACCCTGGTCATCGGGCGCGACATCAAATCGCACAACTGACTTCCTCGCCCTGCGTGGGCGGTGGTGAGAAATGGAGCACGGAGTTCCAACGGCATGAGAATCTCCAGACCTCAGAGGCCCCATGCCTGACGTCATGGATATCCGTCGCAGTGACGGCTGGCCCCGCCAGGTGGGAGCCGCCCTGGTCTCGGCCGGACTCGCGCTGGGCGTGGGCACGGCGGCCCTGGATTACGGCTTCGGCCCGCCCTGGAGCCGCAACGCGCGCCTGGGACTGGCCTGCGCCAGCCTGGTCACGGTGGCCATGGGCTTCGGGTTGCTGGCCTGGCGCCGGGTCACCACGCTCGATCGCAAGGAGAGGACGTTGCAGCGCTGGTGGGGCCTGGCCCTGGGCCCCTGGCTTTTGCCCGTGAACGGGCTCGACCGCCAAAAACTGGAAGGCTACGACCGCCTGGTGGTGGTGGCCACCCGACCCGAAGAGCACTACAAGCGGCCTCGCGACCAGTTCCAAATTCAATTGGAGCGCACTCCAGACGGGGTGCTGGGTCGCTTGCGGGTGGACGACGAGCTGGTCAGCAGGGCGGCCGCCCGCGAGCTGGGCCAGAAAGTGGCCGAGTTCCTCGGGGTCACCCTGGAAGAGCGCTGATTTTCAGGATCTTTTTCTGGCCGTCGAGTAGAACCAGAATATGAATGTCCAGCTCGCAGTCCCCAAGACGCCGAGCGCCGACGAGCGGGCTCGCGGTATGGTGGCTGACGGCACAGCTCTGGCCAGCGAGGTCAACGGCGAGCAGGTGACCGTCTACCAGCCGACGGGTGACCACGTGGTGCTCTCGGATGGGAAGACCGGCGTTCCCAGGCAGAGCTTTTTCAAGCGCGTCATGCTGCCCGAGAACTTTCCCACCTCGGTGCACGAGGACTATGCACCCCACCGGAAATGGCAGTTCATTCGCGACGTGTCCGCTGGCATGACCAGTTTTTATGCCACTTCGGCCCTGGTGGGGGCGATGGGGTTCGGTGAGATCGGCCCGCTCTCGGCCGGAATGACCTGGATGATCCGCGACGCCGTGGATGGCGTGGGCAAGATGGGCGCCTCGCTGATCGCCCACAAGGCCGACAAAGACCCCCGGGCCTGGTTCGTCAAGGGCGAAGTCTTCGCGGGAGTGGGCAGCCTGGCCGAGACGACGCTGCTGCTGGCCCCCCAGACCTTCCCCATCACCGCTCCGCTGGCCAACATCTGCAAAGCCCTGGGCACAGGCACCAAGAATGCCGCCTCGGCCGCCATCGAGAAACACCAGGCGCTGGGCAACAACCTGGGAGACCTGCGCTCCAAGAACGGCAACCAGTCCATGCTGGCCTCGGCCCTGGGGGCGGGCCTGGCCATTGCCGGCCAGCTGGTGGGCGAGCGTTTCCTCGGCCCCGCGGCCGTTCCGCTGCTGGCTGTCGGCACCACCGCCCTGGCTCTCTTTGCTCAGAAAAAGTCCGTGGACGTGCTGCAGATCTACGACATCACCGAGTCCGGCCTGCGCAGCGCCGTGCGCGACTGGGTCAAGGAAGGCCAGTTGCCCGGGCCCGGTCCGAGCGGGGGGTTCTTCACCTGGTTCCCGACCCCCGGTGGCATGTTCTCCAATGAGACCGACGTCAAGCTCGGTTGCTCGCTCGAAGAGATCACCAGAGACAAGGCCCACTTCGATGAACTGCGCTCGTGGTATCGCGATCGCCGTTACATGCTGGATTTTGACGGCAAGGACAACGTGCAGATCGCGCTTCATCCCGAAGCCCAGCCGCGTGACCTGGTGGCGGCCATGGTGCAGGCCGAGCTGTTAACCGCGGCCCGAACCAGCCAGACCTTCAAGGAGCTGAGCAAGAATCAGAGCCGGGAAGCGGCCAGGGACTGGGCCATCAAGACCAGCCTCAGGGCCGCTCCCACCGACAGCCAGGGCTTCCTGGAGAAACTCGAGCGCCTGGGCTGGAGCACCGAGCGCATTTTGCTCAGCGCCGGCCAGGCCCGGGTGACCTGGCAACCGGGGCCAGCCGTGGACCTGGGCGGCCCGATGGACATCAAGCAATTCCAGCAAGAGATCGGGGCCTGAGGCCGCCGGGCACGAAGGACAAAAAGCCCCGCGCCCCAAAAGGACACTCATGCTCGAGACCACCAGACGCGCCCATGGCCGGTTGCTGGTGGTCACTTCGCAGATGGCTCGCGGCCAGGAGTTGCGCCGCACGCTCGAGCAGAGAGGCTTTCACGTGCGCCTGGCGCTGGGCTTGACCGAGGCCTTGGAGCGAGCCCGTAACTGGCACCCTTCGGTGGTGCTGATCGATATCGAGTTGGAGAGCGAGCCCAGCACGAATGGGGGGCGTGCGGCCTTCTCGCTGTGCGAGCGCCTCAAAGCCTCACCCGAGTCGAGCTCACTGCCGGTGCTGTATCTCACCAGCAACGAGGCGGTAGAGGGTTGGATCGAAGAGGGGCTTGAGGCCGGCGGAAGCGATTTCGTCGGCTGGGAGGCTCCGCTGCCGGTCATGCAGAGTCGCATTCTGCAGCACGTCCGTCTGTTCGAGATTGAGGGCCGGCTTCGCCTGAAGGCCATCCGCGACGAGGTCACCGGACTTTATTCAGGGCAGTTCCTGGTGGAGCACCTGCGCCACTGGTTGGCACCCTTGATGCGGGGCGAGCTGGGCCACATTGCCTTCATGCGGCTGGACCTGGATGGCTTCCCTGAGCTGGCCGTGCAACTCAACTCCCTGCAACATGAGAGCCTTCTGGTGCTGGTCAGCGAGCTGCTGCGCGAGAACCTGGGGGCCGACCTGGTGGCCCGGGTGGCCCTGGACAAGTTCGCCGTGCTGCTCGGAGGGATCGATCCCGAGGAAGCCCTCAAACGTGCCGAGGCCACCCGACTGGCGGTCGAGCGGGAGACCGCCCTGGAGATTCCCGCCACCCTCAGCGTCGGGGTGGCCTGCCTTTCGCCCGCCGACCTGCGGGCCCAGGGCAGCGTGGACGCCGCCATCAACCTCCTCCACAAGCAGGCCAGCCTTGGTCTCCAACAGGCCCAGAGCTATGGAGGAAACCAGGTGGGTGTTTTCCAGGAGAGCAACCAGTCCGAGCGTCGTCGCAATCGGCGCTGGGAGGTGGACTTCCGGGTCGAGCTGGTGGGGCGCTTCGGGGTGCGCGAAGCCCGTCTGGCGGCCGACCTGTCCAACGGAGGGGTGGCCCTGGAGGGGGTGGCCGACCTGAAGATCGGCGACCACGTCGAGCTTTTGATACACCTGGGCGACGAGGTGGTAGCGGCCACCGGAGTGGTGGCCTGGAGCGGCTCGGTGGCCGGGCTCTCGCCGCGCTGCGGCATCGCCTTCGAGTCTCTGGCAGGGGACGGCCAGGAGGTGCTGCGTCGCTATCTCGCCGAACGCTCACGGGCCCTGGCCGAAGAGCATACCGACTGACGTGAAGTGATGAATCACCTCACGCTCAACCAATGAGGAGGACCCCCGTGAGCGCCAAAGTCCCGGAGAAATTCCGCCCTATCCTGGAGTCCAAAGCCCTGGCCCACCTGGCCACGTTGATGAAGGACGGCACGCCCCAGGTCAGCCCGGTCTGGTTCGACACGGTGGGAGATCGCATCCGGATCAACTCGGCCCGGGGCCGCACCAAGGACCTGAACATGAAGGCCCGCCCCCAGGTGGCCCTCTCCATCGTGGACCCCGAGAACGACTACCGCCATATCGCCCTGCGCGGCCGGGTAGTGGAGATCACCGAGCAAGGCGCCGACGATGTCATCGACGGACTGGCCAGGAAGTATCTGGGTGCCGACAAGTATCCCTTTCGCCAGCCAGGGGAGGTGCGGGTGACCTACCTCATCGAGATCGACAACGTGGTGACGATGGGCTAGCCAGATTGCGCGCCAGCTTAGCCGGGAAGGGGGTTAACCCTCCTCTTCGTCCTCCAACAAAGGCATGAAGCCAGAGCCGAGGATCTCGCGAGCGGGAGAGATGACCACGAAAGCATGGGAGTCCGTCTTGGCGACCACTTCGCGCAGGTGAGTCAGCTCGGTGACAGTCAGGGCCGTCATCAAGACAGCCCGCCGCTTCCCCGAGTAGAGCCCTTTCCCGAGCAGGGCGGTCACGCCGCGGTTCATCTCCTTGAGGATGGCCCGGCCCATCTCCTCGGGCGAAGTGGTGACCACGATCACCAGCACCTGTTGGCGCTTGCGGCTGGGGCGGAACCAGGCTTTCTTGTGCTCGTGCTCGCCGACATGCTGGCCGAAGCGAGGTAGGACCTCGCCGCTGGCCTGGGTGAGGTGACGGGTCATGAAACCCATGACCAGCAGGGCCAGGTTGAAGCCCACTCCCAGTGCCACCACCACTTCACCGGGCACGGGGCCAACTGTGGAGCGCTCGATAAAGTCGCTCCAACTGAAGGCGGGAGTCGGGTGGAGCATCACCTTTCCCAACCAGGCCAGGCCCAGTACCCCGAAAATCCAGACATAGTTCAGCCGGTAGCGCCGGCCGACCGCCTCCCACCACGAGACGGAAAAGTCGGGATGAAGCAGGCTCTCGGCCAGGCTCTCGGCCCAGTCAGGCGCCGGCTTGAACGGCGGCACCAGCATGGAGGCGAAGAAGTCGGTTTCCATCAAACGAACCCGATAGCTCCACAGCTCGTAATAGCGATAGCGACGAGCTTCGATGGTAAGAAAGAGCGTCACCAGCAGGGTATTCAGGGCGATCACCAGGTGGCTCACGGCCTGCTCGGAGAACGCCAGCGAGATGGAGGCACCGGTGGCGACCACGGCCCAGTTGGTGGTGGAGTCCAGGCGCTGTCGCCAGACGTTGGCCCGGGCAACCTCGGCCCGAAACATGTGCACCATGGCCGTGGTGAACTCGCTGGCCTTGATATGGTAACCCCGGTAGGTCCAGACTTCTTCTTGATTGGGAAGGGGTGGCTCGGACATCTCCCGGCATCCTTCGCCAGGAGTGCTTGAATATCATTCTATCAGTCTGGCTGCTGGCGCCTGTAGGTTTCGTAGAGCAGAGCGCTCAGACCCCGGTTCTCGGCCGGATGGAGACGGCGACGGAAATAGAGCAAGAGTCCGGTGGCAAAACCCACCGGCCAGAGGTAGGGGGCTTTGTTCCAGGCCTTCAAGCCGCGCTGAAAGTCGGGGTCTTTGAAGAGCGACTGGTGCAGTTGCTCGAGAAAGCCCGACTGCACCTCGGAGACCAGGCTGCGCAGGGCCCCGCTGGCTTCCAAAGTCTTGTGGGCCGCGATCAAAGAGGCTTTGTGCTCGCCCAGAACCTCGCTGTTCAGCTCCCGGCGGATATCCCAGAAGGTGCGGGCCACCTTCTCCTGAACCCCTTCGGCCACCCGCTCCTCCAGACCCAGGGCCCGGGCCACGGCCAGGAACAGCTTGCTCTCCTCCACCTCGTATTTGGCGTCGGCCAGAGCCACCACCAACGTCAGCACCAGGGTGGGGGTCACCAGCTCGGGATTGGCGGCCACTTCCTTCAGATCGGCTTTCAGGCCCGCGATCAGATCGCTGGCCAGCATCACCGACCGCGAGCAGTAGTCTTCCCAACCGCGACGCATGTCCTCACGGGCCTTGCCGGAGGGAAAGACCTTCTCAGCCACGCGGTCGAGTAGTTGGACCTCTTCGGAGAGGGCCGCGGGAGGTCCAAGCGAGGCCATCGAGGAGGCGATGCGCCAGATCGGAAGAAGCTGCCGAGCGGCCTCCTCGGTGATGTGTGACCACAAACCGTTCTCGAGATCGGCAGTGGGCGTGGAGTTGTCGAAGGGATGCTCGGTCTGGGCCGCCAGCCACTCCAGGGCAGCACGTTCGACGGACTCCGGGGTCCAGGCCCCGCTGACTCCCAGCCGGGCCGCCATCCAGCTCAACAGCCGCAGACGCAGCGCCTCTTTGTCACGCAGGCCTTCGCGCACAGAGTCGATCCCCACCATGCGAGCTGCTCCGAGCAGCTCATCTTGATCCATTTTGTGCAGGCCGTCCAGCATCTAGGTTTCTCCCTCGGCTTTCATGGTGAATCGCCCCAACTCAGCTCGCAGAGCATCCTCGAGGTCAGGGTAAAGAAAGGGAAAGCCAAGCTCGCGCAAGCGAGCAGGCAGAACCCACTGGCTTCTCAGCAGGGCCTCTTCGGCAAACTCCCCGACCACCAGGCGCAGGAGCCACGGCTCCAGGCGCAGCAAGGCGGGGCGGCCGAGCACGCGGGCCAGGGTGCGCACAAACTCCTCGTTGGAGACCGGGTTGGGTGCCACCAGGTTCACCGGACCGCTCACCTGGTCGTATAGCAGCCAGTGGATGGCCCCGATGGCGTCTTCACGAGCGATCCAGCTGAAGCCCTGGCGACCGCTGCCGAGCGCTCCCCCCCCACCCATTCGAAAGACGGGCAGGAGCCTGGCCAGGGCCCCTCCCTGGGCGCCCAGAACAGTGCCAAGGCGTAGATGCGCGACCCGAATGCCCGCCTCCTCGGCCGGCCGGGTGGCCTCTTCCCACGCCTGACAGAGCTCGGCCAGAAACCCCTGACCCGCCTCGCGCTGCTCGGTGGCCGGGGCCTCAGTAGAGCCGTAGTAACCGATGGCCGAGGCCGAGAGCAGACAGGCTGGAGGACTTCGCAACCCGGCCAGGGTGCGGCAGAGTGCCCCGGTCGTCTGAATCCGGCTGGCGCGTATCTTGTCTTTGAAGGCTGGATTCCAGCGCTGCTCCCCGATGTTCTCCCCGGCCAGGTGCACCACCGCGTCCAGACTTTCCAGGCTCTCGCCCTCGCACTCGCCCGTGGCGGGATTCCAGGAAACCGTACCGGGCGCGCTCGGACTCTTGCGCTGGAAGCGAATCACGGTATGCCCCCCCGACTCCAGGAAGGCGGCCAGCCCCGAGCCCAGGAAGCCACTCGAGCCGGTCAGGCCGACCCGCAGCGTGGCCCGGCCCGCGTGACGGTCCAGGTCGTGACGGGTGCGCCGATGACGAAAGGTGAACATGCGATGCAACTGGGGAACCACAAAGGGACTGACCAGCAGTTCGAGCAGCTTGCCCCCGTGATAGCTGAACTCGATCTCGTCTTCCAGAACCGAGCCGGTCTCATCGCGAGGATAGAACCGATGATGGTGCTTCCAGGAGCGAAAAGGCCCGCTTTCGAGAACGTCTTGAAAGCCACGACCAGGCTCACAGCCGGTGTGCACGGCCCTCATGGGCACCCGAAGAGGGCCCAGGCCCAGGGAGAGGGTGCGCCGCGCTCCCACCTCCAGGCCGCCCCGACTCTCCTCCACACGCACATCCTGCCAGGGAGGAAGCAGCCTCTGCAGCGCGCCGGGACGAGAATGCCAGGCAAAGACCTCCTCCGCGCTGGCCTCGAGCGGAGTCTTCAGGATCAAGCGAGCCATGGGCGCGGGCTTTGCCCTGACTGGCTGCGTTCCTTCTCCCGATGGGCTGAGCGTAGAGTGCAAAAGAGGGCGGGAGCCACTCCCCCCCCTCGGTGAGCGTCCCCCGCCCAAGACCCCCGCTCAACAACTTGCATTCAGGGTAGCACAGAATCCTTCCAAGATCAGGGGAAAGCAGGCCCATCCGAGAAAGGGAGGGAACTTGCGAGCGTTCACTCTTGCACTGCTTTTGACTCTCTGGTTGGCGCTGGCGGCCTACCCCGGTCCCGGCGCTGTCACAGTGCTGTTCGTGGGGGCTCATCCCGACGACGACTCCGGGGTCAGCGCCACGCTGTCCACCTGGATCGAGCAGGGAAGGGCCCGGGCTGCCGTCATCACCTTGAGCCGGGGAGAGGGGGGCGGCAACGCGCTCAGCCGCGAGCAGGGCCAGGCCCTGGGCCGATTGCGTGAGGATGAGGAACGGCGCGCGCTCGGGATGCTGGGCGTGGAGAAGGTCCTCTACCTCGACCGGCTCGATTGGGGCTACACCACCAGTGAGTCCGCCACCGCCTTGCGCTGGGACGCCGAGGAGACCCTGGGCCGTCTGGTCCACCTGGTGCGAGAGCTGCGCCCCGGGCTGATTCTGACCATGAACCCTTATCCCAGCGGCCACGGGCATCACCAGTTTGCCGCCCGCATGGCCAGCGAGGCCTACTTCGCGGCCGCCGACCCGACCCGATTCCCCGGCCAGCACCCTGCCTGGGCCCCGGGCCGGCTGGCTTATGCCCTCTGCTATGGCCAGGAGGGCTTTCAGCCCGACTTCGTGCTCACTCCCGACCAGGCCACCGCCGAGCGCGAGCTGCAAGCCCTGAGACTTTACCGCAGCCAGGGCTGGGACGCGCTGCCCGCATCCGGACCGCGTTTCGTGCTGGGCCCCGAGAGCTTCTCGGTGGCCCACAGCCGCTCCCCGGGCTGGACCGACCTGCTCGAGGGCCTGCACCATCCCCTGGACCTGGAGCTCAGCGCCACGGCCCGAGCGGCCCACCCTTCAACGACAACAGAAGCGATTTTCCCGACAGTCCTGGTCGCCGGTCAGCCCGGCGAGCTCTCCCTGTCCCGTCCCGAAGCGATCCTGCAGGTCCCCCCCGACTGGCGGGTTGAGCGCCGGGGTGAGGGCTGGTGGGTCCTGCCCGATCGGGCCGGCGAGCAGATCGTCCAGGCCAGGCTGGGCGGGTCGGTCTGGCGGTGGCGTGTGCGGGTGCGTGCTCCGCTGGACATGGAGCTGGGCCCCACTCCGGCCGTGGCCGACTACCGCCAGTGGGCCGCCCGGCTGGGCCTCGACCCGGTGCTGGCCGAGCCTGAGGCTGCCGTCACGCAGGCGCGGCCCGCCAGGGTGCGCTTCGAGCTGATCAACCGGACCGGTCGGCCGGCGTCCATGCGGGTGGCGCCGGGCTGCCCGAGCCCCGCGATCCGATTCGATCCCCCGCGCACTCTGAGCGCCCCTCCGGGGGTCAGCCCTGTTGAGGTGAGGCTGGTGGCCTCCGAGCTGGGCGAGTTCCGTCTGGAGGGGGGTGGACGGCTGCAGGTGGTTCCCTTCCTGACGGTGCCTCGCGTGGAGCAGCCCTGGGCGGTGGACGCCAGGCTCGAGGAGGTGGCCGGCTGGAAACCCGAGCTGCTGACGCGGTTCTGGGAGGGGGCGCCGAGCCTTATCCAGGGCCGCTTCTGGCTGGGTTGGGACCCGGACTGGCTTTATCTGGCGGCCGAGGTGCAAGACGACACGGTGGTGGGACAGATCGATTCGGCCGATCCGGCCGGTCACTGGCGCACCGACGCTCTGGAGCTGACCCTCGATCCGTCCGGAGCAAGCCTGAGCACGCTGACCACTTTCAAGCTGGGGGTCATCGCGCGCACCCGGCAGGGCCAGCCCATCGCCTTTCGGGACGCGGATGCCGAGCCCGGCCCGGTGCCCGGGCTGAAGCTGGCCACCTGTGTCACGGCGGAAGGCTACCGTCTGGAGGCCGCCATCCCGCGCTCGGAGATCGGGCCGCTGGCTTCGGAATTCGGGCTGAACGTGCTCTTGTACGATGCTGACGACGCCCGGGCGGCCACCGGAGCCAACGCCAACCTCAGCCGGGTGGGCTGGAGCGCCTGGCCGGAAGTGATGGGAAATCCCCGCCTCTGGGGTCGAGCCCGTCTGGAGGGCTCGACTGCGACCGGCCCGAATGCGGGGGGGCATCCAGTAGAGGGGGAACCATGTTCAGCTTTTTGAGTAAGCCCCAGCAGGTCGAGTTGCTCGAAGTCGAGGAACGCACACTCGGCTTTCGTAGCCAGAAGGCGAACCAGGTGGGTCAGACGGTCAAGGTCAGGGTTTCCCTGCCCGATCTGCCCGAGCTGACCCTGCCCGTCACCATCAAGAGCTGCCGTCCCGACGAGCCGGGCTTCCTCTGCTACGGCGAGGTGCCCTCGAGCAAGGGACTGGAGAAGTTCCAGGCCGCCCTCCACAACAAGGACAAGTCAGATAGTAACGTGCGCCGGGCTCAGCGCTTCAAGCTGGGCGTACGCATCCTGTCTCCCGAGCTCCCGGCCTTCAAGGCCATCTCGGTAGACTTCAGCCGTTCAGGCCTGCAGATCGAGGCCGAGGGAGACGTTCCTCTCGATACCATGCTCACCCTCACGCTGGAAACCGAGATTCGGGAGATTCCCTCGGTGATCTGCCGGGCGCGGGTGATCTGGAGCCGCCCCACGGGCCAGTTCCAGCGATGCCGGCTGGGGTTGGAGTTCACCACCCTCGAGCCTAAGATGCGTGCCGACCTCGACCTCTTCGAGAGCTATGTCAGGGCCCGCTTCCGCTAGGTCTCAAGGGGGTCCGGCTGCGGCCTGGGAATTCCGACCAGCCTCCCGAGGGATGGGCGGATGGCTCTTGATGTGCGCCACCGCTTCCTCGGGGCTGTCGGAGAGAAAGAGCATGCTGGCATAGGTCTGGGTGCCGGCCAGTTGCTTGAGGGTTTCGTAGAGCCGGGTCTCCTCCTCGTAGCGCTGGCGCCCGAGAAAGACCATCGGGCTGTACCACCCGAAGGTGCAGTAATGGTTCTGAGCGGCGTCCTGGAAGATCTCCTGGGTTGTCCCGGCACTCCCCCTGGCATAGATGACTCCGTGCAGGCACATGGCCAGCAGGCCATCCTCGCGCAGGCTGTTGGAGAAGAACTTGGCGATGGCGCTGGCAAAGACGTTCGAAGGCTCGTGCCCGTAAAACCAGGTGGGCACGGCCAGACTCGAGCATCCGTCGGGGAAGCGCTCCAGGACGTGGATCGCCGGTCGATAGTGGTCGCCATCCGCTCGCAGGATCGTCAGGGCCTGCTCGAGCTCGGCGGCGTTGCGGTTGCCGAGATAGGCCCCCAGGTTGCCCGCCTCCATCAAGCCCGGCCCCCCTCCGGTGGCCACTGTGTAGCCTTCCTGGACCAGCCGGCGGGCCACTTCCGCTGTGCGGGCATAGTCGGGATGGTCGCGGGGCACGCTGTGACCGCCCATGATACCCACCATCCGCGGCCCCCCGGCCAGAAATTGACGCACGGCGTCTTCGATGGCGTGATCATGCAGTCGCTCGGCCAGCGCCTCCACCACACCCGGCTGGATTCTCCCCCGGCCCTGGAAGTGCTGGTAGATGCGCAGGTCCAGGTCATCGTCGCGCAGCTCCTGCCAGCTGTAGAGCCGGGTGCGATAGGGATTGTAGGGCAGCCCCGGCAGGCGCGGCAGAATCAGTGCCCCCTCCTGGGACAATCGCGCCAGGCCCCCATCGGGGAGCTGGCATCCGAGAAAGACCGCTCCGGCCGCCAGGCGGGCCAGCCGCTCCAGATCCAACCCGCTCAAGTCCAGGTCTTGCAGGACGCAGTCATGCAAGCAAGATTGGTCAAGGACAGATTCCACTTCGATGATCCGGCGCATGGCGGGCCTGTGCGTGGGTCCGCAGGGAGAATCCTGTTGTGGGATCCAAGAAATGGTCACATGACAGATCGTGGTATACTGAGCCGTGCTCTTTCGAGACCCGATGCAAGCTGCCCGGCAAAGGTTCGGAGCCCCCAACCCACCTCCCGAGAGCAATCCGATCGCCCGCCCTGCGCCCAACCAGCAACTGCAGGCCGACCTGGCCAACCGTCATGCAGCGGGACCGAACGGACAATTCGACCTTCAGGGGCACAGTCTCGAGATTCGCGACCTCACCGTGTCAGGAGTGCACATCGAGCAGCTGAGCGCCGAGATGGATCAGGAGATTCCTCCCGATCTCCTGGCCGAGCCAGCTCGACTTCTGAGCGGGGGCCCGGTTCGCATCCGCAAGGTGCGACTTTGCATTCCGGCTCTGGTCGCCAACGAGGCCGTCCGCACGGGCGGTGCCGCGGTGCTGGCGCGGGAGGGCCTGAGAGAGATCAGCTTTTCCTTCGAGCCGGGCGGCCTGGTTCAGGTCAAGGGATTGCTGGACAAGCTGGCCGGCCTGCCCTTCACCCTGCGGGGCAAGCTTGAGTTGAGCCCCGACCAGAAGCTCCGCTTTACTCCCGAGCGCGTGAAACTGCTGGGATTGCCGGTCCCTCGCCTGGCTCTGACCATCGCCCAGGCCCTGGCCGGCGAGGCCCTCAAACGGCTCGACCTGCAGCACGACGACGAGGCACTGCTGCTCGACTCGAAAAGCCTGCTACCGCCAGGACTCGAGGTCCGGCTGACCCACCTGGGCACCCGCGGCCACGGGCTGGTTCTGGAGGGAGGGCTGGCCTGAGAAGCCCGGGGCCCTTCAGCCGCTCCTGCGCTGGTCAAACAGCAGCCTTTTGCTTCTCCTCGATGAAGCCGTAGCCCAGGGCCTCGTCCACGATCTCCCAGGTCAGCGGCTGGAAGGCGTAGGTGGGCCCGTGGTGCAGGATGCCCTGATTCTTGAGATTGCGGAACAAGGCCATGAGCTGTTTGAACTCACCTCTCGTCTCCAGCCGCTTCTTGGCGGCCGGGACGGCATAGCGCCAGAATTCCGTATCATACAGCGAGCCGCCCTGGTAGTAGTAAGTGATCACGTCCTCCATCTCCTGGACCGCCTTCACGAAGGCCCGATTGACGTCGATGTGATTGGCCACACCGTTGATGTAGTCATAGAACAATCGCGCCGTGTAGATGTAGATGAAGATCGAGTTGGCGATCAGGGGCTCGAAAAAGAGCGCCTTGTTACCGTTCCTGCCAATGCGCCCGTCGATCATCTGCCTGGCGTAGTAGCAGTTGAAGACGTATTCGGGCGTCTTGATGCCGCGACCCACCTCGCCGTCGATCTCGCTGGTCTTGAGAAGCTTCCTCAGGTCAGCCTGAGCGGCGGCTTTGTCGGTGATCTTGTTGTTGAACAGATAGCCAAAGGTCTTACGCGACTGGAGCGGCACGCCGAACATCCAACCGTTCTCGGTGGCGATGTGGTCGGTGTAGGGCTCGTAGGTGAACTCGCCGGGCAACTGGCTGTGGATCAGGCAGTGGTTCACCGGGGAGCAATCGCTGATGTGGTAGCCCTCAAAGTCGGGCGGAAAGCCCATGCAATCGAGCACGTAGTCGAATTCGTGCTCGGAGCCGTCCACGGTCAGGGTGACCCGGTCCTCGTGGTTGACCATGCTGGAGACGTTGCCCTCGAGCACGGTGAACTTCTTCGGCCACAGCTTGCGCAGGCGCTCGAAGGCGAAATCCTTGAAGAAGAAGTTGTTGAAGTGGATGGCCGCATTGCCATCGAGCAGGGGATTGACCCACGAATGCTCGCGCCAGCTCACGAACCGGCTCCCGAACTTGAGCGTAGCGTCCAGGGCGTCCAGGTCCTTCTGGTGGCCCAGCGCAAAGTGGGTGCCTTTCTCGAGCAGGCCCACGAATCCGCCGTTGGTGCTCTCGCCAATACCCAGGATCTTCTTGTTGGGGTCGTAGATCGAGACGATCTCCCAATCGTTGTTGAGCCAGGTGCAGAAGTGAATCAGGCTGAGAACGCCCGCCGAGCCAACCCCGACAACGCCAAGTCGTTTTCGCATGGGTGCACCCCTTTCGTTCGTGAAGCGATCAGCTTTCGAGAGGGCGGGGCCCGCATTCCTGCGCGAGAGCTGGCCCTGAGGCTGC
The DNA here is from genome assembly GCA_021404945.1 of bacterium CPR1. Taxonomy (GTDB): domain Bacteria; phylum Vulcanimicrobiota; class Xenobia; order Xenobiales; family QWHO01; genus QWHO01. Next base: position 17,627 of record QWHO01000041.1, read on the forward strand.
GCCTCAGGCCGGGGTCAGCTGCTCGACGGCCGCGCATAGCTCGCTGAAGGTCACCGGGTCGAGCTCCGCAATCAGGTGCTGATCGGGCAGCTTGAGCACCAGAGCGGTCTGCACCGGGTTCATCGGGGGCTCGGGCAAGCAGACGCCAGGGTCGAGCTGCAGGGCAACCTCTCCCAGCTCGCAGGGCCAGAGCAGCTCGGTCAGCACCGCGCTCTCGACGTAGCCTCGGCGCCAGCCGCGGTTCTCCAGGCCCAGCACCGCGCCCGACTTCACCTGACGGTCAGCAAAGCGGGTCAGCTCGTTGGAGCGAGCCTCGGCCGGGGTGGGCCGGAACACCGGCCGACCCAGCTGAGCGAAGGGCTGCAGCAACTCATAGTCGCCCAGCAACCTGGCCCAGGCGCCGATAGCCTCCTGGCTCAACTCCAGCGGGTGCACCAGCCCCACCTTGCCGCCCGGCTCGAAAGGCCTGTCCTGCATGTCCGCCAGGCTGCGGTCCTCGGCCACTCGGAAAGTGCCGGTCAGCTTGCCGGACTCGTCGTAGCTGCCCCACACAAGACGCCGGGTCAGATGGAGCACCAGCGGGTGATCCACCATGAACATCCGGAAATTCTCGACGCTCCAGCGTCGACGCCGCATCAGAGCCACCTCCAGGCGGGCCAGTTGCGAGGAAGCGACCGCTTTGACGTCCTTCTTGAGCGCCTTCCAGACTTCCTGAGCTTCCGAGGCCAGGGCCGAATCGTCGGTCTTGCCTGGCCTGGGCAGGTCGCTTTGCCGCTTGCCCGCTTCATCCAGGACGAAGGGACGCAACTGCTCATCGAAGCCCACCCGGAATTGGCGCGGACCAAAGTCGAGCTTGCGCGAGCCGTCTGCTTCCAGGTCGAGATCGGGGGCCAGGCGGTCGGCCAGCTCTTCCACCGTCAGGCCGCGTTCCTCGGCCAGCGCTGTGATCTTGGCTCGTGCCTTGTCCTGCAGCGCTTTGAAGCGCAGCTTCTCGGCCAGCGAGTTGAGGTGCATCAGGGCCAGGTCGCTGCCGATCGAGGCCAGCACCTCCAGCCCATCGGCGGCGCGCGAGCTGAAGCCCTCGCCAGGCCACTTGCGAAGCATCGGCGTCAGCCTGCGAGCACCTTCATCCCCTCCAATGAGGCCCAGAGCATGGTAGGTCCAGGCGTCCTTGCTCGGTGCCCCGCTGTTGAGCCAGGCGCTGAAGAGATCCCAGGCGAACTCGCTCAAGGAAACCTGGGTGCAGGCCTGGCACACCTCGGCCAGGCAGGGCAGCGGATCCTCAAGGGTGGACAGACTGAGCATGGTCAACAGGTATCCCACCGCCTCCGGACTCAGGCGCCCGCCCGCCTTCAACTGCACGGGCGGCAGAGCGGCCGGCTCGAGCCAGGCGGGCCTGGCCGGGACCTTGATTCCGGGAGCCAGGCGCGGATCGCTCGAGAGCACCGCGCTGACCGCCTCGCGGGCCTCAGCGCCGAACTCCTGGCCAGCCACGTGCAACACCATGTCCCGGTGTCCCTTGCTGGCCAGGTAACGCAGGGCGTTCTCGGCCGTCTGGCGGGCTTTCCCGTGCGGCCCGACGGCGCTGGGGACGAGCCCCAACGAAGCGATGCGGACATTGCGGGTTAACCACTGCTGGGCCACCACCTTCTGCTTCTTGCCCTGCAGAGCCTCGGCGAAGAGCTGGGCCAGACGCGGGCTGGACACGTGAGAGAGCACGACGTGGAGATTGTCGGGTGCCATCTTGAGCACTCCCAGCAGCCCATCCACCGCCTCCAACCCCAGAAAAGCCAGCAGGCCCAACGCGGGGTTGTCATCCCCTCGCAAGTCGTAGGGATTCCAGAAATCCGGAGGGTAGGTGCTCCAGATCTTGACGGCCCGGTCCTTATTGGAGAACTGCAACAGCCGCTCCACGAACCAGCCCTTCTGCTTGGCCCGGAACTCCTCGAAGAGCGCGAACAGCTTGTCCTCGTCCTTGCCGTGGTGGACCTCCGGCTTTCCCAGCGCCTTCTCACGCTCACCGGGGGCCCAGCGCACCTCCTCGGGGCCGCCCGGTACGCTCAGGGCCTTGACCACCGGCAGCTTCTGGCTGCCCGAGCCCAGCCAGGGAGGAGCCGCCAGGCTGGGTGGCAGGGCACTCGACGGGGCCACTGGCACGGCGGCCTGGGCCTGCTGGCTGGCCAGCTTTTGCTCCAGCTGGCGCTGGGCCGCTCCATCGGCCTGGCCCAGGGCGGCCCTGGCCGCCTCGGGATTGGCGGCCGCCAAGCGCTGCACCAGGGCCTGGGCTTCGCTCGACTTCTGGGCTGCCAGCACGGGCAGCCCCACCTCGGGCGCGGCCTGGAAGAACTCGTTGGCCTGGGCGCCCAGGACCTTGTCCTTGAGCAGCCCGGCGAAGACATCGGCCACTTCGGGCCAGTGGATGGCCAGCAGGCTGTCGGCCAGGAAACGCTTGTTGTCGGCCTTCTCGGCAGCGCTCACCAGGACATGGACGGTCTTCCAGGCCGGCGGGCCGACCCGGTCGACCATGGTCGGAACCACTTCGAGGGGAACCGAGGGGATGTAGCCCGGAGCCGCCGCCAGCCTGGTCGCGATCGTCCCCAGTCTTCCCAGATCGCGCAAGCTGGCCATCAAATTGACGAGGTTGCTGATCTCGGGGCCTTCGTCAAAAGCCTGCTCAGCCCAGTCCTCGCGGTCCGGAAAGAGAAAGGCCAGGTTGCAGCGGACAAAGTTGGGAGCGGTGGCGAACAGGGGGGCGACCGCCTCCCGAGCCAGGGCATAGTCTCCCGGGGAGCTGGCCGCAAGCAGGGCCCGCAGGGTCTTGAGCGGACCAAACGAGGTCCGGTCCCCGCCGTACTTGTTGCCGCGGGCGGCCAGGAAGCTGCCCCGGGAGTTGCCCGGGCTGTCGTAGCCCGTCCCCATGCCAAAAGTCGCCGCCAGGGCCCGGGTGGCAAAGACCACCCCGCGCTCGGCGCACCACAGATGCACCACAGCGGTTCCGACATCGTCGGCCCTGGACCAGAAGGGGTCGTTCAAGGCCAGGCACACGGCCAGGCCGGCCTCCACCTCTGGATTCTCGTGCAGAGGGCCGGTCACGTCGGCAAATCGGGCTTTGACCGGCTCGGCCAGGGCCTGGAAGGCCGGGTCGAAGTGCTTGACCTCGACGCAAGTGATGATGTTGCGCAACTCTTCCAGCAGCGCCCTGGCCTTCTTCCGATCGGTCCTGGGCGCGGTCGGAGGCGAGCTCATGCCCTGGTAAGGGAGGATCCGCTTGCGGGCCGAGGGGCTCCAGTGGAGAGCCTGGTCGGAGGCTGGTCGCTCCAGCAGCGCCGTAGCTGTCGCCTGGACCGCGGGGGCCGGAGCAGCTTCAGGGGCCGGGGCTGCAGCTCTGGGGGCCGGGGTTCCGGGCGCAGCCCCGCCCGTTTCCTGATAGCCCTTCCCCAGCTTCTCGGCGATCAGCTTGTCGTGCTCGAGCTGAGACCTGGCTTCACTGGCAAAGCTCTTGGTCTGGCTCTGCCCGGCCGTCCCGATCTTCCCCCAGCGCACCACGAGGCTGTCTCCCTGAAGGTCGATCTCCCAGAATTTGTTGGAGCTTCCCTCACTGAACTCGAAATGACGCATCGCACGAACTCCCCTGTTCGATTGAGCCCGGGGACTATTTGCAGGGGCCCGAATGGTGATCCAGCCCACCGCTCCCCACCCACGAACGGCTCGGCCCGATGTTCGAATCTGGTTGACTCATTTCCTCGACCGGGGATCGGCACAGTTGGCGGAGCGCGTCAGGAAGGAAACCCGCGTGGGAAGTCCCTTTCAGCGAAAATTTGGCTCCTCCGGCTAGGCTGTCAGG
>QWHO01000521.1 GCA_021404945.1 bacterium CPR1
CCCTGTCATCGGCCTGCAGCAGCGTCTTGCCGTCCGGCGTGAGGGTCTGCCAGCAGTCCGAGAACCAGAAGCCTGCCTTCTCGGTGTTGAGCACTTCCTTCTGCTTGCAGTCCAGGCTGTCGAGCCGGGCCAGGCGGCCCTGATAGCCGATCAGCACGGTATCCTCGACCGGGGAGGCGTAAAAGGTGCCCTTGACCGCGAAGGGGCGCTGGTCTTCCTCGATCAGCTCTTCCGGCTGGCACGACCAGAGCCGATGCGGATCGGCATCCTTGATGCTGCTCAGGGCCCGGGTTGCGGCGCCTAATTCCATGCCCTGAGTCTAAGTGGGGGGGCTGAAAGAACCCTGCACGGGGAACTCCACCACGATCACGGTGGTGTCATCCTCAGGCAACTCACGGCCAGCGTGGTTCAAGCTGGCGTGCATGAGGCGGTCCAGAATCTGCTCTGGAGGCGCGCTCGAGGAGCCCTGGAGGGTCCGGGAGACCCCCTCGAGGGTGAACAGGGTGTCGCTCTGGTCGCGTGCCTCGGTGATCCCGTCGCTGAAGAGCACCAGCCGGTCGCCGGGACGGAAGTCGGTCTGCACCACGTCGTGCTGGATGTCGGCATAGCCATACCCGACGAACAGGCCACCAGGCTCGATGGTCTCCAGGGCACCCGAGTCGCCGCGAAGGATCATCGGGAAAGGGATCCCCCCGGCCAGGGCCACGGAGATCTTCTCTCTGGCCGGGTCCACCTGGACGAAGGCCATGGAGCCGTCCTTGCCGTCGGCGGCCAGCAGCTCGTCGGCGCGGGAGAGAGCTTGCTCGGGGTCGAGCGAGGCCCAGTTGGGGTCGGATTTGAGCAGTTGGGTGATCTGCTGGCGCTCGGCGCGGGCCTGCTCACCGTGGCCCACCGCATCGAGCAGCCAGATGGCGGTGGTGCCGTCGGGCCGGGGGGCCACCTCGAATCCATCGCCGGATTGCTCGGGCACAGCCGCCCGGACCTGAGCCACCACCTTGAGGCCGCTGACCCCGGTTCGCATGATGGAATCCACCTGCCGGGTTTCGACAGCTCGGGGCTCGATTCCGCCCCCGAGAGTGGAAGGTTTGCAGCAACACATTAACACCTCGTTCACCGTTTCCCGGCCCTCTCTGACTATACTGGCGCCACAGATACACGGAGAGAGAATTTTGGAGGGACTTTGCCATGGCTTTGAGCACTCTCGCCCCGCCGCGCCTCGGATGGATCCGCGGGCAGGCCAACGGGGCTTCGCTGGACCTCAGTTTCGACCGTCGCCTGCACACCGTGGCCGGCACGGCCAATCAGGATTCGGTCTCACTCAGCATCGACCACGACCGCGGAGCCATCGAGGGGGTGGCCAACGGCCACGAGGTGGAGCTGGCCATGGTGGGCTGGACCCCCACCCGCGTCCGCCTCGAGGGTGAGGCCAACGGCCAGCCGCTCAACCTGGATGTCAACCTGGGCGCTCACACCATCTCCGGCTCTTCCGGCCAGGACCAGTGGAACCTTCGCTTTGATCACGACAGCCTGCACGGCACGGTGGGCTCGAAGTCGGTGGACCTGGAGCTTGATCTTTCCCGCGGCCAGCTGAGCGGCCAGGTGAACGGACAGGCCGTCCAGGCCGAGATGGTCAACCTGGACATGACCGATCTGGCCCCCCATCTCTATCTGCTTGCCCCCACGCGATGAGAAAGTGGCTCTTGCTGCTGGCTCTCCTCGCCCTGGGCGCCGGGGAGGCGCTTTTGTTCCCCACGGCTGAGTATAGCGGAGTGCTGAGCCTGCACGGCCCGGGCGGGGTGCTGGTGCTGCGCGATCAAAAGGCTTACGACGCTTTCATCGACCGCATTCCCAGGACCGAGATCTCCAAGACCAATCCGGCTCCACCGAGCGACGACCCGCTCTTGAAGCGCCCCAAGATCGACTTCACCGAGAACATGGCCGTGGTGGCCACCAGCAACTTTCCCCACACCCGGGTGAAGATCGTGCAGTTGCGCCTTCAGAGCGACGGGGAGAGCGTGCACCTGCAGGTCGAGCGGGTGACACCCGAGGAGGCGAAGTACGCCTCGGTCCCCAACGACGTGGGCCGCTACCACCTGGTGGTGGTGGACCGGCGCAACGGCGAGGTGCGCGAGGTGAATCGCTAACCATGCTCTGGTTTTTGCTGGTGCTGGCTCTGCTGGCTCCGGCCCGAGGACTGCCCGAGGTCGATCCGGAATCGGTGGACATGTCGGCAGCGCGTCTTTCTGAGATCGAGCGCGTGGTGAGCCAGGCCATCGCCGCCGGCAAGCTGCCGGGAGCGGTGGTGATCGTGGGCCGGCGGGGCAAGATCGTCTATCGCCGCGCCTTTGGCCAGCGCGCCCTGGAGCCGGCGGCCGAGCCCATGACCGTGGACACCATCTTCGACCTGGCCAGCCTGACCAAGCCCCTGGCTACCGCTCCCAGCGTGATGCTGCTGGTGGAGCGGGGCCGCCTGCGCCTGAGCGACCCGCTGGGGCTCTACTTCCCCGAGCTCGAGGACCCGGCCGCCCGCAGGGTGACCGTGCAGGAGCTGTTAACCCACACCTCGGGCTACGGCAGCGGCCTGGACCGCACCCGCGACTGGCAGGGCCTGCAGGGTGCGGTCGGCGAGCTCTCTCGCGAATACCTGCGCCACCCCCCGGGCACCCACTTCGAGTATTCCGACATCAATTACATCGCGCTGGGGCTCCTGGTGCAGCGCATCGCGGGCCAGCCCCTGGATCAGTTTTCCGCCCGGCATCTCTTCGGTCCCCTGCAGATGTCGCAGACCGGCTTCGGGCCGCGCATCGAGCCCAACGTCGCCCCCACCGAGCGCCGCGCAGCCGTCGTGCTTCGAGGCGTCGTGCACGACCACGTGGCCGCGCGCATGGGCGGCGTAGGCGGCCACGCGGGCCTCTTTGCCACCGCCGACGACGTGGCTCTCTTCGCCCAGATGCTGCTCGACCAGGGGGGCGGGGTGCTCAGCCCGGCCTCGGTGGCCCGCATGACCCGTCCGGTGGTGGTCTCCGCCAGCGGCCACACCCGTGGGCTGGGGCTGGACATCGATTCGCCCTACTCGGCCAACCGGGGCGAGCTGTTCCCCCGGGGATCCTTCGGGCACACCGGGTGGACCGGCACCTCCCTGTGGGTGGATCCTACCAGCGAGATTTTCGTGGTCTTCCTGTCCAACCGCGTGCACCCCGACGGTAAGGGGGACGTGACCCCCCTGCGAGCCCGGGTGTCTACCCTGGCGGCCGGCGCCGCCACCGATCAGCAGACCGCCTGGCGTCAGGCCGAGCAGCGCTACGCGGCCGAGGTGGCCCGCGGCCTGAGCGAGCTCGAGGCGCGGCTGGAGAAGCTGGCCGGCCTGCCCCCCTCGCCGCTTCTCTCGCGGCGCACTCTGAACGGCATCGACATCCTGCAGGAGAACGGCTTTCGCGAGCTGGCCGGGATGCGCGTGGGAGTGGTGACCAACCACACCGGTCGCAACCGCCAGGGGGTGCTGACGGTGGACCTGCTGCACAAGGCCCCCGGAGTGCGGCTGGTCCGCATCTTCTCGCCCGAGCACGGGCTGCGCGGTCAGCTTGACGAGAAAGTGCCCGATGGGGTCGACCCGCTCACCGGCCTGCCGGTGGTCAGCCTCTACGGCGAGAGAAAGCGCCCCCGTTCCGAGGACCTGGAGGGTCTGGACGCCCTGGTCTACGACATCCAGGATTGCGGCACGCGCTACTATACCTACAGCACCACCCTGCGCTACCTGCTCGAGGAGGGAGCCCGGGCCGGGCTGCCCGTGTTCGTGCTCGACCGCCCCAACCCGCTGGGCGGAGAGGCGGTGGAGGGCCCGGTGGCCGACGCCGAGCGCGACTCCTTCACCTGCCCTCACACTCTGCCCGTGCGCCACGGGATGACCATGGGCGAGCTGGCCCGCATGTTCAACGCCGAGCGCAAGATCGGCGCCGA
>QWHO01000522.1 GCA_021404945.1 bacterium CPR1
CGCAGTTCCGGGCCGCTTGGTCCGGAAAAGAGACCTTTGCTGGTCAACAAGCCGTCGATCTCTTCGCCCGTCCTTTCGACGAAAGTCATCCCAAAATTTCCGTTGTTGTGCACCACGAAAGCGATTGTTTCGCCCGGACAAAGCTCCAGGGTCGTCTCTCCGGTGGCTGTGGTGATGGCTCCCTGGATGTCCACCGAGAGGTCGCCAATCTGGACTTGCTGGCAAGAGCGGCCCTTGTGGTTGTCCGGGCAGGAGAGATGGCTCGAAGGATTGAGCGGAGCCGAGAGATACGTTGAATTCTGGTCCCCGAGCCCCAATGCCACCCCGGCCGCCCCGGGACTCGCCGCGAGCAGCGCATTGTACTCAATGTCGCTGAAGGCATTCTCGTTGGGACAGGCACCTCTTTTGACATACTCGTCACAGGTGCTGCCCAGGTAGGCAAAATACTTGTTGCTGGTCACAGCGCTGAGCGGGCCGTTCTTGTCCTCACAGATCAAGCCGCTTTTGCCCTTGCCCGGATAGCTACCCCGGGGTCCGGTGGTGATGTCGGTCGGCACGGCCCGTCGCCGAGTGGGAGATGCGCAGAGCTCGTCTTGGCGGGGTTGCTCCACGAATCCGTCGGGGAGCAGCTCGGGAGGAGGCTCGAGGCCGCTGCAATTTCCGTCCTCGCGGGCGCTCATTCCGCACGGACCCGGGAAAGCGAGCGGAATGACCAGATGTTTGGCCGAAGCCGCCTCGGGGGACAGCTGGTGGACAAAAAACCTGGTGAAGAGCCGAGTATCGCTGGGATGTCGGAGGAAGCCTTCCGAGGGGCTGTCGGGCCCCACTGTCAACTCGAAGAAACCCGTGGCGTCAGTCCGGGTGACCTTGTCTGCGAACTCGACGCTCCAGAAGTCGGCCGGGGACCGCTCTTGCACGATAATCGAGCCGTCGGTAGCAACCTTGTCGCCCTGGGCCTCGAGTTGGGCCCGGTTGGCGGCCACCTCTTGCCGATCAGCCTGGTCCACCACGATGATCGGCTGGAGGCTCACGCGGCCAAAAACCTGCCGAGGCCCATCAGGAAGCAGATTCGGGGTGGTTACAGGCCCCCCGCCGGGGCCGTCCCCCGAACAGCTCAAAAAGACCGCAGCGGCGATCAAGAGCAAGAACAGAAAGCGAAGATAGCGCATGTTCCCTCCCCCGCTCGGCCGATCTCAGGAAGTTCTTCGTCCTTCGACAGAATGAAAGCCTGGCCTGTCTTTCCTGGGCAAGTCCGGAACCAGCGCGCAGGCCTGACTCCGAAGGTGGTCGAACGGGCGGGGTGCGCTAAGTCGGCATTCAGCCCGGGACGACGATGCCGCTCGTGAGCCCGACAATGCCCGCGTTCCCAGGGGCCATCTGCGAGCTTGAGCGTGGGGCAGGTCACGCTTGCGGGGGCTTCTCATACTTGCGGCGCAGCACCACGCCGCCGACCACCACTCGTTCCTCCTCCACGGCGACGGCCTGGTTCTTCTCCTGGAAGCCTTCCACCAGCTTGCGCGCCTCGATCTCGGCCTGGATGTCCCGCACCATGCCGTCGAGGATCTGGCGGTCCTCCCAGCTCATGGAGAGGCTCTGCAGCTTGCTGGAGAGGTCGGACAGGTCGCCCAGGCTGCCCTGGGCCGCCAGCCTCCAGACCGCCGTCCGGGCTTCGTCGGACTCGAACCGGTTGTGAACCTCCAGCAGGCGCGACAGCCAGCCGGGCGCGCCGGGTCGGGCCACCAGGGCTTCCAGGTGGTTTTTCTGGGCCTCGGTATCCCATGACGAGATGGCTGCCAGCGCCAGAGCGTCAAGCTGCTGCGGGGTGGAAAGCTCGGGGTGCTCGCTCAAGGCGCGGGCTGCCTCGTAGGGATCGTTGAGCTTCCACTGGCGCACGGTCCGGGCTGCCGCGGCCGTGTCGGGTCGGGCGGCCAGCTCTTCGAGTACGAAGTTGCCCAGCCGGGGTCGGTCCTCCCAGCTGGCCGGCTTGCCGTCCAGGGCCTGGAACAGGCTCAGGAAGGCCGGCGCCAGCTCTTTTCCGGTCATCCCCTGCGGCTTCTTGCAGGCCAGTTGGAAGACTTCGTGCCGGCTGTTGTCGTGGGAGAGGCTCTGGTGGAGCGCGCACAGGGACGCGGCCAGAGGGCCCTGGAGTCCCTGCATGCAGCGCTGCTGGCCCTCGCTGTCCCAGGCGGTGATGGCCCGGAAGGCGATCTCGTCGTCCGAGCGGGTTGGATCTTCCAGCACGATCCTGGCTGCCTGGAAGGGGTCCTGAGGCTGCCACGAGCTGGCCGCGGCTGCGGCCCGTGCGGTCTCGGGCAACCGGCTGAGGTTCTCGAGGACGTAGGTGCCGACCTGGCTGCGGTCCTCCCAGCTCATGGATTGCCCCTGCAGAGAATCCAGCAGCTCGCGTTGGGTTTTCGGGTTGTCAGCCGGGTTCTGACAGGCTATCTGGAAGACGATGTGCTGGGCGTTGGAGTTGCTCAGGCTGGCGTGAAGCCCTCGCAGCGACTCGGCCACGGGACCCTTCAAGCCCTGAAGGAAGCGCTGCTGGCCCTCGGTGTCCCAGGCCGTGATGGCCCGGCGGGCGATCTCGTCGTCGGGGCGGGATGGATCCTCGAGCACGAGCTGAGCGGCCTGGAGCGGGTCCTGAGCCTGCCAGGAGCGGGCTGCGATCGCGGCCCGTGCGGTCTCGGGCAGCCCGCTGAGCCGCTCGAGCATGAAGTTACCCGCGAGCATGCGGTCTTCCCAGCTGAGGGACTGACCCTGCAGGACCCGGAGCAGATCCTCCTGGGTCTTGCGATCGTCGGCCGGCTGCTGGCTGGCGAGCTTGAAAATCTCGTGGCGCAGGCCGTCGTTCTGGAGGCCGGCGTGCAAGGCGCCCAGGGGGGCGGCCAGGGGACCGCCGAGGCCGGCCATGGCCCGTTGCTGAGCCTGGCCATCCCAGCTTGCAAGACCCTGCAGGGCGAGCTCGCGCAGGCTCATTCCAGGGCTGGCCAGCAAGCTCTGCACTCCCTGGGCCTTGTCTTGAGCCTGCCAGCCTTGCAGGGCTTCGGCCCCTGCCCGGGTCGCCGGGCAGCGGGTCAGCCCGGCCAGCAAGGCCCCTGAAAGCTCCTGGCGTCGGTCCCAGTCCAGCCTGTCGTTGTCTGTGAGGAGCTTGCGGGCCAGCGCCAGGCCGTCGTCGGCCTGGCGCAGGGTCTCCTCCCAGGCGATCTGACGGGCAAAGGGGGCCCTTCGGTGGACCTCGAGGGCAACCGCGGCCGCCTCGTGGGTCGGAGCGGCCGCCTCGAGCCACAGCTCCTGCAGGTCCGCGGGAGTGCTCGGCCCGGCCAGCAGCAGGCTGTCCGGTCCCATCTCCTGCAGGGCGGCCCGGGCCAGCCTCTGGCGACGGTCCGTCTTCAGGCCCTCGAGGCTGGCAGCCAGATTCTCCGCAGTCACGCTCTCCAGTCGCCGGGCCACCTCCAGGTCGCCATCCACTCGCTCGCGCCGGTCAGAGAAGGTTTGCAGGCGCTGCTCGAGCGTGGCCGGATTCCCTACCTCGAGCCACACGTCGCCATCGGTGCCGACCCGTCCGTTCTGAGCCATGAAGGCGGGCTGGACATTCCCCTCGCGATCAAAGAACTGAAAGCCCTGTCTCTCGATGGCGGCGAGGGGAGATTGGATGGCGAACTGGTGCAGATCGCTCAGGCGTTGCTCGTCGGGCAGGGGGACGGTGCCGTTGTGGTTGCGGGCACCCAGCGGCCCCAGGTTGTGGTCCGGGTCGGTCAGGGCGTTGTAGGCACCGTAAGGGCCGAGCTCGCGGCCCTGGTCGTCGTGAAATCGAATTCCTTGCTCTGCCAGCGCCAGCAAGCGCTCGTGAGTCGAGCCGGCCGGGGCAGGCATCACCTTCTGGAAGATGGCCGCCTCCTCCAGGTCTTGCAGGCTTTTCAAGGGGAGCGCCTCCAGAGCGCCCGCCTGGAT
>QWHO01000042.1 GCA_021404945.1 bacterium CPR1
CAACTGGCCGAGCAGGAAAAGTTCGTCAACCCCCATTATCGGCACGTGGACGGGACCTCGTTCGCGGCCCCGATCGTGAGCTCGATCGTCGCCCAGATGCTCGAGGTCAATCCTGGCCTCTCTCCGGCAGCGATCCGGCACATTTTGATCTCCACCGCCGATCGGGTCGCCGGGACGCCCAGCCTGATGCAGGGCTTCGGGGCCGTCAACGCGCGCCAGGCGGTCACCCTGGCCCGACACGCCCACCAGCCCGAGGCACCCGCCCACCAGGCTCCCCGGGTGGAAGGGCGAGAGCTGGTCTTCACCTACCAGAGCCCGCTGGCCCGGGAGGTGTTCCTGGCAGGTGAGTTCAACGACTGGCAGTTTACCCGCAACCCCTACGCGAAGATCGCCGAGGATATCTGGCGCTGCCGGATTCAGGATGCGGGCAAGGGCCCCTTCCGTTACAAGCTCGTCGTGGATGGGAGATGGCTGCCAGACCCGGCCAACCTGCGCAGGGAGCCGGACGCATTCGGCAACCTGAACTCGGTTCTCGACCTCAGTTGAGAGCGGCCCCTTTAGGGCCACCACAGCTGCCGGTGCCCGTCAACCAGTGGTCGCGGTGGGCCCAGGGAGGGGAGATGGGCTCCTGCTCGGGCGGGGTTCGTTGAGCCAGGAATTGAGTCAGGGCGGCGCGCCCTCCCACCCCGGTATTGATGAACTCCACTCCCACTGTGTTGACCGTGCCGTTCTGCTCGCGCCACACCGTTCGGGCGGTCAAAGTGACGCTGGCATGGTCAGCCAGGTTCAAAGTCACCTGGATCTCCTCGTCGGGCTCCACCTCGCCATACACGATCAGGCGTGCTCCCGTGAGGCTGAGGTCACAGGTGTGACTGCGGCCCGAGGCCTGCTTTCCCTGAAAAAAGAGAGGGACCGAAGATTCGACCCGCGGGTGGCGCCGTCGGCGCGGCTTTCGATCAGAGAATTCGTGCATCAAAGCCTCCTGCATGGTCATGTTAGCGCGTTCCTGGCCCGAGTCCCGGTGCTTCAGGTTAAAGCTTTGTAACAGGATTGTTGCCAGGATGTTAATCCATGCGACTGAGCTCATCGTGTATACTGATCCTGGCCATGTCGCAGCCTGCTGAGGTCACCACAACCTACCTCGAGATGCTGGCGCCGCCGCGCTCGAGCCCGCGCGAGGCAACGCCAGCGACTCTGGTCATGCGCTGCGAGCAACCGACAGCCTCCTTCTATCGCTTCCTTTACGAGGGGGTCGGCGGCCCCTGGCAATGGCACGACCGGCGCAAGCTGGGGGACCCCGAGCTGCTGGCCGTGATCCGCTCGCCTGGCATCGAAATCTACGTGCTCTACAGCAAGGGCACGCCAGCCGGCTACAGCGAGCTGAATTTCAGCCAGCGCGGACAGGCCAAGTTGGAGTATTTTGGTCTTTTTCCCGAGTTCATCGGCCACGGCCTGGGAGTCTGGTTCCTGGACTGGACCGTGCGCCAGGCCTGGCGGCCAGGAATGCGCAGACTGTGGGTCCACACCTGCACCCTCGACCATCCCAGCGCCCTGCCCGTCTACCAGAAAGTGGGCTTTCAGGTCTACAACCGGGTGGTGGCTCCCAACCCCTACCTGTGAAGGGATTCCCCCCGAAGACCAGAACAGCACCCGCGCTATGGCAGAGCCTCACGCCCCCCCCGTCCTGGCAACCAACGAGCTCACCTACCAGGATTATCTCCGCATTCCCGAGCTGCTCGAGTTGCAGACTCCCCGGGCCGACCCGCCGGCCCACGACGAGTTGCTCTTCATCATCATCCACCAGGCCTTTGAGCTCTGGTTCAAGCAGCTCTTGCACGAGATGGAATCGGCCATTCGCGCCATGGATGTGGATCGCGTGTTGCGTGCCCAGCACCACCTGGCCCGGGTGGGCAAGATCATGCGCCTGCTGGTGCAGCAGATCGGCATCATCGAGACCATGGCCACGGCCGAATTCCTGCTTTTTCGTGACCGGCTCAACCCGGCCAGCGGCTTTCAATCCATCCAGTTTCGCGAGATCGAATCCCTGGCCGGCTTGAAGGACCCCCAGTACCTCGAGGTCTTCAAGAACCGCCCCGAGTTTCGTGACATCCTCGAGCGTCGCATGGGGCAGCGCGACCTCAACCAGGCCTTCCAGGACCTGCTCCTGCGCTCGCTGGCACAGGACGGCGAAGGTTTGCAGGAAGCCCTGGTGCGACTTTACGAACACCCTGACGGCAACCTGAGAATGTACCTCCTCAGCGAAGCGATGATGGACTTCGACGAGGCCCTGGCCCAGTGGCGCCACACCCACGTCCTGATGGTGGAGCGGGTGATCGGCTTTCGACGGGGCACCGGAGGCTCGGCCGGGGTTCGCTACCTGGAGACCACCCTCTCCAAACGCTGCTTCCCTTATCTCTGGGAAGTGCGCACCCACCTGCAGAAACGAGGATCCTGAGTGGCTCGCAACATCACCCCCCGCGCCAAGGACTACCCTGAATGGTATCTCGACGTCATCAAGGCGGCTGAGCTGGCCGACTATTCTCCCGTGCGAGGCTGCATGGTGATCCGCCCCAACGGCTACGCGCTCTGGGAGGCCATCCAGCGCGACCTGGACTTCCGCTTCAAGGAGACCGGCCACGTCAACGCCTACTTCCCGGTGCTGATCCCCGTGAGCTTCCTGCAAAAGGAGGCCGACCATGTGGAAGGCTTCGCCATGGAGTGCGCCGTGGTCACCCACGGAGGCCTCCAGAAAGGGGACAGTGGACTGGAGCCCACCGGGGCTCTGCCCGAGCCCCTGATCATCCGGCCCACCTCCGAGACCCTGTTTGGCCACATGTACGCCCAGTGGATCCAGAGCTACCGCGACCTGCCGATGCTGCTCAACCAGTGGGCCAACGTGATGCGCTGGGAGATGCGCACCCGATTGTTCCTGCGCACGGCCGAGTTCCTCTGGCAGGAGGGCCACACCGCCCACGAGACGGCGCAGGAGGCCGAGGAGGAGACGCTCCGGATGCTGGACGTCTACTCCGACTTCGCCCACGAATTCCTGGCCATTCCCGTCATCAAGGGCCGCAAGACCGAATCGGAGAAGTTCCCCGGGGCGGTCACCACCTACTGCGTGGAAGCCCTGATGCAAGACAACAAAGCCTTGCAGGCGGGCACCTCCCATAACCTGGGCCAGAACTTCTCCAAGGCCTTCGAGATGAAGTACCTCGGGCGCGACAACCAGCTCTCCTACTGCTGGACCACCTCCTGGGGCATGAGCACCCGGCTCATCGGGGCGCTCATCATGACGCACTCGGATGACGAAGGCCTGATCCTGCCTCCCCGGGTGGCCCCCACCCTGGGCGCCGTGGTGCCCATCTATAAAAACGACGAAGAGAAGGAGAAGGTGGTCGCTTTCTGCCGGCAGCTGATCGCCCGGGTATGCGGCCAGGAGCGCCTGGACGCGGCCCTCAAGCGCGATCACGGTCGCGAGCTGGTCTCGGTGTTCTGCGACGAGCGGGCCCAGCAGAAGGTCGTGCTCGACCTGCGCGACATGCGGGCGGTGGAGAAGCACTTCCACTGGGAGCAGCGGGGCGTTCCCTTCCGCTTCGAGATCGGTCCCCGGGACGTGGACAAGAGCTCGTTCGTGCTCAAGACCCGCTTTGACGGGGCCAAGAATTTCTTCGACCTGAGTCAGGCCACGGCCGCCTGGCTGCAGGGGGAGGTGACCCGGGTGCAGCAGGCCATGCTCGACCGGGCCCTGGCCCACCGCGAGCAGAACACCGTCGACGCGAGCAGCTACGACGAGCTGAAGGCCGCCCTGCAAGAGCGCAAGGGCTTCGTTCGTTGCTGGTTCAAGGAGAGCCGCGAGGTGGAGGCCCGCATCAAGGAAGAGACCAGGGGCACCGTGCGGGTCATCCCCTTCGCCCAGTCGGGCAGCGGCAAGTGCGTGGTGACCGGGGAGGAGACCAGCGAGCAGGTGCTGTTCTCGGTGGCTTACTAGACTGCGTCTCGCTTGATGGGGCCTGCGGTCGACTCAGGTGTGGGTCCTGTAGCCAAGCCGTATAAATCGCGTCCACGCGACCTGTTCCAGATCATTGCAAAGTTCGTCTCGAAGCCTAATCTGGAGGCAAGAACTGACGAAAGTCGAGACTTTGCCATGAACCGCTTCATTGTGCTCCTTCTCGTTTTGCTCAGTCAAGCAGCCTGGGGCAGGGTTCTGAAAACTGACGAAACTCTGGTCATCGATAAGGCCACCGGGGCCTCAGTGGTCTTCAAAGCCGGCACGGAGGTCAATCTCAGGCGCAACGGCTCCGTCTCGGCCGGAACGCTGGCCAGCAACACAACCCTGGTCATCGATAAATCCACCGGCAAGTCGGTCGACTTCATGGGGGGAACGAGAGTCACCTTCGCGCCTGACGGCAGCGTAAAGTCAGGTTTTTTCAATTGGCAACACTCGGAAACAATAAGTTCATCCAGTTCACGGAAAAGTGCATAGCATTGGTCCATGCCCAGGCCGGATAATCAAGACATCCAAAGCGAACGCGAGGAGGCCTGCACAAATGCTCGGACCCACTCAACTGGCCCAGCTCCTTCCCCTCACCGACATCAACCACAAGGTGGCCGGCGAGGGGGTTCAGGCCCCACCGGTGCAGCCAGGCGTGACCCAGGCCATCCCCAACGCGACCTACGCCAACGTCGCCGGCCAGAACAAGCAGGGCTACGCGCTCGACTTCAACAATAACGGAACCTTCGACCGCAACGACGGGGTGCTGGCCTTCGACCTGAACAAGGACGGCAAGATGACCGCAAGGGAGATCGAGCAGTCCCGAACCATGCTCAAGGTCTTCTCGGGTGACAGCGACCTCAATGGCGACGGCAAGGTAGGCGGGCTCGAGGGAATGGTGGCCCAGAAAATGCGCGAGAAGTTCGCCGAGAAGTACGACCGGGATGGCAACGGGCAGCTGGGCCAGAACGAGCTTGCGCAGGCCGGAGCCCGGGTCCTCTCGGATACCAACGGAGACGGCCGCTTCGCTCAGAGCGAGGTCTACACCACCGACAACATCCTGCTGAACACCCCTGCGGGCCCGAATCGGGCGGCGCTGACCGGGATCGGCAGCAACGGTCAGGTCGGGCTATCGACCGGCCCGACCGGTCCGTGAGCGCTCGAGCTCAGCCGGTCTGAGGGCGTAGACCCGAGCAGTCCCCGCAACGCGGGGTGGCAAAGAAGTTCTCTCGCTGACAGGTGGGGCAGGTCCAGTTCTCGGGGACGCTGCCCGGCTCGGCGACGCGCTCGAGCATTCCCTGGAGAGCAACCATCAGGTCGGCTTCCAGGCCGGTTCGCAGAAATTGCGAGAAAGACGGGTGGCTGGCTTCGCCCCGCTCCAGGTAGAGCCGCAGGTAGGCTCGGGGCAGGCGTCCGGCCAGGGCCGCTGCCGACAGCTCCCAGAGCAGGCCCGCCTGGGTCCCGGGCTCGGGATTCTTGAGGCGCGCCGACTGCATGGCCTCGTACAGCTCAGACAGCTCGCGTAGCAGAGGGACAGGGTCCTGCTCGCTCACCAGGCACTGCTGCAGGTGGTCGAGCAACATCTCGAACCGGTAGGGAAGCTCGACGCCCGGCTCGGGCGGCAAGACCAGCTCGGCGCGCAGATCCTCCCACTCCTGACGCAGGCGAGGGAGGGCCTCCCCGGCCAGATAGGCAAAGCACGCGGGAGCGCTCTCAAGGGCCATCTCGAACTCGTCTCCCAGCGGAAAACGGTAATTCTGATAGCGCGCCAGCACCCGACGCTCAACCTTGCGCTCGTGCGCGAAAAGGTGCTGCACCAGCTCGATCCCCTCCTGAAGCTGCCCGAGCAACGATTCAAGCTGATCCGACGGCCGCAACAGAGCGGTATAGGCTCGATCCGCCTGGCTCCAGCCCAGATCCAAAGCCCCCGCCACCTCCGGCGGAAGATGGGATCGATAGCGCTCCAGACGCCGTCGAGCGTCGTCGAGGTAAGCGCTCACCGCCGGCATGCGTCGCTGGACTGCAGCCGGAGGGGCCCGACGGCGTAGAAAAGCCCACCCGGCCTGCAGGAACTCGTTGACCACCGGGTGAGCGCTCAGCGCCCGGGCTTCTCGTCGCAACCGCAGCCTGCGAGCGCGGTCGTAGAGCTCGACGGCGCGGTCGGTGAAGCCCTCGGTCGAGGAGGCGTGCCGCACCTCGTCCAGGATGACCGCCAGGTTGGCAAACTCGACCTCCTCGGCTTCGTCGAGGGAGAAATCCCCCTGCTCGGCAAGCCAGCTCTGCAGGCGCTCGAGCTCGAGAGTGCAGGCCTCGAGCTCCCGAGCCTCAAGAGGGATTCCGTCTTCGAGCGCGTCCACCACCAGGCAGACGGCGCGGGGCATCAACAGCATCGAGGCGATGATTCGGTCGACCGACCCGCCTTCCCCTGTCAGAGGTGGTCGAGTGAGCTGGGGCCCGGGGTGAGGATAACCCGCAGTGCTCGCCTGCCAGCGTGGCCGAATTGCAGGCGGCAGTGGAAGCGAACCTGCAGTGCGGCGCATCCGGGACTTCGACTCTTCTGGATCGGCCCGGGAGTGGCTCCGGGGGAAGAGCAGCAGATAGGCGAGCAAGGTGCAGCAGCCGGGAGCCGCCCCGGTGTCCAGCGGGCGACTGTCGAGGCTGACCTCGAAGCCGCCCAGCACGCCAATGCCCGGACCCATCGCCCGGGCAATCCTGCGCCAGCCTCCAGACCCTACTTGCCCACGATGAAGCACCGGGTGCGGACTGTCTCGGTATCGTCTCCGGCAGTGCTCGTGACCGCTAGCTCGCACATGCTCGGGCTAAGATAGGTGAAGGCCAGCGCGACCGTGGCTCCGGGGCGCGCGCTGGAGATGACCTCGACCTCGGGCGGGTCAGGTGGGACCTTGTCGTGCGTGCGCACCTCGCGAACGACATCCAGACCATTGATCCGGTAAGTGACGTTACGAAAGTTGGCCGCAGCCTCGGAGTTCCAGCCGCCGCTGAGGGGCAGGTAGTACTGAGGGTGAGGCTCGGTAAATTCGAGCACATCTGAGCTCGGTGTCGTTTCGTTGGGCATCAACAGCGCCGTCGGCCCGGTGCTGGCACCCACACGCAGGTAGCCGTCGGTGGCATCGCGCCAGGGAATTCCCTGCCGCAGCTCGTCTTGCATGACCCCGAGCACGAACCGGGCCTGCTGGGCGACCCGCATCCGACCCGAAACCGAGGTCCACTGGCGCAGGGCCAGCTGAAGCGAGGCGAGCACCATCAAACCGAACAGCCCGAACAGGAAGATGGCCGTCAAGAGCTCGGCCAGGCTGATTGCCGATTGTCGTTTCATGATGATGCCCCTTTCCTCACTGGTAGATCTGGCTGACAAGCTCGACTCGCATGGGTCGGTTCTGCTCGATCCAGGTGACCTCGACCAGTACCCGCTGCGTATTGGCATTGAGTCCGGGAGAGGTGGACCAGCGGACGAAGGCGCTGGGAGCGACCTCGGGAGCGGGCTCGCTGCCGGTATCGCCCTCGGTATTTCGTTGCAAGCACCCCTCCATAGCCTGGGTGGCCGTGTAGAGGGCCCGGGTGTAGGAGCTCGAGGTGGCGCTCTGGCGAGCAGCGCCGGGCACCAGGCCAAGCAGCGCGAGTACGACCACGATCATCACCAGAAAGGCGAGCTGGACTTCCAGGACGGACAGGCCTCTTGTGTATCTCATAACGATCCTACAGCCCCCTGATCTCTCAGACTGACGATGTAGACATTGGGCGTGGTGGGGAAGTTGAGAGGAGGACGGAAGACCAGCTTCTCGTCATAGATGTAGTCTTTGGCGTAACCGGTTGCAATGGTGGAGGCCGAGCCCGTGCCAACCGCGCCGCGCACTCTCTGGATGATGCCTCCGTGAAGGTGGAGGATGCCCCGAGGGCTGCCCTGACTGTATTTGTCCACGTAGAAGGAGCCTTTGAGAGCCATCATGGTGGCGTGAATGGTGCGGTCGCGAACCGTGTTGATTCGGCTCTCGAGAATGATGCTCTGGTTGGCCACGATCCCGAGCACGTCCCTGGTCCGTTCACGGTAGACCAGGTTGTCGATGATTCCGGCGTCGTAGCGGACCCCCACAGTGGTGCGTCCACTGACCGTGCCTTCCAGCAAACAGGTCCCGTTCACGTAGAGAGTCTGGGCGGTCGTGTCGATGACTGTCGGAGCGCTGGGGTTGGCGGAGTAATCCTGGGCAGCCACGTTCCAGGCTCGGAAGCTGGAGGTATTGGGGTCCCACCTGTAAACCTCGGCCCCGGTCACCGTGGCATCAGAGCGGAAAGTGAGCTTGAAGACAGGGGGGGCATTCTGTGCCGTGATGGCGCTGCCATCGCGAGAGTAGCTGGTGATGCGGCCGGTGTTCTCGTCATACTCGGCTCGGTAAACGACGCTGTCGGGCGCCACCGAGTAGTGCTGAGCGCCCGGATTGGCTGGAAGAGGAGCGCTGATCAGCTGGCCATTCTGCTGAGCTACCGAGTAAATGGCCTGGTTATCAACGGGCAAGGGAATGATTTCCTGGCCTCCGGCCATCGAGAACTGGGTGCTGCCGGCCAGAGCCACCGGTCCGTTGACCGTGTTGGAGCCGTTATTCTCACAGTGGTAGAAGAGGGCGGGGTCGGTGGTGACCGGGTTGCCCGGGCTGCTGTAGCGTGCCGGTTGGGGGTTCGGCGGGCCGGTCGCGGGAGTGAAATAGGGGTCATACCCCTGAAGCACGCCATTGGAGTCATAGGGCAGAGCCCGGTTGGCCGAACGGACGGTCTCCGAAAAGCGAGGATGACCGGCGAAGGTGAAGAAGCCGTTGGTATGGGCGGGGCCGGTGATGGCGTCATTGGAAACGAAGCGAATGACCTGATTGCCCTGACCGAGCTCCTGGTCGGTGAAATAGGCATAGCGAGAAAAGGGCTCCTGCTGGACAAAGGCCTGCAGGGTCCGCTGGACCTGAGCCGGGGGAGAGCCGACCAGCCCGGTGCTGGTCACCATCCAGGCCAGCTGGCTGCGCAACGGGGGGGCGGTGTTATTCGGATGGGGCACCACGCTCACCCGGAAAGAAAGCCCGGGAGAGAGATCCATGGTGACCTCAGGATTCCCCCAGTCGGGGTCGCGAAGGCCGGTCAAGTTCGACATGGCCATCGACAGACCGGCCCGGGCCGCATACAGCGCCCGGGCCCCCTGGACGTCCTGTCTGACCGCGCGTGACTCAAGGTTGGCCACGTTGACGGCCATGAAGACGACGATGGTGACGATGGCCACGATGATCAGGGCCACCGCCAGTGCAAAACCTCTCGTGTATCGACTCACAACAACACCGTCCTTTGCGGTGGATTTCCTCGAGGCCATGCTAGTCCGCCCGAGGGGTTACAGATATGACGAAAATCAGTCCGGGTGACTGAGCAGGATCATTCTCCCCGGTTGGCTTATCAGAGTAAGCTGCACCCATGAAAATCAAGCGAGTGATGTGTCCCCTGGATGGCTCTGAGCTCTCCGAGCGCGCCCTGCCCACGGCGGAGCGACTGGCGCACCGATTCGGGTCCGAGCTTTTGCTGCTGCGGGTGGTGGAGCCCTCCATGCCGGCCCCGGCCGGAGTCATGCCCATGCTGGCCTTCCGGCTGGCCGAAACCTCTCGTCAGGCCGCTCTGCCTTATCTCGAGCGCTGGCAGAAGGAGCTGGCGACGAGGGGCATTCCGGTGCGGGCCCTGCTCAAGGAAGGCGGGGCCCGTAGCGAGCTCATCGAGACCGTAACCGAGCAGGCGGTCGACCTGATCGTCATGAGCAGCCACGGGCGCACTGGCGGCGGGCGCTTCCTGCTCGGCAGCGTGGCCGAGGGGGTGATGCGCCACTCCTCCTGCCCGGTCTTGCTGGTTCGCGGCGCCGAGACCGCCTGGCAGCGGCTCCTGGTGCCCCTGGACGGCTCTCCCGACTCGCTCCAGGCGATCTCGGTGGCCTCGACCCTGGCCGAGCCGGACAGCCAGGTCGATCTCTTGCGCTGCGCCGAGCTCGAGGGCATCCCCCTCTCGGTGCAGGAGCGCGAAACGATTACCGAGGCTATCAAGGCCGAGTTAGAAGCGATCACCGTGCCGGGAGCCCACACCACCCGGCGGGTGGTCGAGGGCCAGGCGACCGGCTGCATTCTGGCCCAGCGCGCCGATCTGATCGTGATCACCTCTCACGGACGGACCGGTCTCAAGCGCTGGTTGCTGGGCAGCGTGGCCGAGCAAGTCGCCCGTTACGCCGAAAGCTCGGTGCTGGTCGTTCCCATCCGGGAGCAGAGATGACCAGGACGCCAGAAGAGCAATGGGCTGATTGCCAGCGGCTGGCCAGCGAAACGGGTCTGCCTTGCCGCCACATCGCTTACGAAGACCTCAACTCCGAGCTCATGGCCCTGCTCCCGATGGAGGTGCTGCGCAACTACCGCATCCTGCCCCTGGACCGCCACGAGGACAAGATCACCCTGGCCATGGCCGATCCCCTGGACGTGATGGCGGAGGACGCCGTCCGCTTCAAGACCGGGTGCCACGTGGAGCGGGTCATCGCCCCTCCGGGCGAAATCGAGGATGCTTTGCAGGGGCGCCTGGGACCGGTGGATACCCTGATCAGCAACATCTTGCACCGCATTCCCGAGTCTTCCGAGCTCGAGCTGCTGCACGAGCCCGAGGAGGAAGAGGAGAAGCAAGAAGACATCACCCCCAGCGCCCCCATCATCCAGCTGGTCAACTCGCTGATCTCCGACGCCATCCGCATGCGCGCCTCGGACATCCACGTCGAGCCCCTGGAAGAGAAGCTCCGGGTGCGCTACCGCATCGACGGCTACCTGCGCACGGTGGTCTCCCTGCCCAAACGCATTCAAGGGTCGACAATCTCGCGTCTCAAGCTGATTTCGGGGATCGACATCTCCGAATCGCGCAAACCCCAGGACGGGCGCACCCGCGTGCGCCTGGAGGGGCGCGAGGTGGACCTGCGGGTGAGCGCGCTGCCGACCCACTACGGCGAGAAGATCGTGCTGCGCATTCTCGACCCGGAGAAGGTCGTGGTCGACCTCGATGCCCTGGGCCTGACGCCGGAGGACTTCTCCCGCCTGCAGTCAGTTCTGGGGGCCGGGCAGGGAATGGTGCTGGCCACCGGCCCCACCGGCTCGGGCAAGACCTCGACTCTCTACGGGGCCCTGCGCTACTTGAACGTGGAAGCCGACAATCTGGTGACCGTGGAGGACCCGATCGAATATCGCCTGGAGGGGGTCAACCAGGTGCAGATGAATCCGCGCGCGGGGCTGACCTTCGCCACTGCTCTGCGCTCCATTCTGCGCCAGGACCCGGACACCGTCATGGTGGGCGAGATCCGCGACCTGGAGACGGCCGAGATCGCCGTCCAGGCAGCCCAGACCGGTCACCTGGTGCTCTCCACCCTGCACACCAATGATGCCGTCTCCACCGTCACCCGGCTCATCCTCATGGGCATTCCTCCCTACATGGTCGCCTCCAGTCTGCTGGCCGTGGTGGCCCAGCGCCTGGTTCGGCGGCTCTGTCAGGCCTGCCGCTGGGAGCGTCCGGTGACGCCCGCGGCCGCCCGGCTGCTCTCGCTGGCCGGGCAGCCGGTACCCAGGAGCGATTACGTGGCCAACGGCTGCCCGGCCTGCGACTTCGTCGGCTACAAGGGCCGCATCGGCCTGTTCGAGCTGATTCTGGTCAGCGACCGCATCCGAGAGATCCTGCTCTCTGACCCGCGGGAAATCCTGATCAGCCAGGCCGCCCGCGAAGAGGGCACCCGCAGCTTGCTGGAAGACGGGCTGTCCAAGGTGAGTCAGGGCCTGACCAGCCTCAGCGAAGTTCTGCGCGCCATCACGGTGCGCTCCCCGGGTGGCCGCTCCTGTCCTCAGTGCCATCGGCCGGTGCCGACCCAGCTTGGGGTCTGCGTCTTCTGCGGCGCTGATCTCCAACTGCACTGCCCGATGTGCCACCAGGACGTGGAGGCCGACTGGTTGGTCTGCCCGCACTGTCGCTCGCCTCGACCCGGCCCGCCGGACAACCGCCGGCGCATCATGCTGCTCAGCCAGGATGAACCGCTGGTGGAGCAAGTGGGCGGAGTGGTCCAAAGTCAGGACTGGCAGTTGCTGGTCAGCTCGGATCCCCGGGAAGCGTTGGCCCTGATCTGGAGCCAGAAACCCGATGTGATCCTGGCCGATCTTGCGCTCACGAGCCTGGACCTGCCAGAGCTGGGCCGCACCCTTGGCTCCAGCCTGGGCATGGCCAGCACCCGTCTGGTCTTCCTCAGCGACCGGGCCGAACGGCATGATCCGCTGGCCGATACCTACCTGAGCAAGCCGGTCGACTCGGCCCAGTTGCTGGCCCGAATCAAGCCGTGAGCCAGTCTCCCGGCACCCGGCTGGGGCGCTGGAGGGTAGAGCGGCTGCTTTCTCGCAAGCCCCACGGGGTGGTCTATCAGGTGGTGGGGGACCAGGGCGAGCGCGGGAGGGCCGAGGAGATCGAGCTGCCCCCGGGCTTCTCACCCGAGAACGAGGCCGAGCTGCGCGCCGCCGTACAATCTTTGCAGGCCCTGCAGCACCCGTCGCTGGCCCCCATCCTGCAACTGGAATTGACCGGCTCGCATGCTTATCTCTTCTGGCTGGAGACCCCCGGGTTCTGGCTCCAAACCCGGGTGCGCTGGAGCGACAAGCCGCCGACCTACCAGGAGGTCCACCAGTGGGCCTGTCAGGCTCTGACGGTCGCCGAGCTCCTCTTCAAGTCCGGCCATCCCCTGGCCTCCGATAGCCTCGACCCCGAGGCCTGGATCCTACGAGAAGACGGTGTGCTGGTTCTGGTCGACCCGGGTCTGGACCGGCTGATCTGGAGGGAAAACCTCCCTCCCGACCTGCTGGCCTCCTTCCAGGCCTACGGGAGACTGCTTGAAAGCTGGACAAAGAATTCTCAGCCCGTGGCCACGGCCTTCTCCTGGGTCATCGGGCGCTGCCTGTCGGAGCGGGCCGACCAGAACTACACCGACTTTGCCAGCCTGCGTCAGTCGCTGGAGGAGCGAGGCCGGGTACTGATGACCGAGCGGAGGATCGGCCGCACTCCTCCCCTGGAGGGATTTCGCATCCCCTGGCTGGACGCTCGCCGCCAGCGGGTCACCCCCATCGTGCTCACGGCGGCGGGCTTGCTTCTGATCGCGATTCTGGCTGCGTGGAGCTGGCTCAGCCGACCCCTCCCGCCCCGGCAGGCCGCGGCCGTGGCCGTGGCAGCTGGCTCGCGCTTGCTGGTGCTCGACCAGGACAGCGGCCAGCGGCTGCGCGACCTCTCTTTTGCCTCCCCCCTCACCGACCTGGCCGGAGGCGGGGGGTATCTTTACCTTGCCCGCAAGCAGGCAGCCCTGCTGGAGGTTCTGGACGACGGCACTTTCCAGGCCCGACACCTGACGACCGACGGGAGCCCCGATCAGCTGGAGCTGAGCCCGGATGGGATGTGGCTCTTCGTCTTGCAGAAAGAGCGCAGCAGCCTGCTGGTCATCCAGTGCCCCGATCAGGCCACCTATCTTGTTCCCGTCAGCCGCTACGTCAGCCGCGCCCTGCCGGCAGGAAGCTCGGAAAACCTTCTGGCCCTCCTGTCCGAGCCTCAGATGGGGGCCCTGAGCCTGATCCTGATGAAGGAGGACGAGCTGGTGCTCCAGAGCCAGCTCCCCCTGTCGGGACCGATCGAGCTGGCGGGGGGAAGAGGCTGGTGGGTGGCCCAGGGCACCGAGCTGATCCGGGTAGATGCAAGCCTGGCTCCCATCGAGCGCCTGAAGACCGGCGGGATGGTCCACGCGCTCAGCCCTGGCCTGGCCCTGCTGGAAAACCGGGTGCTGGCTCTGGAGTTGCCCGAGCACCCCACCTCGGGGGCTCTCCCGGGCACTCCCACCTGTGCCGCCCGGGATGGGCAGGGGGGATTCTGGATCGGGTTGAAAGACCCGCACCTGCTTGTTCACCTCTCCTCTGACCTGACCGAGATCACCCACCGGATCGAGTTGCCCGAGCCCCCCGTGGGGGTTGTCTGGCTGGCGGCGAGGAAGAGCTGATTCAGGTCATTTTCGAGCCCGGGGGGAGCCACTAAGCTAAAGCTATGAAAGACCTTCGAATTCGCGATGTCATGGAACGAGATGTCTTTTGCGTCACTCCCGACATGGACGTCAAGCAGTTCGTGGCCGAGTGCGTGCGACGTAAGATTACCGGAGCTCCCGTGATCGACTCGGATCATTTACTGGTAGGCCTGCTCTCTCTTTCGGACGTGGCCGCATCTCTGGCTTTCCCTCGTCCGGAGGACGATGGGCGGGTGCAGACCATCATGACCCGACAGGTGCATACCATCGAGGCCGGCATGCGCGTGAAGGTGGCAGTGGATCTGTTCCGCCAGCACCGCATCCACCGGTTGGTGGTGACCTACCACAACCAGGTGCTGGGCCTGGTCAGCCCCATCGATCTGCTCGGGCTGACCAGCGAGCACGAATCGGTCAAGTTCTAAAGTGAAGTGCTGAAGTATGCAGGCGCCCCCGAAGGAGAGGCAAAACCTTCAGCACGTAACGCTCAACACATGAGGAGGAGAAGCGCATGAGGAGAATCCTGGTTCCCCTGGACGGCTCGCCTCTGGCGGAAGCCGCCCTTCCCCATGCCCTGGGCCTTGCGAGCCGCTCGGGAGCCGAGCTGGTGTTAGCCTCGGTGCGCGAAGACCTGGCCTCGGCCGTTCCCGCTCATTTGCTGGCCGAGGTCGAGAGCAGCTGGCCTGAGCTCCACCGGGCCTATCTGAGCACTCTGAGTGAGAAGGTCGGTGGGCGCCTGGAGATGGCCATGGGGCAGCCGGCCCAGGAGATCGTGGGCTGGACCGAGTCGCTGGGAGCGGACCTGGTGGTGATGGGAACCCACGGACGCCGGGGTCTGAGCCGCTGGTTGGTGGGCAGCGTGGCCGACAAAGTCATGCGCCACTCCCACTGTCCGGTGCTGCTGGTGCGCTCTCCCGAGATCAGCGCCGCTCAGGCCCGCGAGCAGGTGGAGCTGGCCGTGGCCGGCCAGTGGCCTCGCTACCCGAGAATCCTGGTGCCTCTGGACGGCACGGCGCTCTCCGAGCAGAGCCTGGGAGGCGCCTGCCTGCTGGCCCGGCAGGATCAGAGCGAGTTGACCTTGATGCGCGTGCTCGACTTCCCCAACCCGACCTTCGCCAGCACTGAGATCCCCAGCACCTGGGCCGACATGGTTCGGGCCGATCTCGATGAGTCGCACCAGCGCTATCTCGATGAGAAAGCCAGAGAGCTTGAGACCCAGGGCTACAAGGTCAAGACCACTTATCGCCACGGCTCTCCGGCTGACCGGATTCTGGAGCAAACCCAGGATTTGATTGTCATGGCCAGCCAGGGAGGCGGCTTTTTCGGCAGCGTGGCCGAGCGCGTCGTGCACCGGGCCGAGTGCCCGGTCTTGCTGGTGCGCGGTCGGGGTGCACTGCTGGAAGCCAACAGTCATCTCACCGATCAGGCGGTGTCCTCATGAAAAAAATGCTCATCCTTCTCTTCCTCCTTCTCGCGGCCCCGACCTGGGCCAATCCCCAGCTCTCAGGTGGCAACCCCGACCGCGGGTTGCCGCTCTACTCGGCTTACTGCGCCGGCTGCCACGGCTTCGACGGCCAGGGGGACGGCCCCATGGCCGCTCGCCTGGTCAGCGACTCGGGAGTGCGCCCCATGGACCTGTCCGATCCCCAGTTCCAGGACAAGCACACCGACGCTCAACTCGCCGATTTGATCCGCTCCGGAGGCAAGACCCACAGCACGAGCTACATGCCGGCCTGGGGGCTGACCCTCTCGACAGCCCAGATGACCGATCTGGTGGCCTACCTGCGCGAGCTACGCAACCCCGATCGCAAAGCCAGCGCGCGGGCCTTCAACATTCAGGAGGTTCTCGACCGGGGGCGGGTGCTCTACGGCCTGCGCTGCCTGGCCTGCCACGGCCCCGAAGGCCACGGAGATGGGCCCTTCATGCAGCACGTGCAGGCCAGGGCCGCCAACCTGGCCTCAGGGCTCCTGCGCGATTTCAGCGACACCAGGATCCTGGAGGTCATCACCAGGGGGCTGGCCCACACAGGTCTCGAGGCCCGGCCTGAGGCCGCCTGGTGGGAGCGCCCGTTGGACGCCGTCGAGATGCAGGCCCTGGTGTTCTACCTGCGCACCCTGCCCATCCAGGACTCCAAGTCCTCCCCGTGAGCCTGCTCGAGAGCAACAAGATCCTGTTGCTCTTCCTGGTCATCGGCCTGGGTCACGTTATCGGCTCGCTGCGCCTGGGACGCTTTTCCTTCGGCGTGGCGGGTGTGCTTTTTTCGGGAATCCTGATAGGGGGACTGGCGCCGGGCCGGCTCGAGCTCCACCCCACGGTCTCCACCCTGGGACTGGTCCTGTTCGTCTACTGTATCGGCCTGGCCACCGGGCCAGGCGTTTTTGAAGCCTTTCGCACGCCGCGCGGGCTGCGCCTGTCTGCCCTGACGGTGCTGGCCGTGACCGGCTCGGCCCTGGTGGCGCTGGGAATCACCCGGGCTGCCGGGCTCCCTCGCTCCGAGGGTGCCGGGCTCTTCTGCGGAGGAGTCACCAACACTCCGGCCCTGGCCGCTCAGGTGGAGTATCTGCAGCAGCGCAGGCGCGACGCCAGCGGGCCGGTGGTGGGCTACTCGGTGGCCTATCCCTTCGGAGTGCTGGGTCTGTTCCTGGTCATGCACCTGTTCAGTCGGGGTCGCCTGGGCCGCGAGGTCGAGAAGTGGAGACAAACCTGCGGGGGCGGAAAGGTGCTGGCCCGCACCTATCGGGTCACCCGCCTCAAGCCCAACGGCAACCAGCTCGAAGCAGACTGGCTGCAGGGCGAATGCGGTCTGGTGATCTCCCGCCGGCTGCACCAGGGGAGGCTCGAGCGCGTGGGCCCCGAGGATGTGCTCTCCCCGGGCGACATCGTGGTTGCCGTGGGCACTGAGGACATGCATGCCCGGGCCCAGGAGCTGCTGGGCGAGCCCTCCTCGGAGCATCCCGAAACCAACCCGGCCCTGTCCTACCGGCGCTTCTTCGTCTCCAACCGTGCCATCGTGGGTCTTCCGCTCGGGGAGCTGGTGCTTGACGGCACCATCACCCGAGTGCGCCGGGGAGACCTGGAGATGACCGCCGACCCCGGTCTGGCTCTGGCTCTGGGCGATGTGGTGCGGGTGGTGGCCCAGCCTGACAGACTACCCGAGTTGGAGCGCTTCTTCGGCGACTCGCTGGAGGCGGCCGTGCATCCCGATCTCCTCTCGGTCTCGGTGGGGATGGTGGCGGGAGTGCTGCTGGGCAGCCTCCCATTGCCCACTGGAGGCAGCCTGGGAGCAGCCGGCGGGACACTGGTGGCGGGACTCGTTTTGGGTCGGCTGGGGCGCACCGGGAACCTGATCTGGACGATGTCGCTGGAAGCCAACCTGACCCTGCGCCACGTCGGCCTGGTGCTCTTTCTGGCCACCGTCGGGCTGACGGCCGGGGGCCAGTTCGTGCCTGCTCTGAAAGCCCACGGGCCGGGTCTGCTGCTGGCCGGAGCGGCCGTGACGCTGAGCTCGGCCCTGCTGCTCGTCGTCGGAGGGCGGGTCTGGCTGGGTGAGAACCTGGTTCCTTTGCTCGGAGTGATGGCCGGAGCCCATACCCAGCCCGCCGCGCTGGCATACGCGCGCGCTCTGGCTGGCTCGGATGGGGTTGAGGTGGGCTACGCCTCCGTCTTTCCCGTGGCCATGCTGACCAAGATCGTCCTGGCCACCTTCCTGCTGGGAGCGCTCCAGTGAAGCAATCCCTGCTTGAGGTCAAGAACGTGAGCAAGATCTACCAGATGGGGGAGGTGCAGGTTCCCGCCCTGCAGGACGCCGATCTGGAGGTCCGCGAGGGGGAGTTCCTGGTCATCCTGGGCCCCTCCGGCTCGGGCAAGAGCACGCTGCTCAACCTGCTCGGCGGGATGGACCGACCTTCGGGAGGCAACATCCGCTTCCAGGATCAAGACCTGACCCGAGCCTCCGACTCGCAGTTGACCAGCTTTCGGCGCCACAATGTGGGCTTTGTGTTCCAGTTCTTCAACCTGGTGCCCACCCTGACGGCACTGGAGAACGTGCAGGTGGCCACCCAGATCGCCCGTCAGCCGATGGATCCCCTCCAGGCCCTGCGGATGGTGGGCCTGGAGAACCGGGCCGACCACTTCCCCTCCCAGCTCAGCGGCGGCGAGCAGCAGCGGGTGGCCATCGCCCGGGCCCTGGCCTCCAACCCGCGCCTGCTCTTGTGCGACGAGCCCACCGGCAACCTCGATTCCACCACCGGCCGGGCGGTGCTGCGGCTGTTGTGGGATGTCAACCGCAAGCTCAATATGACGGTCATCATCATCACCCACAGCCAGCCGGTGGCGCGCATGGGCCACCGAGCGGCCAGCCTGCGCGATGGGCGCATCGTGAGCCTGACCGAGAACAAAGAGCCCATTCCGCCCGAGGAGATCGAGTGGTAAGCCCGCTGACCCTCAAGCTGCTGCGCGACCTGCGCGGCCGGCTGGGCTCGCTGGCGGCCCTGGTGCTGATCGGAGCACTGGGGGTGGCTTCCTTCGGCGGGTTCGACTCGGTCTACCGCGATCTGGAGGCAGCCCGCAACCGCTTCTACGCCGACTATCGCCTGGCCGACTTCTCGATCAGTCTCAAGCGCGCCCCCGAGCGGGTGTTGTCCGAGCTCGCCCGGCTCGAGCCGGTGGTGGCTGTGGAAGGGAGGGTCAGAATTCCGGCCCGGCTGGAGCTGACCGGCGTGGACGAGCCGGTGCAGGCCACCGCCATCTCGCTGCCCTCGCCGCCGCGGCCGGTCTTCAACGACGTCTTTCTGGTGAAGGGGAGCTGGTTCGAGGACTCCTCGGGCCGGCAGGCCCTGGTCAACGACGCCTTCGCGCGGGCCCACAAGCTGCGCCCGGGCGATCGATTCCGAGCCGTGATCATGGGCGAGCAGCACGAGCTGGTCGTTGCCGGCACGGTCATGGCTCCCGAGTTCGTCTACGTGTTGCCCCCGGCCGGGGGCATCGTACCCGACCCCTCGCGTACGGCGGTCATCTTTCTGCCCCACCGGGCTCTGCAGCAATGGGCCGACCTGGACGGCGCCTGCAACGAGATCCTGGGCCGGGTGCACGACCCGCGCAAAGCCCCTCTCAAGGCCACTCTGAGCCTGCTGGAGGACAAACTCGACCCTTACGGGGTGATGATCTCCATCCCCATGAGCGAGGCCCCCTCGGTGCAGTTCCTGGAGAACGAGCTGCAGGAGCTGCAGCGCAGCGCCACCATTCTGCCGGTCATCTGCCTGGCGGTGGTGGCCTTCGTGCTGCACGTGGTGCTGGGCCGCATCGTGGCCTCGCAGCGCACCTTCATCGGCACGGTGCGAGCCCTGGGCTACAGCCGCTGGCAGGTCATGGGCCATTATCTCGGCTACGCCCTGGCGGTGGGGATGGCCACGGTGGTCGTCGGGCTTTCCTTCGGCTCCTGGATCCAGGGGGCCATGGTCGGGCTGTACCGCAACTTCTATGAGCTGCCCGGCCTGACCCCTCATCCCTATCCGCAGGTCATGCTCAAGAGCGCTCTGGCCGGAGTGCTGGCCCCGCTGCTGGGCACCCTGCGCGAGGCCTGGACCGCCTCCAGCCTGGCCCCCGCCTCGGCCATGCGCCCCCCGCCTCCTGAGCGGGGCGGCCGGGTCTTCCTGGAATGGCTGATCCCCGGAATCTGGAAGCACTTTCCTTTCTCGATCAAGCTGATCTTGCGAGCCGTGCTGCGCAACCCGTACCGCTCGCTGGTCACTTTCGCCACCACCTTCGTGGCCACGGCGCTGATGGTGGAGTCGCTTTGCATGCTGCGGGCGGTGGATGCCATGATCGCGCACGAGTTCTCCATCTCCTCGCGCCAGGACGTGAGCGTGGGGCTGCGCGAGCCGGCCGGCCGGGGCCTTCTGCAAGAGCTCGTCAGCCTGCCCCAGGTGGCCCGGGTCGAGCCCCAACTGGCCGTCAGCTGCACGCTCTCCAACGGCCCCTACGAAAAGCGCGTGGGCGTGACGGGGATGACGGCCGGGCACGTGCTCTACCGCCCGGTGGACAGCCGGGGAGAGGAGGTGCCCCTGCCCGAAGAGGGCCTGGTGCTCTCGCGCAAGCTGGCCGAGGTTCTTCATGTTCAGCCCGGCGACCGGGTGCGTCTGCGGCCCCTCATCGGCCGCCGCCAGGTGGTGGAGGCCCCCGTGGCCGCTCTGGCGGATACCTACGTCGGGCTGGCGGCCTACGCCCGCCTGGAGTACCTCAGCCGCCTGCTGGGTGAGGAGTGGGTGGCCAACTCGGTGCTGCTCTCCACCTATCACCGCGACCCGGGCCCTTCCCTGTTGCAGGAGCTGAACCGGCGCCCCTACGTGCTGGGCGCCGAGCGCCGGGTACGCGCCCTGACCCTGCTGCAGGACACCATCGGCCGCAACCTGGGCGTCTTCTTCGGCATCCTGGTGTTGTTCACCGGGGGCCTGGCTTTCGGGGGCGTGCTCAACACCGCCCTGGTCTCGCTGGCCGAGCGCGAGCGCGAGATCGGCACCTTCCGCGTGCTGGGCTACACCAAGACCGAGATCATGGGAATTTTTGCCGGCGAGAGCTACCTGGTCAACACATTGGGAGTGCTCTTCGGCATCTGGGGCGGGGTGGTCTTCACCCGCTCGGTGGTGGACCTCTACTCCACCGAGCTTTTTCGCCTGCCCGAGCTGATAGAGCCCCACGTGCTGATGCGCTCGGGCCTGCTCATGATGGGATTTATCAGCCTGGCCATGCTGGTGGTCTACGGTGTGCTGGCCCGAACCCGCTGGCTGGAGGTCTTCAAGACGCGCGAATGAGACGCTTTGCGTGGTTGCTCTTGCTGCTGGTGGCCTGCGCCCCGCCCCGTGAGGTGGAGGTGCTCTCGCCGCGGCGCGGAGAGCTGGTGGAGTCGTTCTCGGAGGAGGCCCGCACCCGTTTAGGCCGCACCTACCCGGTGCGCATGCCTTTAACCGGCCGCATCGGGCGCATCGGCGTCGAGC
>QWHO01000043.1 GCA_021404945.1 bacterium CPR1
TGGACTTCGAACCACTCCTCCGGCAGCGAAGGACTGAAGGCCAGGCGCCGACCCAAAGCCCGGAAGGTGACCACCAGCAGGCGAACCCTGGCGGTCCGTTTCCTATGCTCGAAGCGCAGGTCGAGCAGATTCTCGTCGATCTCCGGACAGTAGCTGTAACGGGCCAGCTCTTCGTTGCGGTCCAGGCGGCCGAGGGCGTCGAGGTGGCTGCGCAGATTTTGAATCAGGCGAGAGCGGGCCTGATGCAAGAGCCTGGAGCTCTCCTCGGGGCGAGCGAAAAAGAGGGGGCGAACGCGGTATTCTGGTTGTTTGCCGCCCTGACCTTGTATGTAGAGGGGGATCTCAAAGCGCAACGCGGGTCAGCGCCAGTCCCCCATCAGGGTAAAGGGGGCCCAGTAGAAGGGATGGGCGTAGCGCGGCTGCTCGAGCAAGCTCACCTGAGCCTGGCGCAGGGCCTGTCCGCGCCCCTGTCCAGCTTTGAGTCCCTGATAGAAGGTCAGCATCAACTCCCGAGTGGGCTGGTCGGCTACTTTCCACAGGCTGGCCACCAGGGTCGGGCTGCCCGCGTAGCTGAAGGCATCGGCCAGGCTGGCAAGCTCAGTGCCGACCCCCGGGGTCTTCTCGGCCAGGGCGGTGGAGCAGGCCGACAGGGTGACCACCCGGACCCCTTCCAGGTCAAGTCCGGCAATCTCGCTGACGGTGAGCCGGTCGGAATGCTTGCCGTTGGCCGCCACCAGCAGATAGCTCTGGAGTGGGTCACGGGTGTTCAGGATGCCGTGGGTCGCCAGGTGCACGTAGCCGATGCCGGGAGCAAGGCTCTGGAGGCGCTCGGAAGTCGCCTCCGGGCCCACCCAGACCTTGCTTTCGGGGAACAGCTCTTTCAGGCTGACCACTTCCTGGCGTGCGGCCAAAAGGCTGCCGTCGGGGTCGCCCAGGGCCAGCAGCGATCCGCCGCCTTCTCCGGGAGCCTGGTGCAATTGATCCAGGTCGCTGGCCTTGACCAGGGTCACCACTTCCATGCTCTGGATCAGATAGCCCTGGCCATAGGGCAGGGCCTGGAAGGGAAAATAGCTGAGAGTCCCGGTGGGCACGAAGGCCACCACTTTCTTCCCCTTCAGGTCCTCGGCCAGAGGGTCGAGGAACGAGCTCGAGAGAGACTTGAGGCAGGCGCTCAGAGCAGGGTCGTCCTCCAGCTTGAAGGGCGTCGTGCCATCGGCGCCGCGCGAGAAGGTGCTTACCTGCTGGCGAAACTGGGAAATCAGGCTGGTCAGCTCTTCGCCCTTGACATCCACTCGGCGCACCTTGAGGGCCTCGCGGGTGGCCACGAACAGATAGAGATGGTCCTCGGAGGGGAACAGCTGCACCAGGATGGTGCCTTCGGGGAGCGACTTTTGCACCTTGGAGAAGGTCTTGGGCCGGACCTGGAGGCGGCCATAAGCCTGATCCTGGTCCTGGATCTGCTGGAGCACCCGGTAATAATCTTGTTTGGTGTCGGCCAGGCGCGAAACGCCTGAGCTGGCGTAATTGAGACTGGCGGCCTCCGTGGCCTGAAATCGGGTCTGGGCTTCGGTGGCGCGCAGCACCAGGGCCTCGGTCTTTTTCGAGCGCGGGGTCAGGTCCTGCATGCCGAACTGTGAGGCCGAGTTGAGCTGGCGATAGCGGTCGAGCGTGTCGGCTGCCTCCTCCCCCCGCCCCGACTCAAGTTGCAGGCGGGTCAAGAGCTCGTAGAGGTCGCGGGCGTCGCTGCGCAGACGCTGGGCTGTTTCGGCCCCCCCGCCGACCTCGACGATATAGGATTCCACCAGTCCTACTGCTTTCTCGAGCGTGGCGATGGCCTCGGGGATGCTTTTCTGGTCGGCCAGCAGCTTCCCTTTGAGGGTCAGAGCGCGCACCAGGCCCGGGCGATAACCGATGCTCTCCAGGGAGGGCAGCATTTTCTGGAGCAGGCTCTGAGCCTGGCCCAGCCAGCCCTGGGGGCGGGTGGTGATCAAGGTGGCCAGGCGGTCGAAGTCGAGCTCGAGCTTGAGGGCCCGATTCTCGGAAGACTCCATGGCTTGCGAGGCTATGGTCATCTGGCGCTGGATCTCGGCCAGCTGCCCGGGGTTGGACTGGCCAGTCTTGAGATCGTCCACGAGCTGTCGCACGATCAGCTGGTGCATGCGAGCCTTGATGAAAGCCAGGTCGCCCTTGAGGAAGCTGAATTCCGAGAGGAGAGGCAGGTTTTTCTTCAGGTCGTTCTCCATGGCGCTCAGCTCGTCGTACAGCCCGTCGACCTGCTCGGCCAGCTGGTAGCACTGCTTGAGCACTTCGGACTCGGCCTCGGGTCCGGCCATGAGGCTGGCCCGGCCGAGAAGCTCCAGCCCGTTGATGCCCGACTCCATGACGGCCACCGCGCCCTGCAGGTTCAGCTCTCGCAGAAACTCCACCGGCGGCTTGTCGGGCTGCTCATACAAGAACGTCTTCTGCAACTGGCCCAGGTCGGGCTCGAGCCAGGAGACCATGCTCTCCAGCCCGTTGACGGCCAGGGCTTGCTGCCACCAGAAAACGATCGCCTCGGGCAACAATCGCGCCTCGATCAGGGAGTTGCGCTGATAATCCTGGTCGACCACCAGCCCCCGCAAGCTGCTCCAGGCCTGCTCGCGGGCGGCGTCGAGCTCGGCGCTCGAGGGAGGTTTGAGTCGGAAGCGTCGTTCGGCGTCCATAGTCTCGAAGACGAACAGAGCGATTCGACCGGTTGCGCTGGTGTTGGCTCGAGCCAGCATCAGGGCTCGAGGCAGGTGCTCTTGCAGAACCCCGGGTCGGCCCGAGGTTCGGGCGGCTTGCAGCAAGATCAGGGTCAGGCTCAGCTCGCGGTCGGCCCGACCGGCCTTGCGGGCTCGCTGGATGGCTCTGGGACCGTCCGTCAGAACCTTGTCGAACCGGCCCTGTCCCAGGGCTTCGATCAGCGGGGCCAGAGCCAGCTCGCCACGCAACAGGTCCCACCCTTCGGGCACGCCAGTGCGGGCCAGGCGCGTCTGGTTGACGGTGATCAGCTGCTCGGCGGCTCGAAAGCTGCCCAGTCTCAGGCTAATGAAGGTCAAAGAGGTGAGCATCTCGCTCACTTCCTTGGGGGAGTGCTTGGACTCCATCTCGTCCCAGCTTGCCTGGGCCCACGCGGGGGCCAGCAGAGCCAGGGTCAGAGAGAGGCGGAACAGGGCCTTGCGCATGAGACTGCATTCGCAGCTCCGGGGCGGCTCTCCCCTCGGATTTCTGGAGATTCTACATCCGCTCGTGGCCCCCGTTCGTCATGCGGGAGTTTCGTCGGAGCCTCTTGCTGAGCGGGATCGACCTCGCCGAAGATTGGCCAGGGCTGCGGTGTACAGACAGGCCATCGACACCAGGAAGGCTCCGCCCCAGAAGGAGATCGGAAGCAGGTAGGCATCGTTGGACCCGTCGGTGACGATCAGGTAAACCCATTCGTCCAGAGCCAGTGACAATCCGCAGCCGAAGATCAGGCAGGCCAGGTCCGTGGCCCGGGAGCGGTGGCTCCAGAGAATCAGGGGAACTCCACTTCCCACGACCAGCAGCAACCCGGTGTAGAGGTGGTGGATATTGTAGCCGGCCAGGTTGAAGTCGGCATCGGGTGAGATCCCCATCATCACCCGGATGACGACGAAGGTGCAGAGCATGCTGGCCACCAACAGCCTGGCTCGGTGAGGGGTTTGAGCACCCCCGGCGGCAGAATCCATTGGACGAGGTTCGGGGTCAGCGGGCGCGGGCCTCTCAGGTTCCCAGGGGGGCCCAGCGCAGCAATTCGCTCTTGACCGGGTCAAGCGAGGCCGTCTTCTGCACGTGGGCGTCCATGCCGGCGGCCAGACATTCGTCGCGATTGCACAGGCAGGTGTAGCCGATGATGGGCGTTCTTCGAGAGCCGTTCTCGAGTGCGCGAATGAGCAGGGTGGCTTGCAGGCCGTCCATGATGGGCATCTGGCAATCCATTACAACCGCGTCATAGCGCGATACCTGAAAGGCCTCCACGGCTTCCTGACCGTTGCTGGCTGTGACCACCGCGTAGCCCAGGGCGGTCAGCGCGCTCTGCAGCATTCGCCGGTTCATCGGTTGATCGTCCACCAGCAAAATACAGGGAGGGGGCCCCTGGTTGTCCATCCTGGCTCCTTTCCAAAGCAGCCCCCGTACGCTCCTTATGGTAGCAAAAATCCTCAGGCGGGTAAATCATTCTTGCGGTCACCGGTATGAATCTACCGGTGCCGAAAGCCTTCTCGCTGACCTTCAGCCCGATGGGCCCCTGGCGCCGTTTATGCTCTGAACGGGCCAGCTCGGGTGACCAGGCCTGCTTCTGCACCAGCTCTTCGAGGTGAGGAGCAAGATCGGGGTAATCAAAGGGGTCGATCTGGCCTTCGCAAAGCTCGGCACTGGGAGGTCGAGAGAGGATGAGCTCGGGGATCTCGGGATAGAGTCGGGCCAGCTGGTAAACTTGAGGCTTGGTCAGGTCGTTGAGGGGACCCAGCGTCCCGCAGAGGTCTCCGTACAGGGTGCCATAGCCGAGCGTGAGCTCAGTTTTGTTGCTGGTGTTGAGCAGCAGTCCGGAGATCTGATTGACCCTGGCCATCAAGACCACCATGCGCAGGCGGGCCTGCAGGTTCTCGGCCGCTGTCCCGGTCACCCCCAGCAGATGCCGGGCCGGCTCGTAGACAGGCTCCAGGGGAACCACCTCGAGCGCAATTTTGAGCTTCCCGGCCAGCTCGGCCGCGCTCTCGGTGGAGCGGGGGTCAGTGTGGCGCGAGGGGAGCGCCAGGGCGCGGACCCGACCCGAGCCTAGAGCCTCTGCGGCCAGGCAGGCGACCAGGGCCGAGTCGATACCTCCGGAGAGACCCAGCACGGCGTGCCGTAAACCGTTCTTGGCAAAGAATCCCCGGATGCCCAGTACCAGGGCGCGCCGCAGCTCTTCGCTCTGATTCAGCTCTTGGAACCGAGCCACGGGGAAGTCGACCTCCTCCTCGAAGCGCGCCAGTGCGCCCAGCAGGTTGCCGGCCCGGTCCAGGGCAAAGCTGCCGCCATCGAAGATCAGCTCGTCCTGGGCCCCCACCGCGTTGCAATAGTAGACGCTTTTGCCTGTCCGGCGAGCTGCTTGCAGGCGCCGGGGCAGGATGCCCGCTCGATAGGGCGAGGCGTTGAGAGCGATCACCAGAGTGGAGTCGGTGCTTGGCAACTCGCCCCAGAGGTCCTCGCAGATACGCAGCTCGAAGGGCGGTAGCCCTGGCAGGCTCAGAACCTCAGCCTGCTGGCCCGGAACGAACCAGCGATTTTCATGGAAGACATCCTGGCCGGGCAGGAGGCGCTTGGCCTGCACCGCGACCTGCCGACCCCGGTGAAGAACCACGGCGGCGTTGTGCAGGCCTTGCTGGCAGCGCAGGGGGGTTCCCACTACCAGCGGCGGGCCCTCACTGGTAGCTGCTTTCAGCAGCTCGAGGGTGCGCTCCACGGCGGGTAGAAAGCTGGGCTCGAAGAGCAGGTCGCGCGGCGGATAGCCGCTCAGGACCAGCTCGGGATAGACCACCAGGTCGGCCTGGAGGCGCTCGGCCCGGCGGTGGGCCGCCAGGATCCGATCCAGGTTGCCGGCCAGGTCGCCGATGCGGCTGTCGATTTGAGCCAGGCAGATGTTCATGCCGCCAGCACCTCTCCACCCACGGCCTCAAGGAGGTTCAGGGCCGAGAGCACCGTGTGGCCGCGCAAACACACCTCATCGCCCAGCATGAAGGTGCGATAGCCCAGCAGCAAAAGGTGCGCGGCATCGCCCAGGTCGGCCGCTTCGGGCACCTCGCAGCGAGCCAGTGAGCCGAACAGCCGGCTGGCCACGATGGCCCGCGGATCGGCCTGAAGCACCTGGCGCAGGGCTCCCAGCACGCGATGGGGACGGACCACCTCGACGTAGAGATCGCCTCGAGCGGCCATCAGGCGGCCGTGTCCCGGGCCATGGCGGCGGGCGAACTCAAGTCCACGCTGGGACTCGATTTTGCAAACCACCTCGGCTCCTGGGAGGAGACGGCGCACCTCGGCCACATCCTCGGGTCGCTCGGTGAAGCTCAGCATGACCTGGCTCATTCCCAGCTCCCGCATCGCCTCGAGGTAGGCGCGGTCGGTCTCGGTCAAAGTGCCTTCCACAGTCAGGTCGGGGGCGACCAGGTTGACCGATTCACCCGGTCCGATCAGCCGGCGAGGGCCATCCTCGAGGATCAAGCGGTCTCCTTCGGCAGCCACGACCCGGGCCATCTCGCGCCCATCCGAGAAGAAGGCCGTGGCCGGAGCCGAGAACTGCACCCGGTGGCTGACCCGGACCTCGGTGAAGGGCGGGATGGCCGCGCCCACCACCCGAAGCTGGCGGGACTTGAGGTCCACCCAGATCGGCTTGCCGCAATTTGCCAGCCGGCGCAGGATGGGCCGCAGGTCGCCCTGGACTGGCATCACGGTGTTGAGCCGCAAGCCCTGAACCAGGGGGTGGGCGGCCACCTCTTCGAGGAAGGTGGCATAGGGAGGAACCGTGACGATGGCGCCGATCATGCTCACCCCGCCCGGCGCGTCGTGCGCCCCCGGCGACGGGTCAGGGCGACCTCCAGGCCGCGGTCGACCCGGGCCACGGTGCCACTCGACTGGCGGGCAGCCAGGTTGGCCTGGAAGTCGGCGTAGCATCCCCAATGACGGGCGATCAGGCCCATCGCATAGTCCACCGCGCGCTTCTCATCGTCGATGTGGAGAATGTGCTGCTCTCCCACAGCCTGGCTCCACTGTTGGTCGACGTGGTCGCCCGGGCGGCCCGGCCGGCGCAGAAACCAGGCGTTGTAGCGGGTGGCCAGGGCCCTCCATTCGGTCAGCGCATCGCTGTCCTGGGCGGGACGGTCGCCGATCACGTCGCGCACTTGAGTCTTCTTGACCTTGGGATGCATGGGCGCGTCCCCGAACACGATCAAGAAGGGCTTTTCCTCGGTGGGGGCCAGGGTGACGTGGTGATTGACCCACCAGGCGAAGAGCTCATAGCTCTCCGGCTCGTCGCCCCCCCCGCCCTCGCCGTAGATGGCCTTGAGCTGAGTTTCCAGGTTGAAGCCTCGCGAGAAGCTGGTCACCTGCAGGGGCCAGCGGTCGCAGTGGGCGTCGCCGATGGCCGCAAAGCAGATCTCGAGATCGGGGCGATACTGGGAGAGTGTGTTGTAGAGGAGCGGCAGGCGGTCAAAGATCTCGGCCGGCCAGTGGGCCATCGAGCCGGTCACGTCCACGGCCACGATCAGGGGGTTCTTGGAAGTCGATTGCAGGCTCCTGGCCGGGCTGGTCAGGGCCTCATCGGGACGGTGGACTGCGTAGGTGCGCGGCCCCGCGGCGGCGGCTGCGCGTGCTTCGCGGGCGCGAGCACCGGAGCGAGCCGAGTCGAAACGGTAGGCCCCGGGTCGGGCCCAGTCTTCCATCGAGTCATCCCAGCTGTACATCGGTGAGGTGTCTCCTTTACACTTTATAATTATACTCTATACGAGCATAATTGGTTTTGTCAAGAAGGCAAAGGACAACAACTTGACCGGGTCCAAAGTTGGGATCTCATGCAGTTCGGGCTTCAGGCTTCCCGGGTGAGCACGCTCCAGGAGCTGCGCTCGACCCTGTCGTGGGCCGAGCAGTCTGGTTTCGAAGCGGTCTACTGGCCTGACCATCTCATGGGCACGCCGCTGGCGGTCGGTCCGACTCTGGCCACGGCGGC
This sequence comes from bacterium CPR1, assembly GCA_021404945.1. GTDB lineage: Bacteria > Vulcanimicrobiota > Xenobia > Xenobiales > QWHO01 > QWHO01. The sequence continues at coordinate 7,739 of QWHO01000043.1, forward strand.
CCAGCTCTCCAGCCGACTGCGTCTGGGCAGTCTCGTCTACGCCAATGACTTTCGCCATCCGCTATTGTTGGCTCGCGAGCTGGCTACTCTTCAGCTCCTCTCGGGAGGGCGCATGGTGTGTGGCCTCGGCACTGGCTGGCAGGAGGCGGAGTATCGGGCCACGGGCCTGACCCTGGACCCTCCCGGCCTGCGCTTGAGTCGGCTGGAGGAGGCGGTGACCCTGCTCAAACAAGCCTGGTCGGGAGAGACCTTCAGCTTCTCAGGTGAGCACTATCAGGTCAGCGAGTTCGTGTGCTCGCCCCGTGTGGCGCCGCCGCTTTTGATGCTTGGCGGGGGTGGACGTCGCTTGCTCGCGCTGGCTGCCCGCCAGGCGGACGGAGTCAATTTCAACGCGCGTCTGGGGCCCGAGTTTGACCTCTATACCGATCAGCGTCTGGCCGAGCAGGTGGAGTGGGTGCGCGAGCAGGCTGGTGAGCGATTTCGCCAGCTGAAGTTGAGCCTGCCTGTTTACTACGGTGCAGTCGGGCCTGACACCCGGGCGGCCCAGGAGGTGGCCGCCCTGGGCCGGGGCTTTTCTCCCGAGCAGGCGGCCTGCAGCCCGCTCTTTTTCTTCGGCAGCCTGGGGCAGGTGCGCGAGCGGCTGGAAGAGCTGGCCGAGCGCTATGGTATCGGACAGGTGATCTTCAGCCAGTACGGTTGTGATCTCGAGAGCCTGGCAACGGTCGTTTCAGGCTGACTCGAGGTCGTCGAGTTCGAAGCTGGCTTCCTCTCCCACGTCCAGGCCGAAGTCGGTCAGCACTTCCTGATAGAGCTCTTCAAACAGACGATCGTGCGGCCCGGCTGCTTCGTCGGGATGGATCAGGGCGGTCAAGCCGTCCAGGTAGGCCAGCGCCTCGGGATACTCAAGCCGGTGGGAGCGCGACCACTCGGAGTAGCCGGGCAGGTCCAGCAGGCGCATCTCACGCGATTCGGATACGCGTCGCTCGAATTCGTTCATGAGCGGTCCCTTCGGGTTGCTTGCGAGGACTCCCTCGGCTCAGATGCCTCGCTCGAACGGGTTGGAGGCAGATAGCCGGACAGGTGTGAAGCAGCGGGAGCCGACAGGGATTTCGGCGAAACAATTCAGCAAGTTTCTGCGTCTATGGATCGGTAAGTCCAGGAAAGAAGGATGAAGGAAGACTTGATAGCTACCAACACCATCCCCTCGCGGCTCCGCTCAGCCATGGTCCTCGTATTGCTGCTGGCCAGTCTGGTGCCGGCCCTGGCGGCGGGCCCCTCCGACAAGGCCAAAGCCGGTGCCTCGATGGTCACCGAGTTGATGGGCCTGGTTCAGCGCGAGTTCATTTATGAAACGACCGCGCCCAAGCTGGTCAACAGCACCATCGACGGCCTCAGGGCGGCCCTGAGCGAGAAGAAAATCGACAGCGCCGACCTCAAGCACGTGGAGGCGAACCTCTCCACCGAGGAGGCTTATACGGCCTTCACCAACCAGTTCGTGCAGATGGCGGCCCTCCATCCCGAGCTGATGAAGGATCAGTGGCTCACTTACACGGCCACCGTGTCCATGCTGAAGGTGCTCGACGATCCTTACACCGTCTTCCTCAGCCCTTCGGAGTATCAGAAGCTGAAAGAGCAGATGAGCGGTGGAAATTTTGGGGGTCTGGGGATCTACATCGAGCTGGACGAGAAGAACGAGAAGTGGTTGACCGTGGTCGAGCCCATCGAGGATACCCCCGCTTCCCGGGCCGGCCTCAAGCCGCGCGACGTCATTATCAAGATCGACGGCAAATCGACCAAAGGCTTCACGGTCGATCAGGCCCAGTCCCACCTGCGCGGCAAGCCCGGGTCGGAGGTCACCTTGACCATTCGCCGCAAGAACGCAGGCGATCCCTTCGATGTCAAGCTGAAGCGCGAGATCATCCAGGTGGCCACCGTGCGCGGCAACCTGGTCGAGGAGAAAGCTCACAAGATCGGGTACGTCAAGCTACGCCTTTTCGGCGAGAAGACGAATCAGGAGCTCGAGGCGACCATGCGTGAGCTGGAGGCTCAGGGGGCCGAGGCCTTCGTGCTCGATATTCGCAACAACGGCGGCGGCTACATCGGCACGGCTGTGGATGTATGCTCCAAGTTCCTGCCCACCGGCAGCCGGGTGGTCACCGTCAACGAGCGGGCTGCCGGCGAGACTCGCTATGACTCGCGTCCCAACATGCGCAGCACGGTGCCTCTGGTCATCCTGGTCAACGAGTATTCGGCCAGCGCCTCGGAGATCACGGCCGGCGCGATTCAGGACCTTCAGGCCGGCAAGCTGGTCGGCATGAAGACCTTCGGCAAGGGCAGCGTCCAGAAGATTTATCCTCTCCCGGACGGCTCGGCCATCAAGGTGACGACCGCCCACTACCTCACCCCCGCCGGCAAGGACCTGCACAAGAAAGGCGTCGAGCCCGACATCAAGGTCGAGATGCAGGGAGACAAAATCGGCACGTCCGAGGACGTGCAGCTCAAGAAAGCCGTCGAGATCGTGCTCTTGGATCTGCCCGAGACCGCCTCTACCGCCGGGAAGGTCTTCCCGGACGCCATTCGGGTCTCCAGCGTGGCCGAGCAGATGCACTATCTCGAGTCCTACCAGATTCTCGACCGCAAGGTTCGCAATGAGGACGGCTTCCTGCTCGAGGAAGTGCGGGTGAAAGATCCGTCTGGTGCCGAGAAGACCATCCTGTTCGACATTTCCACCATGTTGGGCCAGTAGGATGCGTCACTATCGGGCCGGCTGGGTTGCGCTGATCCTGATCCTGGCGGTGGGCGGGTCGGCCTGGCTTTTCCAGGCCGCCTACTACCGGCTTCACCCGGCCGCGCCCGGGTCTCAGGGTCACGTGGCCCAACTGCTCGAAGCCCTGGAGGGCGAATACGTCAAGCCTCTGACCCCGCTGGCCCTGCTCAAAGGCGGGGTCAAAGGGATGCGGACCGCCCTGGAGGATGAGAAGGTCTCTCTGAAGGGTCTCCCTTCGCTGGCCGGGACCCGGCGTGAAGAGCTCTTGAAGAGCTTTGACGGCATCTTCGAGGAATGCCTGCTGCGCTCGCAGGGCAAGGTGAGCCGGGAAGAGCTGACCTATGCCGCCCTGCGGGGCATGGTCGAGAGCCTGGACGATCCCTACTGCGATGTAATGACTCCCAGGGAGAATGCCGAGTTCGAGTCCGAGATGGCCGGCGGCAACTTCGGGGGCATCGGCATCTACATCGAGGCCGATCCGCGTCACAACAATCGGCTCACCGTTACCGAGCCGATCGAGGGGAGCCCGGCCGAGAAGGCGGGCTTTCGTCCTGGCGATCTGATCGTTAAGATTGGCGATCGCTCGACCAAGAACATGAGCGTGGAGGACGCCGCCAACCTGATCCGGGGACCGAAGGGAACTGAAGTCGTCGTGACGGTGCAGCGTCCGCGAGGCAAGCCTCAGACGCACCGGCTCAAGCGGGCTACCATCCACGTCAGCAGCGTGAGCTCCAGGATGCTGGCCAAGGACATCGGTTACCTGCGGCTTCGCATGTTTGGCGATGAGACCGACCAGGAGTTCGCCCAGGAGCTGGACGAGCTGCGTGAGAAGGGCGTCAAAGCTCTGATTCTGGACCTTCGTAATAATGGCGGCGGATACGTAACCGCGGCCGAGTCGGTCTGCTCGCACTTTCTCGACAAGGGCCAGCTGATCGTCAGCGTGGTTAACAGTCGTACCGCGCGCAACGAAAGCTACACCTCCAACGGCCGCGACCTGGATCCGCTGCCGATGGTGGTGCTGATCAACCGCTTCTCGGCCTCGGCCTCGGAGATCACGGCCGGTTGCCTGCAAGACCACCATCTGGCCACCTTGATGGGCGAGACCAGCTACGGCAAGGCCAGCGTGCAGAAGCTGTTGGAGCTGGAGGACGGGGGTGCGGTCAAGTTCACCGTGGCTCACTACCTCACGCCCGAGGGGCGCGACATTCACCACAAAGGCATCGCGCCCGACGTCACGCTGGAAGATTCCGACATCGCTCCGGGGGAGGACGATCCCATGCTGCGGGCGGCTACCCGGCAGCTGGAAAAACGCCTGGTCAAGCTATGAGCCCCCTGGAGCTCTCCCTTCGTAGCCTCCCGGATGCCCCCGGGGTCTACGTCATGCGCGACAAGCAGCAACGCGTGCTTTACGTGGGGAAAGCCAGCTCGCTGAAGAGCCGGGTGCGCTCCTATTTTCAGCCGGGCCAGGACCTGACCCCTCGCATTCGGGCCATGGTGCGCCGGGTGACCGGCCTGGAGACTTTCGTGGTCGCCAGCCCCATGGAAGCGCTGGTGCTCGAATGCAATCTGATCAAGCAGCACCGTCCCTATTTTAACGTCAAATACCGCGATGACAAGCGCTATCCGCTGCTGGAGGTAACCACCTCCGAGACTTATCCTCGTCTCAAGCTCGTGCGCACGCGCCGCGACAGCAAGAATCGCTATTTCGGACCCTTTCCGGATGCCGGGGCTCTGCGGCGGACGATGAAGATCTTGCAGAGCGTCTTTCGCATACGCACCTGCAAGATCCCGATGACAAGGTTGAGCGAGCGGCCCTGTCTGGATTACTACATCGAGCTCTGCACCGCGCCCTGCACCCGCTTCGTGACGGTTGAGGAGTATGGCCGGCAGGTGGAGCTGGCCCTGGAGTTTCTCGAGGGCCATACCGATCGGCTGATGGGGACCCTGCGCCAGGAGATGGCCGAGCAGGCCAGGGCTTTGCAGTTCGAGCAGGCCGCCCGGCTCCGCAACATGCTGGCCGATCTCGAGCGGGTCAGTGAGAAGCAGCGGGTGGTGCTCTCCGAGCCCGAGGACGAGGACTACGTCGCGTTGGTGGCCCACCGTTTCGAGGTGGGGGTGCAGATCATGCAGGTGCGCGAAGGGAAACTGGTGGGTCAGCATCACGTAATGCTGGAAACTCACGGTGAGCAGGACGACTCGGCTCAGATGGCGGCCGTGCTCAAGCAATACTATCAGGTTGCGGGCTACCTGCCACGCCGCATCCTCACCAGCCATCCGCCTGACGAGCCCGAGCTTCTGGCTGAATGGCTCAGCCAGTTGCGTGGCCGCCCGGTCGAGTTGCGAGTGCCCCAGCGCGGTGACAAGAAGCGATTGATGGGGCTGTGCAGCGAGAATGGCCGTCAGGCGGTGATGCGCGAGGCGCTCACCCCCTCACGATTCGAGCGCCGCCGTAAAGGCCTGGAGGAGCTGCGCGAGGCGCTGGCCCTGGAGGAGCAGCCCTGGCGCATCGAGTGCGTGGACATCTCCAACATTCAGGGGAAGCAGGCGGTCGGCTCTCTGGTTGCTTTTGAGCATGGGGTGCCTCGTCGCGATCGCTATCGCCGCTTCAAAATCAAGACCAAGGACACGCCCGATGACTTCTGGATGATGGGTGAGGTGCTCACCCGCCGCTTCAGCGCTTTTCTGGCTGGCGATCCCAAATTCAGAGAGCTACCGGACCTGCTCGTCGTGGACGGGGGAAAGGGCCAGTTGGGAGTGGCCCGGGGCGTGCTGGAGCGGTTCGAGCTGCTGGGCACGGTGCAGCTTTGTGCTCTGGCCAAGGAGAACGAGTGGCTTTTCGTGCCCGGTCAGAGCGATCCCATCATGCTGGCCCGGGGAACCGATGGTCTGGCCGTGGTCACCCACCTGCGCGACGAGGCTCATCGATTCGCCATTACCTATCATCGCAAACTGCGCGGTCAGGCCTTCACGCGGAGCATTCTGGAGAGCGCACCGGGCATCGGCAAGGAACGTCGGGAGGCTTTGTTGCGCTATTTTGGCTCGCTCAAGAAGCTGCAAGAGGCTCCCCTGGAGGAGCTGGCCCGGGTGAGTGGTATCGGCCAGCGTCTTGCGGCCACCTTGTATGCCCACCTGCATCCGGAAGGCGAGGCTGTCAGCGCAGGCTCCTGAGCGCTCGAGAGAGAACCAGTTCCCATGGCCGAGGCGGATTTCGTCATCATTACGGGGCTTTCAGGCGCGGGAAAGAGTCTGACCATGAAGTGTTTCGAGGACCTGGGCTTTTTCTGCGTGGATAACTTGCCGCCCGCTCTGATTCCAAAGTTCGCCCAGCTCTGCGCCGCCTCCAGCGTGAACCAGATGGCGCTGGTGATCGACGTGCGGGGCCGTCGCTTCTTCCCGGAGCTGCGTCGCTCGCTGGAAGAGCTCACCTCGCTGGGCTTTGCCCCTCGCATTCTTTTTCTGGAGGCCGATGATCGGGTCCTGGTACGGCGTTACTCGGAGAGCCGCCGGCGCCACCCGTTGGCCCCCGGTGGGGGCATCCTCGAGGGTATCAAGAAGGAGCGTGAGGCCCTGACCGAGTTGCGCGACATGGCCCAGAACATTCTCAATACCTCCAAGCTCTCGCCCAATCAGCTGATGCGCGCCAGCCGCAAGTTCGTGGACAGCCGCGAGGCCAGCATGCGGATCGCCGTGCACGTGCAGAGCTTTGGCTTCAAGTATGGCCTGCCCCTGGACGCCGACATGGTGCTGGACGTGCGTTTCTTGCCCAATCCCTTCTATGTGCCCGAGCTCTCGCCCATGTCGGGCCTCGATGAGCCGGTGCGCGACTATGTGATCAAGCGCCCGGAGGCTCAGGACTTCCTGGACAGGGCTCAGGCCCTCCTGGAATCGGTGCTGCCAGCCTTTCTTGAGGAAGGAAAGCAGAACCTGACCGTGGCGGTCGGTTGCACCGGCGGTCGGCACCGGTCCACCGCAGTGTCGGAGCAGCTCGGAGAGCGACTGCGTCGCCTGGGTTATCTTGTCAACGTGCAACACCGAGATGTAGCCCAGGCGGAGCATCTGGCGGCACGATGAGGAAAGTTCTCATGTGGCTGGTACCCGGCCTGCGCGTCAAGCGCTGGCTGCTGGTCTGCTGGCTGGGCCTGCTGCTCTTCACGGCCGGCTCCATTCTGCTGGTGGAGATGCTCTTCGGCAGCCTGAGCCAGCTCTGGCGAATCCTGTCCCCTGTGCAGGCGGGCCTGCTGGCTTTCCTGGCGATGGGAGGAGGCATCTGGACCATCATGCAGGGAATGCGAGGCTGGTCGCAGGTCATCTATCAACTGGGCGGCCCCAGGGATCGACGCCAGATGGTGGAGGTGCTCTACGAGCGCCACCAACTGCAGCGAGGGCTGAAGATCGTGGCCATCGGGGGCGGCACCGGCCTTTCCAGCCTGCTGCGGGGTTTGAAACATTACAGCAGCAACCTGGTTGCCGTGGTGACAGTCTCCGACGACGGGGGCAGCTCGGGCCGGCTCTCCAAAGAGCTCGGGGTGCTGCCCCCCGGCGACGTGCGCAACTGCCTGGTCGCCCTGGCCGACGACGAGTCCTTGCTCGGTGCCCTGTTTAACCACCGGTTCGTGGAGGGAGGCCTGGAGGGCCACTCTTTTGGCAATCTCTTCCTGGCCGCCATGACCGAGGTGGCTGGCGACTTCGAGCTGGCCGTGGAGCTCTCCAGCCAGATTCTGGCGACCCGGGGTCGGGTGCTGCCGGCCACTCTCACCAGCACCGTGCTGTGCGCCCGCTACGTAGACGGCAGCGTCGTGCAGGGCGAATCGCAGATCCCATTCAAGCGCCAACCCATCGAAAAAGTTTACCTCGAGCCCGGCGGATGTGTTCCGCCCGACCGGGTGCTGGCCGAGATCGCCGAGGCAGACGCCATCGTGCTCGGCCCGGGCAGCCTGTATACCAGCGTGCTGCCCAACCTGCTGGTGGAGGGGATGGTGGACGCCGTGCTGCGCTCCAACGCTCCCAAGATTTACGCCTGCAACGTGATGACCCAACCGGGGGAGACCGACAACTTCAGCGCCGGCGATCATCTGGACGTGCTCCTGCGCCACGCCGGTGGCCCGCTGGTGGATTACGCCCTGGTCAACCTGGCCTTCCCGGCCTCGCGCCTGGCCGCCAAGTACAAAGCTGAGGGCGCCGACCCGGTGCTGGCCGACCTGGCTCGCATCGAGAAGATGGGCATCGAGCCGATTGGAGCCAACCTGATCAGCGAGACCGAACTGGTGCGCCACGACTCTGACCGGCTGGCCCGGGCCATTATCGACCTGATCGCTCGCCACCGCTCCAAGGAGGTGGAGCCCGGCCGAGCCGGGCTCGAGTTCCGTCGGCTGCGGGCAGTCAAGTAGGTTTTGCCCAAACCTGGTGGAAGCGATTGTCAGGGACTTTTCAGCCCCTGGAGGGACAATCTGGATATGATGATCCCCCTGCTTCAGACCACCAACCTCGCCGCCCCCACCCCCCGGGCTTCCAACGGCACTCCGCAGCCCCCTGTCTTCGCACCTCCGGTTGAGGTCTTTTCGCCCTCCGAGCAGACCATCAAGGCACGCAGCGGCCTCTCGGCCACCGTGCGCCAGGACCAGATGGGAGTGGCCATTAAGGCCACCCTGCCGGCCGGGGGGGGGCTCTTGCCGATGCCGGTGGTGCTCGAGGGCACCCTGGGCGGGAGCTGGGCGGCTCGCACGGGCGAGGAGACGAGGCAGACCCAGGTGGGTAGTGACGGCCGGGTCTACGTGCAACTCGAGCCGGGCTCGCCGGCGGTGGTCTTCGACCCGCGAAACCTTGATTTCGGGCTCTCGGGGGGCTGCACGCCCACTCAGGCGGGTTGGAGCCGCGGATTGATGGAGCTGCTCGACCAGAACGGCGTGCGCCGCTACATTTTCAACGAGGAGATGGAGCATGGGCCCCCGGGCGTGGTGCGCAACGAATACACCGAGGTGCGCTGGGACGGCAAGCAACTTACCGCCAACCGGGTCATCCGCACTCAGGGCCAGGCCCAGGATGAGGCCGGAGGGCAGCTGATGAGCGGTCTGAAGACCTATATCCACGGGAGCGACAACCAGGACATCCAGCTCGGTGTGCAGGGCAATGCGGACAACTCGTTGACCATCACGCCTCCAGGGTTGGGCCAACTGGCCAGCAAGAACGCCGTGCGCCTGCTGTTCGGCGACGTGGTCACTCCCTATATGCAGCACCAGAAGAATCAGAGCTACGCGGGCACTTTCATGCCCCTGTCGGCACTGCCTGCCGGCACCCTCTTTCCGGCCCTGGTGGGCGGCCTGCAGGCTCCCCCGCGAGCTCCGATCCAGGCTCCTCCGCCCCTTCCGCCAGCTCCCCCGGCCTCGCAGAATCAGGGATTGATGGAGCAGCTCGGCTTCGGAGGCAACGATCAGCAACCGGGCTCCTTCGTGGACCAGCTGGGCCTGGACGGCCTGTTCGGCCAGCGCCCCCAGCCCGCCCCGCCGGGCCCGCCGCCTCAGGCTCCGGTCAGTTTCGGGCAAGCCGCCCCCTCGCCAGCTCAGCCGCCCCCGGTTCAGTTCGGCCCTGCGGCTCAGGCCGACCCGCTTCAGGCTCTGCGCCAGCGTTACCCTCAGGCCAGCGAGGCAAAGTTGCAGGCGGCCTGGACTCTGGCTGACGGCAACCCCCAGAAGGCCGAGCAACTGCTGCTTCAGCTGGGCATTCGCTGAGCCTCGGAGGAGCCAGCGCGATGGCTGGGGCTCGCTCCCTTATCGAGGGCGGGAGGGTCAACGCTCAAAGGCCACCCCCAGCGCGGCGGGCTCGCTGCGGCGGCGGGGGGTGAAGGCCATCACGGCAATGGTCAAGAGGTAGGGCAGCATCAGCGCCAGCTCCGAGGGGATGCTCAGGCGGGCCATCTGGATCCAGAGCTGCAGCGAGCTGACGCTGGCGAAGAGCAACACCCCGCCCAGCACTCCCCAGGGATTCCAGCGCCCGAAGTAGACCAGAGCCACGGCGATGAAGCCCCGGCCGGCGATCATGTCCTCTTGGAAAAGGTTCAGGTTGGCGATGGAGAGCGAGGCGCCCGCCAGCCCTCCCAGCATGCCCGCGATGGCCACCGCCAGGGCTCGGGTGCGGGTTACCGAGATGCCCAGCGCATCAGCAGCCTGGGGGTTCTGGCCCACCGCTTTGACGTGCAGGCCGAATCGAGTGCGGTCCAGCAGCAGCGCCGTGAGCGGCACCAGTGCGAAGGCCAGATAGGTCAGCAGGTTGTGGCCCGAGAGCACTGGGCCCAGCCAGCGGAGCTCGAGGGCGGGGAAGCCATCCACGGTGCGCGCTCCGCCCGAGGTCAACCGATAGAGCACTCCGGCCAGGCCCAGCCCGAAGAGATAAAGACCGATGCCGCTGATGCCTTGCTCTCCCTTGAAGACCACGCTGACTACAATCAAGAGGAATGCCATGGCCAGTCCGGCAGCCAGGGCCGCCAGGAGACCCAGTCCCAGACTGCCCGTGCGGACCACGGTCAGGAAGGCGGCCAGCGCTCCCATCAGCATGGTGCCCTCCAGTCCCAGATTCAGCACACCCGAGCGTTGACCCAGCGTCTCTCCCATGGAGGCATACAGGTAGGGCGTGGCCAGATGGATGGTGGAGAAGAGAAAGCTTTCAAACACCGCGGCGCCTCCGTTCCCAGGCTTCGGCGCTGACCAGCAAGCAGAGGATCAGTCCCTGCAGGGCGATGGCCAGTGAGGCCGGTACCTGCATGGTGCGCTGCATCTTGTCGGCCCCCACCAGCAAGGCGGCAAAGAGAGTCCCGGCAGGCAGCAGCCAGCGCGGGTCGAGGCGTCCGAGCAAGGCGGCCACGATACCGGCAAAACCGGCTCCTCCCGTCATCCCTTCCAGAGAGCGGTGGTGCAGGCCGGTCACCTCGACGATTCCGGCCAGGCCAGCCAGGGCCCCGGAGACCACCATGGCCAGCACCAGGCGATTTTCCACTCCGATCCCGGCGTAGCGGGCCGCCAGGGGGCTCAGGCCCACGGCCCGCAGCTCGAAGCCCAGCGTAGTCCTCCGCAGCAGAAAGTAGACCGCTCCCGCCAGCAGCGGCAAGAGCAAGAGACCGGCGTGCAGGGTGGTGCGCGGGATCAGGCGGGGCAACCAGATCTGGGCCGGCAGGGCGGCGCTCTGGGGAATGCGGGTGCCGGCCGCGATCTCGGCCGGGTCGAGCATCGGTCCGCTGAGCAGGAAGTTCATGAGCTGCAGGGCTACCTGGTTGAGCATGACCGTGCTCAAGATCTCGTTCACCCCGAAGCGGGCCTTGAGCGAGCCCGCCAGCCCTGCCCAGAGTGCTCCTGCGGTGACCCCGGCGGCCAGCACCATGGGCAGCAGGATCGGCCCGGGGAGGGCAGGCAGGGCCAGGCCCAGGGCGGTTCCCGCCAGGGCCCCCACGAGCATCTGTCCTTCGGCACCGATATTGAAAATGCGGGCCTGGAAGGCTACGATGGTGCCCAGCCCGACCAGCACCAGGGGGATCGATTTGGAGAGGGTCTGGGCCAGCCCTTTCAAGCTCCCCAGGCTGCCCGCGACCATAGCCTCATAGGCCTGGCAGGGATTGACTCCCAGAGCGGCCAGCAGAAGGCCTCCCAGGAGGAAAGAGCCGGTCAGGGCTACCAGGGCGGGTAGGAAATCGAGACGTTTCACCCCCTCTTCTTAACTCAGCCTGTCAAGGCTGCGCTGAAGGGGGAAACTCGGCTGTGGCTCACCTCTGAGCAGCGATTCACCGGTAAGGAAATTGAGACAGCTCGTTTGATCACAGGTTCCTGGGGCCCGCTGAGCCCAAAAGAACCCACTGTTCCCACCCCGGAGGAGGAGTCCTGCCTTGCTTGAGGAATTTTCTTCCTCGAACACACATTCGTGCTCAACCGGCGGCGCACGGCTCCGACTCGCAACCAGTCGGCTTCGTGCTCGATGAGGGATGGGGAGGAACGATGCGGATCGGTCTGGACCTTGGCACTTCCACCGTGCGGCTGGTGGAGGGCCGCAAACTGGCCGTGCTGGCTCAGCCAAACCTGCTGTTGCAGGATCAGCACTTTCCCGATGTGCTGGCGGGAGGCGAGACGGCCCGTAAGATGGTGGGGCGCACCGCTCTGCACTGGAGCGAGTGTCGCCCGGTGGTGCGCAGTCGGCTGGGCTCGCCCCAGGCAGCCCGACTGCTGATCAAGCCCATGATGGAGCAGGCCGGAGGCTGGCGTCGCTTCGGACGGCCCCGGGTGATGGTGGCCACACCTCTCTCCTCCAGTCCCACCGAGCGCCAGGCGGTGGCCGACCTGCTGCGCCAGATGGGCATCAAGGACGTGGAAGGGGTGGCGACCCCTCTGGCGGCCGCCCTGGGCGCGGTGGCGGCGGGTCACGAGCCGCCGCCGCTGGTGCTGGTGATGGGAGCCAGCGTCACCGAAGTGGCCCTGGTTTCGCGAGGGCTGGTGGTCTCTGACTTCCTGCAACTGGGTGGCCAGACGCTGGATCAGGCGCTGGTGGTGCACCTTCGTCGCGAGCATGGTCTGGAGGTAAGCCTGGAGGCGGCTGAGGAGGTGAAGCGGTCGGTCGGCTCGGCTGACCCGGCCCACGACGGCCTGACCTGCCGGGTCTACGGGCGCGAGCTGGAGAGCCGGCTGCCCCACTCGGTGGTGCTGACCGGTGAGCAAGTGCGCGCCGTGCTGGCCCCACCCTTGAGTGAGGTTCTGCGCCTGGTGCGAGAGGTGCTCGACCGGACTCCGCCAGCGATGAGCACCGACGTGCTCCAACGCGGGCTGACCCTGACCGGCGGGGCGGCCCAGCTCATCGGACTGGACAGCTATCTGGCCCGCGAGACCGGCCTGCCCGTGCAGCTGGCCGAAGAACCGGAAAATGCGGTAGTGCGAGGCACTCTGGGAGAATTTGCAGCATGATCGCCTCTGAGAGCATTGAGCTTCCCCTGGCCCGAGCGGCCACGGCATCCTCGGCCAGCTGGCTGGAATCGGTCAGCCATCATTATGGAGCCGTGAAGGTGGACGCCGGCATTCTGCTGGGCAGCACCCGGGTGCACATCGAAACGCGCGGCAAGGCGGTCGTGCAACCCAGCCGGGTGGCAGTGGATCCCCGAGGCAAGGTGCTGGCCGTGGGCGAGGTGGCCGAGCGGATGGAAGGCCGCGAGCCCACCGAGGTGCGCGTGCTGCACCCGGTGCGCGAAGGGGCCGTGGTGGAGCCCGAGCTGGCCCGCCAGCTGGTCTCTCGCCTGCTCAGTCCGGGTGCCCATCTGGCTGCCGCAATTGCAGGCGATCTCTCGGCTGTGGAGCGGGCCGCCCTGCAAAGCGTCCTTCTGTCCGCCGGAGCCCGCCAGGTCTACCAGGTCGACCAGGCCGTGCTGGCCTCGGTTGGGGCCGGCCAGCGCCTGCTGCAGCCGGAGGCTTGCCTGGTCGTTCATCTGGGCTGTGAGACGACCGAGATGGCCGTGTTCGCGCTGGGCAGCCGCCTGTGGGGAACCACTCTGCGCTGGGGCACCAGCCACATGGACTGGAAGCCGAAGGCTCGCTGGAGGTCAGCGGCCAGGGCCTGGAGGATGGTCAGCCCGCCCCGCTCACCCTGCAGGCCGAGGAGGTCTGCTCGGTGCTGCGCCCCTTCCTCGAGCGGCTGTCCGAGCAGCTGTGCCAGGTGCTGGCCCAGGTCAGCCCGGAAGCGCTGGGAGATCTGATCGCCGGCGGCGGGACGCTGACCGGGCCGGGGGCTCGTCTCAAAGGACTGGGCCTCTTCCTCAGCCAGCGCTCGCGGTTGCGGCTGGTGCCGGCCGACAGTCCGGGCGAAGCGGTCGCCCGCGGCCTGGGCGAGCTGCTCCGCCACAAGGCACTGCGCCAGGTGTTGCTGGCCCGGCGCGAAGAGCGGCCCACCGTCAGGTCGTCCCGCTCGGGCTGGCTGGTGGCGGGCCTGGCCCTGGCCACCTCGGCCCTGCTGACGGTGGGCTATCTGGGCGAGCTGAGGGCCGGGCAGGCCAATCCGGTGGAGAAGGCGCTGGGCCAGGTGCTCGATCCGGCCGTGGCCCGGGCCAGCGATCTGGTGGAGCCGGCCAGCCTGGAGCAAGACCGCACGGCCGCGGTGCTGAGCGAGAAGGATCGTCAGATTCGCGAGCTGGCCTCGCAGAACCAGCGCCTGGAGGGGCTGCTCAAGGCTCGCAACGAGCTCTCTACGGCCCGGCCAGTAGCGGCCCGAGTGGTGGCTCGCGACCCGGGCGGCTGGATGTCTTTTTGCACCCTGGACGTTGGCTCGCGCGATGGCATTCGGGTGGGCAACCCGGTCACAACTGCCGAAGGGCTGGTGGGCCAGGTCACCGAGGTTCGCCCGGACACCTGTCGGGTACGCTTGCTGACCGACTCGCGCGCCGTCGCTGCGGGACGAGTGAGCCAGCGCAAAGCCTCGGGCGTGCTGCAGGGGGTGGGAGCCAGCCATCTCGAGCTGCGCTACCTTGACCCGGATGCCCGCGTGAAGAATGGTGACCTGGTGGTCACCAGCGGCCAGGACGGACAGTTCCCTGAAGGGCTCAAGGTGGGCCGCGTGCAGTCGGTGCGGCTGGTTTCTGAGTCGAACTATCAAGCCGCCCTGGTCGCCCCGCTGGCCCCCCTGGACAGCATGCGCACGGTGCTGGTGCTTCAGACCGGCGCTCGCTCCGTCAGCCTGCGATGAAGTGGTGGCTCGCCCCTGCTCTGGTAGCTGCGGCCCTGATTCAGGGCGGCTGGGGCGTGCCCCTGGACCTGGTTTTGTTGCTCACGGTAGCGGCCGCCCGGCGCGGACTGGTGCCAGGCGGGACCCTCGTGGGCCTGCTCGGGGGTCTCTTGCTGGGGGCCGTTCGGGGGGCTGGCTCGGGTCCGCTCTCGGCTCTCTACGTGGCCTGTGGGTGGCTGGCGGGAGCCTGGTTCGAGCGCGGCCTGGGCACCGGTCCGCGGGCCATGCTTCTGGGAGCCGGCCTCTTCAGCCTGGTGGTGGCCGGGGATGCGGTGCTGCGTCTGACACTGGGGCAGCCCCTGGAGCTGGCCCAGTATGCCAGCGCCTGGCGCATCCTGGTCCTGCAAGCCGTCTTGACCTGGTGGGTGGCAAGGTGACGTGACCTCGCGCCTTCGTCTGGCCCTGCTGGCGGCTTTCGCACTGTCGGTAATGGCTGCCCTGGCAGCCCGAATGGTAGACATGCAGTGGCGCCATGGCTCGGAGTATGCAGCCGCAGCCCGCCAATCCAGCGTGGTCATCGAGCCGGTTGCGGCGCCGAGGGGGCGCTTGCTCGACCGCCGGGGGCGTCTGCTGGTCTCCAACGAGCCCTGCTTTCAGCTCACGGTGTTCCCCGCTGAGATGCGCGACCGCAAACTGACCGCCCGTCGTCTGGCCGATGCGCTGCAGGTCAAACCGGAGCAGCTCTCGGCTCGGCTCCAGAAGGCGGTCTTCCAAGCCCCGCTCGAGAAGCTGGTGCTGCGCCGCTCGCTGACACCCGGGCAGATCAGCCGACTCTTGCTGGTGACCCCCGAGTTGCCCGGCGCCGCCGTCGAGGTGGGAGCCCGTCGGCGCTACCTGGCCGGCCGCCTGGCGGCCCACGTGCTCGGAGCCATGGGTGAGATCGACGCCCACGAGCTGCCCACCCGACGAAAGCTGGGCTACGCGGCCGGCGACCCGATGGGCCGCAGCGGCCTCGAGCGCCAGTACGACTTCTTATTGCGAGGAAAGAAAGGCCAGCGCCACCTGGCCGTGGACGTGCTCGGCCGCACCGTGCGCGTGTTGGAGGTAGTGGATCCGGTGCCGGGAGCCGACCTCCACCTCACCCTGGACACGAGGATCCAGCAGACCGCCCAACGAGCCCTGGCCGAGACCCTGGCCGAGTTGCGGACTCTTAACCAGGAGGAATCCTCGGGGGCGGTCGTGGTGATGGAAGCCTCCACCGGGAGGATCCGCGCCCTGGCCAGCCTGCCCGACTTCGACCCGGCTATCTTCGTGCGCGGCATCAAGCCCCGCGAGTTGGATGCGCTCTACAGCGATCCGCGCCACCCGCTGCTGAGCCGCGCCTACCAGAGCTCGTTCTCGCCCGGCTCGACCTTCAAGCTGATCACCGGCAGCGCCGCCCTGCAGGAGAAGCTTTGCACCTCGGGCAGCGTGTTCGTCTGCGGCGGCAGCTACATGGGAGCCAATTGCTTCGTCACCTCGGGCCACGGCGGCATCGGCTTCGTGGACTCGCTGGCCCATTCATGCGACGTGGTCTACTACCGGCTGGGCCATCAGCTGGGCATCGACCGGCTGAGCCGCTACTGCGCCGCTTTCTCCCTGGGCAAGCCGACCGGGCTGGATGTGCCGGCCGAGACCGGAGGCCTGCTGCCCACCGCCTCCTGGAAAGAGCGCGAGTTGGGCGAGGAGTGGTACCCCGGCGACACTGTGAACATGGCCATCGGACAGGGATTCCTGCTGGTCAGCCCGCTCCAGATGGCAGTGGCCACCGCGGCCGTGGCCAACGGTGGACAGGTGCCACGCCCCTACCTGGTGGAGAAAGCGGTGGGGCCCAACGGACGCATCCTGCACCAGGGCCGTCCCAGGCTGCGCAAGCTACCGGTCAGCAGGCACCACCTGGCGGCGGTGCGCCAGGGCATGCGCGGAGCCGTGCAGTACGGCACCGGGGTGGCCTGCGACGCCCCCCAGGTGGCGGTGGCCGGCAAGACCGGCACGGTGGAGTCCTTCGCCAACGTGAGCAATCCCCACGGTCGCAACCACGTCTGGTTCGTCTCCTATGCGCCGGCCGATAAGCCCGAGCTGGTCGTGGTGGTTTTTCTGGAGAAGTCGGGCGGCTACGGAGGCTCCCTGGCCGCCCCCATCGCCCGCAAGGTCTACGACTTCGTGTATCCGCCATGAAGACGCGCACGCTGCTCTTCTCCTCCAGTCTGGCAATCTGGCTGGTCGGGTGCCTGGTGCTCTTCTCCGCTACCCGCTGGCAGGGTGGCACCGGCCTGCTGCTGCGCCAGTTGGCGGCCGGCGCAGTGGGCCTGAGCCTGGGGCTGGCCCTGGCGCAGTTGGAGCTGAAGCGATTGCGCCAGCTGACCTGGCCTCTGTTCGGGGCCGGGCTTTGCAGCCTGGCCGTGGTTCTGGTAGCCGGCACTTCGGCCAAGGGGGCCCAGCGCTGGCTCTCTTTAGGCCCGCTGGGCACCATCCAACCCTCTGAGCCGATGAAGCTGTTGCTGGTGCTGGCCCTGGCCCACCTCATGACCCGCTTCCCGGCCCGCCGGGCGGGTGGCTTTTTGCTGGCCTGGGTGCTGACCGGCGGGGCTTTCTTGATGGTGGCGGCCCAGCCCGACCTGGGCACCGGCCTGGTACTGGTAGCGGTGGCCTTCGGAATGCTCTGGGTGGCGGGCGCCTCCCCCTTCTACCTGGCGGGAGTGGCCGTGGGCGGGCTGGGGGCGCTCACCTTCGTGCTCAAGGAGTATCAGCGCGACCGCATCATGGTCTTTTTGCACCCCGACCTCGATCCCATGGGCCAGGGCTACAGCCTGATGCAGTCGCTGACAGCCATCGGCTCGGGCCAGCTCTTCGGACGGGGCCTGTTGGCCGGACACCTGACCCAGCAGGGCTTCGTGCCCGAGAACTGGACCGACTTCGCCTTTACCGTGGTGGGCGAAGAGCTGGGCCTGGCCGGCAGCCTGGGCCTGCTCTTGTTATGCGCCCTGCAACTGGGCAGCCTGCTGGCCATCGCCTGGCGCAGCCAGGATTATCCGCGCCTGCTGGCCACCGGAGTAGCCGTCATGCTGGGGTTTCAGCTTTCCGTCAACCTGGCCATGACCATGGGCCTGGCCCCGGTCGTGGGCATCCCTTTGCCCCTGGTCAGCTACGGAGGGAGCGCCCTGATCACCAATCTGGCCGCCCTGGGCCTGGTCGCGGGCCTGGCCCGAAGAAGCCAGCCGCGCCAGGCCGCGATGCACCCCCTGCCCTTGCGACAGCGTCTCCCCCTGGCCGGGTGAGCCGTTCCAAGAATCTGCAAAGCTCCCGCGGGTAGGCTCAAGCAAGACGCTAATGTGCTGAGCGTTACGTGCTGAAGGTTTTGCCTCTCCTTCGGAGGCGCCTCCACACAAGTCTGTCGGCGCGATTTACTGCAAAACCTTCAGCACTTGTCGGCGCGATTTACTGCAAAACCTTCAGCACTTCACTTTAATACGGAGGTTTGAGCCATGAGTCTGAAGCAAGTCGCCCTGGCCCTGATCGACGCGGTGCAGAAAGCCAACCGCTTCGCACCTCACGACCTGACCTGGAGCGTCAGCTGCCTGATGGACTGGCTGGTGGAGACTCACCAGGATATTGCCCACAGCGGGGATACCCTCCAGGAGGGACTGCTGGAAGCTCTGGACTGCTACTACCGCAGCCTGGAGCATCTGCTGACCTATCAGGCTGACTCCCGTGGCGAGCGGCTCGCAGAGGCCAGGAGCCTGGTTTTCCAGGCCGAGGATCAGCTCGACGCAGTCGAGAAGCGCATCCAGGAACAGAAGTACACCACCAGCCTGCTCTGGGAGGCCTGAACGCTTCGACTCGCCACGTTATACTCCCGCGCAGAGACCGTGCGATGAATGCTCGACCTGTTGGTGGCAGGGGATCAGAAGCTGCTGGCCTGGCGGGAGACTTTCAGCCTGGAAAGCCTCCGCCCTGGTCCTGCTTGCGCCAGTGAAGGGCGACTTCCTTGGCGGCGTAGGCACCGCCGGCAACCAGATGGAGGGCCGGGGCCAGGTTGGGCAGGCAGGCGGCGCCTGTCAGGGCCAGGCCCTGGGTAATGGCAAAGGCACCTACCAGGAAGCGCTGAGGCGGGCCCTCTCTGGGAGCCCGGACCAACTCGCTCACGCCCACGCCCACGGTCGCCAAGCCGTGCACGGCCTTGAGGGGGCCCATCACCAGGTCGGAGCTCTCCCGTCCGCCCAGCACCGACCAGGCTTCCAGGGCCGAGTGGGCGGAGGCCGCCAGCAAACCCACCCCGTCGATTTTGTCGCTCAGCGCATCCGAGCGCAGGCGGGCCACACCCAGCCCCAGCGCTCCCACCGCTGTCAGGCCGGCCATTGCGCCGCCCGCGGTGGAGCCCACCCCGTCCTTGAGATTATCGAGCCAGACGTGGCGGGCCGTATAAAGGCCATCCACCGCCTGGGCCAGGATCGGGTTTTCGGCTTGCAGGGCCTGACCCGGCTCCTGGCCGGCGATCTCTTTACGAGGCTTGAAGGTCAACGGGTTGCTGGACCGTACTTGCATGCTCGGCACTATAGCCCCAGATGGTCGCCGGCGTTGTGAACACTTTGTTAACCCGGGGGAAAGCCGGGCAGTTCAGGAGAAACGCCTGCAACCGTCAGCTGCCGAGCGAGATGGAGCGCCGGGGCGCAGGGGCGGAGGGGCGAGCCCCGGGAGTACCTGGTGGAATGCGCTCTTGCAGCACCGTCATCAGGTCCCAGGGAGTGATGATCCCCAGCAGTTGATCGCTTTCGGTGACGATCAGAGCTGAACCCGGTGCTTGTCGAATAACTCGACCGCGTGGGCAACATTGGAGTCGTGCGCGATGGTGAGGGCCGGGCTGGTCATGATGTCGCGCACCAGCAACTCTTCGCGAGAGGGCAGGGCCTCTCCGGGACGGGGAAAGAGCAGCTTGACGGCGATATCGGTAAAGGATACCACGCCCACCACCCTCCCCTGGCCGTCCAGAACAGGACAGCCAGCCACCTGGCGCTCGACCAGCTCGCGGGTCAGTTCCCTGACCGTGGTCTCGGGCGTCACCCAGTAGGGATGAAGATGAATGATGTCCTTGAATCGCCTCACGCAAGCCCAAGCTTCCCTTGAAATGCTCTTCGTTCCTGCGCCTTCCATCTCAGCGCAATGCGCCGTAACGCTCCAACCACCTGGGCGCGGTAATGCGAAGAAGTCAACTGCCCAGCTCGTCGGCCAGAGCCCCGGCGTCGTAGACTTTGCGCAGCGCCTCGGTGATGGCCCGCGAGTCCACCGAGGTAGCCCGAGCCTGCACCTCCGAGTAGGCGTAATCGAGCACTAACGACTGGATGTTGCCATCGAAGATCAGCCCCACAACCTGACCCTCCCGGTTGACCGTCGGGCTTCCCGAGTTCCCGCCGATGATATCGGCCGTGCTCACAAAGTTGAAGGGGGTGCTCAGATCCAGGCGAGACTTGCGCTCGACCCAGCGTTTGGGCAACCGGAAGGGATACTCGTTGTGGTGCTCGGCCGAGCGGCGATACAGCCCGGCAAAATCGGTGAAGGCCCCGACCGCCTGACCGTCCTCCAGGTAGCCTTTCACCACGCCGAAGGAGAGCCGCAGGGTAAAAGTCGCATCGGGTGCAAGCTCGGTTCCGAACTTCGCAAATCGAGCCTGGGCGATGGCTGCGTAAGCCTGCCGCAAAGGCTCGGCAACCTTCTCGTCATAGGTCTTGCGAACCTTGCGCGCGGTGGGATCGACGAGCAGGGCCAGCTCGACCATCGGATCCTTCGAGCCCGTCCCCCCCGACTCGGCCAGACGCTTGCGCTCGGCCACGTCCTGCAGCCGGGTGCCGTTGACCAGCTCGGCTGCCCGCTCGCGGGGAGATTTGCCGGCCAGAATCCGCTGAACCAGCGGGTCGTCGCTCCCGCGCACCTCGAGCAGCATGGCCAGCGAGTCGGCCAGTTTGACCCGCTCGAATTCCGGGTAGATTGGGGCGGGCGAGAACAGATCCTGCTGCAGCGACTCAAGATTGGAGTCGCGATACTCGCGCAACCGATCGGTATTTGGCTGACCCACCTCGACCCGATAGCGGGCCAGATGCTGGGCCAGCTCGAACAGCCGGCTGTTGAAAGCGTAGTGGCGCTCATAGAGATAGAGGTCGTCTAGAATCTGGCCATACACATCGATGGCCTGCTCCACCTGGGCAAAGGCCGCGCTCCACTCCGGACTGCCGGCCACTGCCTGTCGAAGCTCGTCTTCCAGCTTCTGCTTGGCTCCCATGAAAGCCGGATCCTGGAGCCCGCCCAGGCGACCGAGCAGGGCCTTGCGCGAGTTCTGGACTCCGAACAGGTCGTCCTTGGACTGGCGCTTGTTCTCCTGGGTGCGCTCGCCATAGGTGGCGTAGAGCACCTCCAGACGGCGCAGCAGGTTGAGCACCAGCGGGAGGCGTCGGTCGCGCTGGAAGGCCAGGTCGGCCATGGTGTTCAGGCGCTGCGTGTTTCCGGGATGACCGGACACAAAGACCAGCTCGCCCTCCCTGGGACCGGTCGGGCTCCACTTGAGGAAATGCTCGATCCGCGCCGGTTGCCCGTTCTCGTAGGCGCGAAAGAAAGTTACGTCCAGGTCGTAGCGGGGAAACTCGAAGTTGTCCGTATCCCCCCCAAAAAAAGCGATGTCCTGCTCGGGGGCGAAGACCAGCCGCACGTCGGTGTATTTCTTGTAGCAGTAGAGATGGTATCGTCCACCCTGATAAAGGGTGACCACGTCGCTGCGCAGACCCGTTTTTTCGGTGGACTCCTTTTCGATGGTGCTCATTTCGGCGCGCCGGGCTTTCTCGGCCGCCGCTGCGTCCATTTCCGACTTGACCGAGCCCTGCACCCGGGCGGTCACATCCTCGAGCGTCATCAGCACGTTCAGCTCCAGGTCCGGGCACTTCAACTCCTGGGCCTGCGAATTGGCCAGGTAGCCAGCCTCAAGCAGGTCCTTGCCGGGGGAGCTGAGTTTGGCGATCTGCTCGGCGCCCACGTGATGATTGGTCATCACCAGCCCCCGAGAGGAGACGAACGACCCGGAGCCTCCGCTGTTGAAGCGCACGCTGGACTTTTGCAGATGCTCCATCCAGGCGGCGCCTGGCTCGAAGCCGTAACGTTGCTTGAGGATCTTCACCGGAGGATCAGAGTAAAGCCACATGCCTTCATCGGCTCGGGACGGCACGGAGGCGCTCCACAGCAAGCCTCCAGCCAGGACAGCAGCAAGAAAACGGCGATTCATCCAGGGCCGTTCCCCTCGATAAGGGTCGTTCCTGCAGGGCCGGCGGCGAGTGTGGAGAACCCCTGGCCAGTGAGCATTGACGGCGGCTCCAGCTTGATCCCCGCGCGTGGCCTGATGTCTGGCGGGGCTCAGCTGCGCCCGGTCGTGATCGTGGGGGCCGGCCCGGCCGGCCTGGCGCTGGCTTATCAGCTGAAGCTGCGCCAGATTCCATGCTTGTTGCTGGAGAAGGGCCCCAACGTTGCCAGCTCGTTCCGCGGGATGTACAAGAGCATCTTCTTCGGGCCCTGGCTCAATAATGCATTGCCGGGCGGGCCCGTGCCCTGGCAGCAGGCCTTCTCTCGAACCCGGCGCAAAGAGTGGCTCGAGTATCTCGAGAGCTTCGCCGGTCGTAACGCGCTGGAGGTGCGCTGCGGCGTCGAGGTCGCGAGCGTCGATTGCAATGGCTGCTTTCGACTCCAGACCAACCAGGGACCCATCGAGGCCGAGCTGCTGGTCAACGCCACGGGCTACTTCGGCAATCCTTTCACCCCCGAGTATCCGGGAAGCCAGGAGACGCGTATCGCCCAGATGCACGCCTGCGCCTACCTCGAGCCCGCCACTGTGGCCGGAAAGATCGAGGCGTCCCGCGGCCGCATCCTGATCGTTGGCAAGCGCATCTCGGCTGGCGAGCTGATGGTGGAATTACACCAGGCCGGTTATCAAGTCTCCCTCTCGTGCCGGCGCAAGTTGCGGTTCGGCTCATCCTACCTGCAACAGGCCCTGTTTGCGCCCATCGTGATGCTCTTCGAGAGCATCGGCGCCTGGCTGGGCATCAAGCTTTCCGACACCAATCCGCGCATGGTGGGCGGAACCAGCCAGCAACTTGTGCGCTCGGGACAGGTCGAAGTCTTCCCCGATATCCGGGAAATCCTCGAGAGCACGGTGCGCTTCGTGGACGCTCGTGAGGCCGCCTTCGACCTGATCATCTACTCCACCGGCTACCGCCCGGTTCTCTCGCATCTCAAGAGTCTGGTGAGCATTGACCCCAAAACCGGCCACCCCCCACTGGTCAACATGGAAGCTCGCGACGTGCCCGGCCTCTTTTTCATGGGCCTGGACAATCAGCGCAGCTTCCGCAGCCGCTACCTGCGCGGTATTCGCGAGGACGCGGTAGCCCTGGCCGAGCGCATCGCCACTCGAGTGTCAAGCCTGACCCGGCCAGCAGGGTAGGCCACCTGCGAGCTCTTCCGGTTTCTTTCCAAAGAGCAGGGCGAGGGGGGCGGACGGCAGAACTGTGCACATCCAATCTCAGAAAGGTTCCCACGCCCATGAAAGGCGCCGAAATTCGCCAATCCTTCCTCGACTTCTTCAAGGAGCGCGGTCACGACATCGTTCCCAGCGCCCCGGTTGTGCCCCACGATGATCCCACGTTGCTCTTCACCAATGCCGGCATGAACCAGTTCAAGCCTTTTTTCCTGGGCCAGGCCACCCCGGCCAACCGGCGCATCGCCGACACCCAGAAGTGTATCAGGGTCTCGGGCAAGCACAACGACCTCGAGGAGGTTGGTCACGATACCTACCACCATACCTTTTTCGAGATGCTGGGTAACTGGTCCATCGGGGACTACTACAAGAGCGAAGCCATCTCATGGGCCTGGGAGTTGCTGACGAAGGTCTGGAAGATTCCGAAGCAACGGCTTCACGCGACCGTTTTCGGGGGTGACGAGCAGGTGCCGGCGGACGAGGAGGCGGTTTCTCTCTGGCAAGAGGTCACCGACATCGACCACGGCCACATCCATCGCTTCGGCCGCAAGGACAACTTCTGGATGATGGGCGAGACCGGCCCCTGCGGGCCTTGTTCGGAGATCCACATCGACCTGACCCCCGATTGCTCGGGCGGCAAGCTCGTCAACGCTGGCTCCCCGCTGGTCATGGAGCTGTGGAACCTGGTGTTCATTCAGTTCAACGCCGAGGAAGGCGGGGGGCTGCGCGAGCTACCGGCCAAGCACGTCGACACCGGCATGGGTCTCGAGCGCGTCGCGGCCGTCATGGAGTGCACCGCTGGCTGTAAAGACTTCCAGTTGCCCATCTCCAACTATGATACGGAGATCTTCCAGCCCATCGTGCGCGAGCTGGTTTTGATGTCGGGCTGTCCGTACGCTCCCGGTCAGTCTGAGGACGAGCACTCCATCGCGATGCGGGTTTGTGCCGACCACATCCGCATGGTCAGCTTCAGCATCGCTGACGGGGCCCTGCCCTCCAACGAGGGTCGGGGCTACGTGGTGCGCCGCCTCTTGCGCCGGGCCGCCCGCTACGGACGGAAACTGGGCTTCAAAGAGCCCTTCCTTTGGAAGCTGGTCAGTGTGCTCGACCGCACGATGGGCGACGCCTTCCCCGAAGTCCGCCGCGAGCGCGAGAAACTCGAGCGCATTCTCAAGGCCGAGGAGGAGTCGTTCAACCAGACTCTGGATCGAGGGTTGTCGCTCTTCCAGGAAGAGGCCGAGAAAGTCGAGGGCAAGAGCTTTCCCGGACATGTGGCCTTCAAGCTTTACGATACTTTCGGATTTCCGCGCGACCTTACCGAGGTGTTGGCCCGCGAGCGCGGGCTGGAAGTGGATGCGGCCGCCTTCGAAGCCCTCATGGCTGAGCAGAAGCTGCGCGCCCGCTCGGCTAAGGTAAAAACCGTTGTCAGCGCGGTCACCGAGGAGCTCAACCTCGCGCCAACCCCCTTCACTGGTTTCACCCGACTCGAGGAGTCCACCCGGGTGCTCCAGCGCCTGGGGAATGAAGTCATTTTAGAGAGAACCCCTTTCTACGGCGAGATGGGCGGCCAGGTGGGTGATACCGGTATTTTGCGCGCCATCGCGGGCGATTTCCGGGTCAGCGAAACGCGCAAGCAGGAAGGGGTTGTGCTCCACCATGTCGAGGGACCGGGGCTGCAGATCGGGGACGAGGTGCGCGCGGTCGTGGACCGCGACCGCCGCCTGGCGGTGGAGCGTCATCACACAGCCACCCACATTCTGCACAACGCACTGCGTCAGGTGCTCGGTAGCACCGTGCGCCAACAGGGCTCGCTGGTTGCCCCCGACCGGCTGCGCTTCGACTTCACGCATTATGAGGCGGTTCGTCCCGGCGAGCTGCGAGCCATCGAGCGCCTGATCAACGAGCATATCCTGGCCAATGAAGGCGTTTCCTGGTTCGAGATCCCTTACGACCAGAGACCCGACAGCGTCATCGCCTTCTTCGGGGACAAGTATGGTAAGGAGGTTCGGGTGGTCAAGATCGGGGGCCTGGGAGTGGGCGAGCTGCCCGAGCCGGCCTTCGATGGCTACTCGATGGAGCTTTGCGGCGGTACGCACACCCTGCGCACCGGCCAGCTCGGTCCCTTTCGCTTCGTACACGAGAGCGCCATCGCGGCCGGGGTCCGTCGTGTCGAAGCGGTCTGCGGCCTGGCGGCCGTGGAGGCCTACGAGCGCGACCGTGAGATTCTCGAGAACCTGTGCCGGCGGCTGACCTCGCCGCCGGCCGAGCTGGAGAGACGCCTGGAGCAGCTGCTCGAGAGCCAGAAAAAACTGGAGAAGGAGCTGGAGACCCTGAGGTTGGCCGCAGCCGGCTCGCAGGTGGGAGACCTTCTGAGCCAGCAAAAAGAGGTGGAGGGCGTACCAGTGCTCGCCGTTTCGGCCGGCGACGGAGATGCTGAGTACCTGCGCAAACTTGCTGACGCTTTGCGCCCAAAGTTCCACGGCGTGGCCGTGCTGGGCGCCACCTCGGGAGGCAAGGTGTCCCTGCTGGCCCTGGTGGACAAGGAACTGACCAAGAAAGGCCTCCACGCGGGGAACCTCATTCGCGAGGTGGCCCGTCAGGTGGGCGGGGGTGGCGGTGGGCGCCCCGACCTGGCCGAGGCCGGTGGCAAGGACCCCTCGCGGCTGGAGGCGGCCCTGGCCAGCGTTGGCGAGCTGGTGAAAGGGCAGAAGAATGGGTAGACTCGCCTTGCTGCTCGTGCTGGCCCTGGCCGGGGTGGCTCTGGCCCGAATCCAGGTCACCAGCCCCAAGATCAGCGAGACCAGGCCTCGCTATTCTATCGAGATCGTCTATCCACGTGTGTCCGTCCCGGGCAACCATAAGGCCACCCGCATGATCAACGAGGTGCTGGATCGGGAGGCTCAAGCCCAGGTGGCCAGTTTCCGCAAGGACTTCAACGAGAGCGGAAAGGAGATGCCGGCGGAGATTCCGCCCTGGAGCCTGACCTCGTCTTTTACCGAAGAGTACCAGACGGACCGTTTTCTGGTTTTCCTGCAGTCCGGCTATCTTTATACCGGCGGCGCCCACGGCATGCCGCTGTTGGACGCCTTCATTTTCGATCTGGCCAGCGGCAAGAGATTGACCATGGCCGACCTGTACCTGCCGGGCTACCTTGACGTGCTGAGTCGCTTTACGCGTCGCAAGCTGCAGGCAGACAAAGATCTGATCGGCGAGGCAGATTGGGTCATCACCGGCACCGAGCCCAAGCCAGAGAACTTCACGGTGGTCTTTCCAACCGCGAAGGGCCTGCAGGTGGTCTTCCCCCCCTACCAGGTGGCGGCCTATGCCTCCGGAATGCCCAGGGTGCTGGTGCCCTTCTCCGAGCTGGCCAGCCTGGCCCGGCCCGGCACTCCCACCAGGCCCTGATCGGGTCTGATTCCAGGGGTCCGAAAGCTGGGGTCACCCATCCAGCCCTTCTTGCTCTGGCCGGGTTTGTGGCCAGAGGTGAATTTCTCGAGATCCGAGTCCACGTAGTGGGAGTCCACGTAAGTTGAGCTTGAGCCGCTTGTGACCGCAGCTTTCGCAGGCGATATGGCGCAGGCGCGTGGGATCGTTGACCAGCCCGTCCGCCCGAGTGATGTGTCCCCGCAGCGTGGTGGTCTACAGCCCGCTCGACCCGCAGGCCAGAGCCGAGGTGGAAGAGCTGGTCACGGCGGCCGCCGGTCACAATGGTTCTTGCCTTCAATGGTCTGAATGCTCTGGCAGTGGGGACAAAAAGATGGTGGCCGCCTGGCCGACCCCTCCCCAAATCGCGTGAGGCAGTGGCCGCAGGCCTCGCTGATCCCCTCGCAGAGTCGTCCCATGAAGAAACCTCCCTGGTCCCGCGGGAGGAGTCCTCTCCCGGGGAAGAATGTTACCAGGTGCCCGGGCGCTAGGAGCGCAGCCGGAAACCCCCTTGACACAGTTTTCCGGCTGCGCGACGCCAAACATGTCGCGTAAGCTAGAAGTTCGGCCGCCTACAACATCTTGTGGTGGCGGAGGCGGGGCCCCCGAGGGCGTAGCCCTTCCGATACCGCAATGGGGTTTGCGGCCGGACTATTCGTCCCGGGTAAATCTAGAGGCTTCGCGGCTGGAAAGAAGCGACGCCCAACGGGGGCCCGATGAAGAGACCTTCCAAACCCGACCCTAACATGGAGCAGTGGATCGACGCGCGCCAGAAGCACCGGCTGACTAACGAGCAGGTGCAGATGGCTCGCGAGCTGGGGCTGAACCCGCGCCGACTGGATCAGGTATCGGGAGACAAGCCCCTGGCACAGTATCTGGCCGCCCTCTACCGCGAACGTTTCGGCCGCGACTGCCCGGAAGAAGTCGTTTCCATCGAGCAGATGGCTCGCAACCAGGAGTTGGAGAAAATGCGCCGCCTCGAGCAGAGGCGTCGAGCCCGCGCGGCCAACGCAGACAAGCCACCACAGTAAACGACGGCCAGGTTCTCTCCAGGGAAGTCCGGCCGCCTGCAATATCTTGTGGTGGCGGAGGCGGGGGTCCTCCGACACCCCATGGGGTTTGCGGCCGGACTTCCAGGGAGCGCTCCCTGAGCCAGCCACTTTGAAGGGACAGCAGCGCCGAGCAAAACAGCCGGATCAGGCTTGAATTTTCAGAGGGGCCGAAACCGCTGTTCAGGAGTTTCCCAACCGAATGCTCTCAGGTTCGGCGACCAACACTACACTCCATTCCCGTTTTTCCGCGCGGCACCTCATCTAGCTCTCAGTTGCCGCCGCCACTGTTGCCGCCGCCACTGTTGCCGCCGCCACTGTTGCCGCCGCCACTGTTGCCGCCGCCACTGTTGCCGC
>QWHO01000044.1 GCA_021404945.1 bacterium CPR1
CTGCCTGGCCTGGGAAATGAGCTTCTCGCGCTCTGCCCTGAGATCTTCGAGCTGGGCTTGTAGCTTTACCCCCTCGGAGCTGGCCTCGTTCAACCGGGCTTGAAGCTTCTGCTGCTCGGCTGCGGCCTCGTTCAGGCTGGACTGGAGCTTGTCGCGCTCGGCCTGGCTCTGGTCGAGCTTCTTCTGCATTTCCTGACGCAGCTGCTCCAACTCACTGACGGCCGTGCTGGTCTGCTCCAGCCGAGCCAGATCTTCGTTGCGCACCAGGGCGATCTCGCGATGAGCCTGACGCTCCGCCTCGAGAGCCGCCTCCAGGTCGACGGAGCGTTGCTCGAGCTGGGCCAGGCGCTCGTTGGCGAAGGCCAGCCGGGCCTCGCGCTCCTTGAGGTCGGCTTGCCGTTGGGCCAGCTCATGCTGCAGGTGACGCAGCTGAGATTCCCCCCGCGTGATCACGCCCTCGAGCTCGCTGGTGCGCTGGCGGGTCTCGGCCAGGGCGCTGGAGGCCGAGCTGGACGATTTTTCCAGCGTCACCGAGAGCTGGCGCATCTCGCCCAGCTCGCGGTCGGCATCAGCGAGCAGGTTGCCCAGCTCGCGGGCCCGCTCCGACTGCGAGAAGGCGGCCTGCTGAAGCCTCTCGCTCTGAGCCAGCCGGCGCTCGAGCTCGCTGACGCTCGTCTTGGAGCGAGCCAGCTCGGCATCCTGGGCCGCCAGGCGTCGCTGCATCTCCTGGCGCTCATTGCGTAGCTTGAAGGCTTCGCCCCTCAGGCCTTCCAGCTCGCCCTTGAGGCGGATGGGCTCCTCCAGGGCCGTGGCCAGCTCGGCCTCCAACCGTCCGGTGCGGGCCGCGGCCGCCTCCAGCTTGACGCTCAGCTTGCCTTCCTGGGCTCGGGCCTCGGAGAGCCGAGCCGCCAACCGGGTAAGCTCCTCGCGCGCCTCCTGGCCCATCGCCTCCAGGGCCGCAGGAGGCAGGGCCTCATCGTGCAGGCGGCGCTCTTCCTCAAGCTCTTCGATGCGCCGTTGGCGGGCCTCGAGCTCGTCGCTGAGCACTTGCTCGGCCTGTCTGGCGTGCTCGAGGTCCCTTTCCAGCTCGGCCAGCCGGACCAGCCGGGCTCGAGCCTGCTCGAGCTCGTCCTGGCCCTGCAGCTTCTCGAGCTGGGCCTTGAGGCTCTTGCTCTCCTTCTCGCGCCTGGCCAGTCGCTCTATCAGATCAGCCAGCTCCTGGCGGCTGGCTTCCAGCTCCTGCTGGCGCAACTCGAGCTCTGCCCTGAGCTCCTGTGAGCCACCCCCTCCGGCCTCGAGCTTGGCTTGCAGGGATTTGAGCTTCTTGGCCCGAGCTTTGAGCTGCTCGTTCAGCTCCTTGTTCTGCTGCTCGAGCTTGAGGTTCTGCTCATCGAGCTCGTCGAGCTGGTCCTCGAGCTCGTCGATCTTGTCCTGGTTTGCCTCGAGCTTGTCCTCGAGCTCCTCCACGCGCTCATTAGCGCTGGCCAGGGCCTTCTTGAGGCGAGCTTCGAGCTCTCCGGTTTTGACGGCAGGCGCGGTCGGGCCCTTCTTAACGGCCACCTACCCCCCAAATTCCCGTTATGGGTCGCGCAAGCATGGAGTTGAGAATCACACAATCCCAGCGTAAATTTATTCAAGAGATTCGACCTTTCACTCCCTGGTCCTTTTCAGTCCTTCGAGGATTCCCAAGCATCACGGGAGAAGGCCCGGCCTGCATGTCATTGACGCAATCTTGGAGCCTGTCCAAGGGACAGAGTGTCGCCATGAGACCGGCCGACGTGGCCGATCAGGAGGCCGTTCGCGGCCTCTATTTCGCCACCTATGGCGACCGCTACGGGCTGCCCGAGGTGGCCGATCCCGAGGAGACTCGGCGAGCCCTGACCAGTGATCAGGTGATCTGGTTGCTGGCCGAGCACGAGCAAACCGTCGTGGCCTCGCTGATCATCGCCATCGTGCCCGAGCACCGGCTGGCCAAGAGCTTTGGCGGCATCGTCCATCCCGACTACCGGGGCCAGAAAATCATGGAGCACATGCTGCGCCAGGCGCTCGAGCACCTGATGGTGGAGGGCGGCCCTTTCGACATGATCTACGCCGTGGTGCGCACCTTCATCTCGCTCGAGTTCCACAACGACCTCAAGAAGCTCGGCTTCGTGGACGTGGGCATCTTCCCCAATGTTCGCAAGGTGCAGCGTTACGAGACCCATGGCCTCAAGGTCTGTCTGGGAAAGGAGGCTCTGCGGGCCAGAAGGCGTACCCCCCGGCTCATCCCGCAGGCCCACACCCTGTATGAGATCGTGCGCAGCCGACTGGACATCGAGCCCGCGCGGGTCGTTCCGGTGCGCCTTCCTACCGCTCCTCCCGGCCGCATCGAGCTGTCGGTGCGCAACGATGCCAGCGATCTTGAGAAGATCCGCTTTCTGCTCAAGACCACACGCAACATGGTCTACGACTTCTTCCCCCTGCACCAGCCCAATTTGATTCTGGCCGACAGCACCAGCAAGCTGCGCGCCTTCCTGAGCTTCCAGCCCAAAGACGGGCACGCTACCCTGGTGGGCCTGACCACGGGCGAGGCGAACCGGGCTCAGGTGCTCAACGCCGTGGGCGATCAGTGCGAGGCCATGGGCGTGGTTTACCTCGAGTTGCTGGTCAGCGCCTACGAGCCCGAGCTTCAGGCTCAGGCCTATCAGGCCGGGTTTTTACCCTGTGCCTACTTTCCCGCCGCCCTGCTCAACCGGCAGGGCGAGCGGGAAGACTTCCTGGTGACTTCCAAGACTTTCGTGCCCCTGCACTTTCGGGGCCTGCGCCTGACCGAGGACTCCAAGCCCTTCCTGCTCGAGTTCTTCAAGCTTTACACCTCCAGCCTCTGGGAGGAGCTGATGGATGCCTGAGCGTGACCTCGAGCGCGCCGAGGCCCTGCAAAAGCGTCTCAAGGGGTCCACTGCCGCCCTGATCGGTGGCCGGGCCGCCTTCACGCTGCATCCGGGCGCCTCGCGTATGTTCCTGCGGGCTATGCGCGAGGCCTTCGCCCATCACTTCCTGCATTGTCCCCTCTATCGCGAGCACTGCCGGCGTCAGGGCTTCGTCCCCTCGCAGCTACGCCGCCAGGAGGATCTTCCCCGCATCCCCCACCTTTTCGTCAGCGTGCTCAAGGAGTATTCGCTTCTCACCGGACCCCCCGAGGCGGTCAAGCTGACCTTGACCTCGAGCGGTACCGGGGGACGCAAGAGCTCGATCCCCCTCGACGGCGTCACCCTGCGGCGTATCCGCAAGATCGTGGCCCACGTCTACGGAGCGCTGGGCATGCGCAATCGTCGCCGCACGAACTATCTCTGCTTCACTTATGACCCTGCCGTGGCAAGCGATCTGGGCACGGCCTTCTCCGACCAGCTGCTGACCTCGCTGACCCGAGTGCAGCAGGTGCATTACGCCATCCGCCCAGTCGAGCAGGGCTGGGAGCTCGACCGGGACAGTTGCCTGGAGGCCCTGGAGCGCTTCCAACGCACCCGCTACCCCTTGCGCATCCTGGGTTTTCCGGCCCATACCTGGGAAGTGCTGCGAGAGTGTGTCTGGCGCCGCGGAGCGAGCTTCAGCTTCGGTCCCCTCAGCTACGTGCTGACCGGCGGGGGCTGGAAGACGCTGCAAGACCGCGAGATCCCCCGCGACGAGTTCCGTGCCCGGGTGGCCGAGTGGCTGGGGATACCGCGCCAGAACGTGCGCGACCTTTACGGCATGGTCGAGCACGGGGTTCCCTACACCGAGTGCGAAGCGGGCGAAAAGCACATCCCTCGCTATTCCCGCGTCTATGCGCGCCATCCGCGCACCCTCGAGTTGCTCGAGCCGGGCCGGGAGGGCCTGCTGCATTTCCTGACCCCCTATCTGCGCTCGTTCCCGGCCATCTCGCTCTTGACCACCGACCTGGGCCAGGTCGAGCCCGAGTGCGCCTGCGGGCGGCGCTCCCCCATCCTGCGCCTGTCGGGGCGCGGAGGCGTCAACAAGCATAAAGGCTGCGCCATCACCGCCCTGGAAGTGCTGACTTGAGTCACTACCTGTTCGGCGAGATCGTGCGCCAGAGCGAGCCGCTCGACGCCGAGCAACTGGGTGAGGTGATCGAGCGGGCCCGGATAGCACAGGAGCGGCTGGCCGAGGTTCCCTTGCTGGAGATCGTGGAGTTGCTCGACCGGCTCAGCCGTCTCTGGGCCCGCCCCCGCTTCGACGGCCGAAAGCTGGCCCTGGAGCACCTGCCCGGCCTGGTGGGTTTCTCTCCACAGATGGTGGAGCAGGGTCTGGAGACGCTGGTGCAGCTGCTGGCTCGGCCCAACCTGCTGGCCAAGCTTCGCTACGAGCTGGGCCAGCCCGAGGCGCTGGACCGCTGGATCTGGCGTCCCGGCTATCAGGGCTATGTGCGCGCGGCCCCCCTGGGCGTGGTGGTGCACATCTCCCCCGGCAACGTTTTTCTTGGGGCGGTCGATTCCCTGGTGCACGGCCTTCTGACCAAGAACGCCAACATCCTGAAGGCGGCCTCGGTAGATCCGTTCTTTCCGCTGCTCTTCGCCCGCAGCCTGAAGCAACTCGACCCCTCGGGCCAGGTGGCCGGGTCCTTCGCAGTGGTCTCCTTCGACGGTCACGATCCGGCCCTTCAGAAGGTCGTCAAGGAGAAGGCCGACGGATTGCTGGTGTGGGGCGGAGCGAAGGCCCTGGAGGCCTGGAGCGGCGGCCTCGCGCCCGGCCTTCGCCTGGTAGGTTATGGGCCGCGCCTGTCGCTGGCGCTGGTCACCTTCGCCTATCTCGAGAGGGTGGGGGTGGAGGAGGCAGCCAAACGCCTGGCCCGCGACGTGGTGATGTGGGAGCAGCGCGCCTGCGGCTCGCCCCAGTCACTCTTTCTGCAGTTGCCCGATCCGGGCCCACAGGAGGATCGGGTGCAGAGCTTCCTGGCGGCGCTGGGTCAGCACCTGGACGAGCTGGCGCAGGAGTTTCCCCAGCCCGAGCTGAGTCGCGACGAGGAGATCGAGCTGCTCAAGGAGCGCGAGATCGCCTCCTTCGGACAGCTGGTGGGGGATTCGTTCGAACGCCACGGGGCCACCTGGAGCCTGCTCTGGCGCAACAGCCTGGACCGGCTGGGCTCGCCCCTGAACCGCTGCCTGAGCATCCACCCTTTCACCCGCCTGGCGGAGGTCGCCGAGGCGCTGCGTCCCTACAAAGCGGTACTTCAGAGCCTGGGCGTGGGCGCTTTGAGCGTGGAGCTGCGCGAGGTGGCCAATCGCCTCGCTCCGCTGGGGGTGACCCGCTTTACCGAGCTGGGCCGAATGCACACCGGCAAGATGGGATCGCCCCACGACGGCACCTTCCAACTGGCCCAGCTGCTGCGCTGGAGCAGCATCGAGTCGGCCCCCGAGCGCTTCGACGTGGGCCGCCGCCTGGACCCCACCCCGGCCCGGTCCGAAAAGAGCGAGCGCCTGCTGAACCTGCTCGAGTATGCCCGCGACCGCTCGCCCTTTTACCACGAGCGCCTCAAGGAGATCGAGCTGGACCAGCCCGGGGCGCTGCTCGAAATCCCTCTCCTGACCGGGGCCGAGATTCGCGCCAACACGCCTCCGGTGGGCCAGGGGTTGCTGACCGGGCCCTTCGAGGGGGCCTACGTCTTCGCCAGCGGTGGCTCCACCGGGGCCCCCAAGTTCTCGCTTTACACCTACGAGGAATGGAACGAGGTGACCGACATTCTGGCCTCGGTCTACGAGGTGGCCGGGCTATCGAGCTCGGACGTGGTGGCAAATTTGTTCATGGCAGGCAATCTGTGGACCTCCTTTCTGGCCGCCAGCGAGGCGCTGGGCAAGATCGGCGGGGTGACCCTGCCCATCGCGGGGAACGCTGAGCTTGCGCTGGTGATGCGCTACCTGGACATGTTCCGTCCTACCGCCATGGTGGGGTTGCCTTCCGTGCTGATCCAGATCGCCGAGACAGCCGAGCGCCAGGGGCTGCAGCTCAAGATTCCCCGCATTCTCTATGGCGGAGAGCATCTCTACCGGGAGGCGCGCGAATACCTGGGCCGGGTGCTCGGGGCCGAGACGGTGCTCTCGGCCGGCTACGCCTCGGTGGACGGCGGCCCTATCGGTTACCAGTGCCCCCACCTGACCGGAGGGGTGCACCACCTGCTCTACCACTCCCAGTATCTCGAGCTGCTCGATCCGGCCTCGGGCCGTCCGGTCGAGCCGGGGGAGGTGGGGGAGGTGGTGATCACCTGCCTCAACCGCCGGCTGCTCCCCTTGATTCGCTATCGCACCGGCGACATGGCACGCCAGGTCGAGCACGATTGCGCCTGCGGCCGACGCACCCCGC
Organism: bacterium CPR1; assembly: GCA_021404945.1. Classification (GTDB taxonomy): domain Bacteria; phylum Vulcanimicrobiota; class Xenobia; order Xenobiales; family QWHO01; genus QWHO01. The sequence goes on from QWHO01000044.1 coordinate 6,334, forward strand.
TCTTCGAGCTCAAGGGCCGGGCCGACGACGTGGTGCGGGTGGGCACCGTGAGCGTCTACCCCGAGGACGTGGCCGCCGCCCTGGACGCGGTCAGCGGGCTGAGCCACCTGTTCCAGCTGGTGGCTACCCGCGAGGGCGCGGCCGACAGCCTGACGGTGAAGGTGGAGAGCGCCTCGGACGGGGCCGAGCTGGCCTCCAGGGCGCGTGAGAGCCTGCTCTCGCGCTCGGGAGAGCTGGAGGAGGCCCTGCGCGAGGGGTGGCTGCGTCGCCTGGAGGTCGAGCTATTACCCCCCGGCGAGCTGCCCCGCATTCCGCGCACCGGGAAGATCCGGCGGGTGGTGGACCAGCGGGCGTGAGCCGGTAAGATTCTGGCCCGGTTGAGGCTCGCTCCCGCAGGCCCGCCGGGCTGGCTACTTCTTCTTGTCTGCCTTGGCTTTCTTTTGGGCTTCTTTCTGCTTCTGGCTCTTCTCTTTGTCCTTTTTGCCGCCTTTGTCTCCCATGTGAGCTACCTCCCTGAAGTATCTACCTGAAGGATAGCCAACCTTTTCCCTGCTGCCAACCTCGGCCGGAATCTTTCTGATGCCGGCTGGCTCTCTGGGCGAGACGGCCGCTTAGCTGCGGGAGCGGGTTCTCAGGGCCACGTTGCCGACCACCAGGTTCGACCCCAGCCGGGCGATGCCGCCACTCTGCTCGGGAGAGTGCAGTGTGCTGGTCTCGGCGCGAGCGACGGCCTCGCTCACCAGCTGGCGCAGCTCAGCCACCGGGCGGGTGGTCTGGGATTGGAGCAGCGCGTTCAGGCCGATTACCCCCCGGGCGCTGGCCGCTTCCAGGAAACCGATCAGGGCTCCGCCCAGCCAGGCCGGCTAACCGGTCTGCTCGAGCAACTCCCGTCCCACTCCCACCAGCTTGGCCCCGCTCTCAAGCCGTCGAGTGACGAGGTAAGCGCCCACCCGGACGCTCTCCTCGCTCTTCAGGCAGCCCGACCGCAAGAGGCTCTCGGTCAGTTGCCCGGCGCTCAGATGTTCAGATTGAGCGAGCACGGTGGTGGCTACGGCCGGGTTGGCAGGACACAGGTCCTGCAGTTCGCGCGCGGTCTGGCCCTTGGGACTGAGCTGCAGAGCCGGCCACAGCTGCTCCAGAGCCTTCGGCTCCAGCACGGCGAGTCGGGCCAGGGCCAGCGATTCTTCTTCGCTCTCCGCCCGGACCGGACCCGGATTGTGATCCGCCAGGATCTTGAGGGCCACCGGCACCTGGCAGATGGGGAAAGGTTGGCTCAGGAGCTTGTCCACCCGCTCCACGAACTCACTGGTGGAAATCAGGTCGGCGAACAGGGATGCGTCCGCGCTGCGGTCCAATTTCGCCAGAATACCCACTGTCCGGGTCGCCAGCGAGGGCACCTGCGTGCAGGCCCGATGGCAAGCGTCAAGAAGCACGGCCGGGTTGTCCGTCTCGCGCCCTCGCGGCCCCAGCATCCCCTGACAGGCCAGGCGGAGCGTGGCTTCGGGCAGCTCGCTCAATCGCTCCACTCGGGGACCCTGGATCAGCTCGGAGGCGCATTGATAAAGCCAGTTTCGTTGCTCGGGCGTGACCTGCTCGCCGAACAGGCGGCCTTCCCAGCTTTCCACCGCATGGTGCTGGCTCCACACGGCCTGCAGCCCCTCCCGGGCCGGGCGGGTGAGCTCGGGCTGGCTGTAGAGCTCATTGAGCCGCCGTTGCTCTTGATCGAAGGGCCGGGTCGCCTCGTTGCAGTTTCCCCGGCTGGCCAGGGCCCGATCTTCGGCGCTCCGGCGCTGGACCAGGAGCGAGCGGGCCCTCTCCATCAGGGGGCGCCACTCGTCTGGATCAAGATGGCTCAATTGCTCTCGGGCCAAGCCGGTGACCCGCTCGGCATCGTGGCTCGCAAGCAGGCCGAGCGGCGCAGCTGCCAGGAGGTGCTCGACCGCTTCCAGCGTCCGGCCAGGCCGGAGCAACCTGGTCAGGGGCTGGCTCCCCTCCGCCAGGCCGTCCAGACGCATCTCCTCCGTCGGGTTCAGGAGAGATGGGGGAGTTGGGAGATGCCAGGAGATCAAAGGGTTTGCCTGGGGGCCGCGAAGCCGGTCAACCTGGTTAAGGGGAAGACCGGCTGCCGACAGCGCAGTCATGACCCCGGATTTTCTTGACATTCTCACTGGATTTTGGCATGTTGAGGCGACTGTTGTGGCGAGGGGTCGCAGATCGTCATGCCTGGGAGCAGGTGGGATGCCGCTCCTCAGCGAGAGGTGAGCGGATTGAAGGAACATCTCGATTTGGCTCGAGCTCTGGCTCGGGTGGCCCGGGAAGAGGGTCTGGCCGAGATCGATTATCGCAATGAGAACGGGCGTATCCACCTGGTCGTGGATACGGGGGAGGCTCAACCGATAGCGATTCCCGTCCAGGCGTCGCCGACAGTGACGAGCAGACGCTCGCCGGCCCGGCCTGCAGCCGCCGCTGCCGAGCCCGCCAACGAGAACCTGAAGCCGGTTGTCTCCCCTCTGGCGGGTGTTTTCTATCGTTCCCCCAGTCCGGGAGCCCCCCCCTTCGTGCAGATGGGTGACCACGTCAGCGTGGGCCAGACTCTCTGCATCATCGAAGCCATGAAGTTGATGAACGAGATTACCGCGGAGATGCCCGGTCGCATCGCCGGCATTCTGGTCGAGGACGCAGCCGTGGTCGAGTCGGGGCAAAAGATCTTCTTGCTCGAGCCGCTGGGGTAAGCAGGTGGGCGCGGTTCAATCCATGCGGATTTTGGGCCGCATTCTGAGCTATCTGCGGCCCTACTGGAAGTATGTCCTGGGCGGATTGATCATGACCTGCCTTGGAACCGTCACCCAACTGGTCCAGCCCCTCTTCGTCGGCAGGCTGTTCGGGCTGATGACCGAGGAGAGCTTCAATTACCAGGGCCACGATCCGCTGGTCGAGCTAAACCTCATTTGTGGTGGCTTCATGCTCGTCATGCTGGCTGGCGGCGTGGTCGGCTACCTGATGCGCTACCTCGTGGACCTGGCCGGTCAGCTGGCAGTGCGCGACTTTCGCAATGCGATTTTCCGGCATCTTCAGCGCATGAGCGTCCCTTATTTCGACCGCAACAACCAGGGTGACCTGATCTCCCGCCTCTCCAACGACATTCAGACCAGTACTAGCGTGTATCCGCTACTGGCCGACTTCGGCAAGAACCTGTTGATGGTGGCCGGGGCCTTCAGCCTGATGGTCTACTTCGACTGGCAAATGACGCTCATGGTATTGACCTTGAGCCCGCTCCTGGGGATCACCATCTCGCGGATCGGGCAGAAGATCAACTCTGTGACCGAACGCATCCAGGTTCGGCTGGCCGACCTGATTGCCATTCTCCACGAGAGCCTGGGCAACATCAAGGTCGTCAAGGCCTACACCCGCGAAAATCTCGAGATCGAGCGTTTCGAGCGCAAGAACGAAGAGAACTTCGCAGCTCAGCTCAAGCTCATTCAGGTCTCCTCGTTCCAGTTGCCGCTCACCGACATTCTGTGCGCCCTGGCCATCGTGGCCATCATCTGGTTCGGTGCCCTGCGCATTCTGCAGGGCACGGTCACGTTTACGGCCGTCATCCAATACTGGATGCTGATGATCATGACCTCCAATCCCATCAACAAGCTGGCCGACAGCTACGCCCGGTTTCAGGTCGCCACCGCTGCTGGGAAGCGGCTCTTCGAGGTGCTCGACGAAGCGCCAGACATCGCCGACGCGCCCGACGCCCCAGAACTGCCTTCGATCCGGGGTGAGATTCGCCTGGAGGGCGTGGGCTTCGAGTACCAGCCGGGCAAGCCGATTCTGAGCGGTCTAACGCTCACCATCGCGCCCGGTGAGGTGGTGGCCATCGTAGGCCCGAACGGGGCGGGCAAGACCAGCCTGGTCAACCTGATCCCTCGTTTCTACGACCCCACCACTGGAGCGGTGCGGGTAGACGGGCATGACATCCGCCGGGTGACGGCTTCCAGCCTCCGCCGGCAGATCGGGGTCGTGATTCAGGAGTCTTCCCTTTTTACCGGGACGATCGCCGAGAACATCGCCTGCGGCTTCCTGGCCACCCCCGAGCAACTTGAGCAGGCCGCTCGGCTGGCCAACGCCCACGATTTTATCACCCGCCTGCCGGAGGGCTATGCTACCCAGGTGGGCGAGCGTGGCGCCCGCTTGAGTGGCGGCCAGCGCCAGCGGATCGCCATCGCCCGAGCCATGCTGCGCGACCCGAGAGTCCTTATTTTGGATGAGTTCACCTCCTCCATCGACTCCGAATCGGAGGCCCAGATCACCGAGGCCATCGAGCGTGCCATGCGCGGGCGCACCTGCCTGGTGATCGCCCACCGGCTCAACACCATCCGCCATGCCAACCGCATTCTGGTGCTCGAGGGCGGCCAGGTAGTGGAAGAGGGTGAGCATGCCACCTTGCTCGAGCGGGGTGGTTTCTACTCGCGCATCTACGAGTCACAATTGAGGCCACCCGTATTGCTGCCAGAAAGGCGGGGAGCATGAAGCGTTCCCGTGGTGCCGCCTGTCGGCCAGATTCTGGCCCGACTCGGGACGGCTGCAGAGGGAGGCCGTTCCGCTCAAAACCACCCGCCTGGCTTTGCGCAAAGAGACCGAGTGGGTGCTCAGTCACGTTTAAGGATCACGACCGGGCCCGCATCCTGGCTGGCCCGGTGTCGCGTCCTCCGGCCGTCGGCCCCGATCTTTATGGAGACGGCCTCACGGCCGAACGAATTCTGGACGTCCTCGGCCACGAAGCCGTCCCGAGCAATAGAGCAAAGGAGACCGTATGATCCCGATCTTAGAGCTGGCCAGCCAGTACAAGAATATCGGCCAGGAGTTGGAAGAGGCCGTCCTGAGGGCGCTGCGCGGCACCCAATACATACTGGGTCCCGAGGTTCACGCTTTCGAGAGCGAGTTCGCAGCTTATAACCAGGCCGCCTATGGCATCGGCGTGGCCAACGGCACCGACGCCCTGCACCTGGCGGTGCGGGCCCTCGACATCGCCCCTGGCGACGAGGTGGTCTGTCCCTCGTTCACCTTCGTGGCCACGGCCGGAGCGGTGGCATTGGCGGGAGCCAGACCGGTCTTTGCCGACATCGACCCGGTCACTTACTGCCTCGACCCGGCCAGTGTGGAGCGGGCCATCACCTCCCGCACACGGGCCATCGTCGTGGTCCATCTTTACGGCAATGCCGCTCCTATGGATGAGCTGATGGCCCTGGCCACGCGCCACAAGCTGGCCGTCATCGAAGATTGCGCCCAGGCGGCCGGCTGCACTTCCAACGGGCGGAAAGTGGGGACCATCGGCGACCTCGGTTGCTACTCGTTCTTCCCGTCCAAGAACCTGGGCGGGATCGGGGACGGTGGAATGGTCCTGAGCAACCGCCCCGAGCTGGCCGAGAAGGTGCGCAAGCTGCGCGACCACGGCAGCGCGAAGAAGTATCACCACGAGATTCTGGGCACCAACAGCCGCCTGGACGAGATTCAGGCCGCCGCCCTGCGTGTCAAGCTAAAGTGTCTCGACCACTGGAACGCCTGCCGTCGCCAGGTGGCCGAGCGCTACCACAGGCTCTTGAGTGACGTGGTGGAGGTGCCTCAGGCCACCCCGGGCGCCTACCACGTCTATCACCAGTACACGGTTCGCACCGCCCGGCGCGAGGAGCTGCAGGCCCACCTCATGGAGCACGGCGTCGCCAGCGTGGTTCACTATCCCGTCTGCCTGCACCAGCAGCCCCTTTTCGCTTCTCTGCAGATTCCGGCGGGAAGCCTGCCCGAAAGCGAGAAAGCCCAACGTGAGGTACTTTCTCTGCCTATGTTTCCCGAATTGACCGAAGACCAGACGACCACCGTTTCCAAGGTGGTCCATCAGTTCTTCGGCGCGCCCGTGGGCGCCGTCTGAAGGCGGTTTGTTCAAGGGTCTGAAGAAGCGCGTCAAGACTCTGCTGGGCCACCAGGAAGACCTGGAGGCGCGGCTCTCAGAGCATGCCCACGAACGGCTTCCGCTCACGCTGGAGGAGCACGACCTCTACTTCCAGCTCAATCCGCTCACGGCGGCGCTGGAAGAAGCTCGGGCCGCGGCCCGGGCCCAGCGGCTGCATGAGGCCTCCGAGCACCTGCTCGAGCACTTCCACGACCGGATCCGTCCGCTTTTCTTCTTGCACTTCACCGAGTGCGATATGCTGCGGCCCGCTCTGGCCGAGCGGCGCGAAGAGGCCAACCGGCTTCTGGGTGAAGTCGATCGAGCCCTGCACCACACCTTTGGCCCTCTGGGGGTGGAGGAGCAGAGCTTCCAGGGAGCCATCGACTGGTTCTCCGACTTCAAGGGCGGCTCGTGGATGTACGGCTCGGTGGAGGATCTCGAGGAGCAGCTGGCGGGGACCAGCCCCGAGGCGGCCATTCAGGTGACCTGGGAGTTCAACCGCCACGGCCACTTCGTGGACATGGGGCGGGCTTACTGGCTGACCGGCCATGAGCGCTTCGCCAGCGAGTTCATCGTGCAGATGGTGGATTGGAGCGAGCGCAATCCACCACTCTTCGGGGTCAACTGGATGGACCCCGAGACGGTGGCCCACCGCACCCTGAACTGGCTGCTGGCCATGCACTACTTCCTCAAGTCGGCCCAGATGACGGCCGACGTGCTGGGACGTGTGCTGCGCACGCTGCTGTTGCACGGTCTGGCCCTGTCGCGCAGCTTGCACGATCGACCGCGCCTCTGCACAACCTCGGCGCTGCAGGTGCTGGCCCTGACCTTGCCCGAGCTGGTGCTGAGTAAGAAGTGGCTGCGCCAGTCATCGGTGGTTTTCCCGACCTGTATCCAGAACGAGCTGGGCCCGGACGCTCTGCACAAGAGTGGCTCCTCGGCAGCCCAGCGCCAGGCTTGCGAGTGGCTGTTACTGCCCGCAGCTCTGCACCGCCTGAACCAGATGCACACCGGTGATGCCCTGGCCGCCCGGGCCCAGGAGGCCCTGGAGGCCCTCTGCCATCTGCGAGCGCCCAATGCTCTGGTGCCCGAAATCGGGCCTGGCCAGGGGCCGGGCCTGTTGGGCCGCTGTTGTGGCCCCTCCGAGCACACCCAGCGCCTGCTCGCTTTCGGGGCACTGGCCCTGGGACACGGGGCGCTGGCCCGACTGGCGGGGGAGATGCCGATGGAGATGCTCTGGTGGTTCGGCCCTTCCGCTCAGTCGCGCTATGACTCCCTGAGCGACACCGCCCTGCCCCCGGTGGGGGGGTATTATCCCGAGGCCGGTCTGGTGACCGTGCGCGACGGCTGGGAGTCGCGCTCGAGCTGGTGCCTGCTGCGGGGCTTGCCGCTGGAGGCACCCTCCAGGTCCGCGTTCCCGCCCCTGCTTGCCCATGACGATCTGCTCAGCCTGGCCCTGACCCTGGAGGGCGAGCCCGTCCTGGTCGAGCCGGGAGGGCCGGCGGCTCCCGGCTCGGTGGCTCAGGCCTTTGCCAAGCTCTACTGCCACTCTGCCCCGCGCGTGGCCGGAGAGCTCGAGCCTGCGCAGTCGAGTGGGGAGGGGCATCGCCTGACGGTGGAGCAACGCCGTGACGGCCTCTTCATGGGCGGCGGGCGCGATGTCTGGATGGGCTCCGAGCGAGCCTTCCGTCTGCGCCGTGAGGTTTTGTTCCAGCCCGAGAAGAAGCGCCTGGCCGTGCGAGACAGCCTGGAGGGCGAGGGAGAAGTGCAGCTCGAGGAGGTCTTGTTGCTCGCCCCTCACATCGACGTGATGATGCGAGGCGACATGGGTTGCCTGCTCCGGGGGCGCCGCCTGCAGGCCCGCATCCATCCGGTTTTTCCGACCCGCTTTCGCTACGAGATGCACAAGGGTCGAACCCAGCCTTTCGCCGGCTGGGTCTGGTCGGAGAACGGCCGACCGGTAGCCACCCAGCGGTTGCGCTACTACTGCAGGATCACTCTGCCAGCCGTGGTCTATCTCTGGCTCGGTTGGGAGCCCGGCGACCCGGCCGTCCCCCGGGCCGAGGAGCTCGAGCGGCTATTCAATCGCTGACCCGTCGTTTCTTGAGCCGGCTGCCTCCGAATGTCGTGGAGGTGGAATCCTCCCCAATCACCGTGGGCGCGCGTTCCTCACCCGGCTGTCCGCCGAGCAGCCCATTGAGGTCGTAGATCTCCAGGGCGACGAAGTCCAGGGCCTGAGTCAGGCTCTGGCCGCTGGAGAGCAGCTCTTCCAGCCGCCGATAGCCCTTCAGGGTATCCTCCAGAACATGCTCCGAGCCCTGAGCCTGAACCAGGGTCAGCAGGCGCTCCACCCACTCGAAGCGCTGATTGAGGTTGGGCCCGTGTGACTGCACCTCCTGATACAGCGCCAGCACCGCCTGCGGATCGAGCAGCCGGGCGGCCACCGGGGTCACGGCCGGGTAGTAGGTCTGCAGTGCGGTCACCAGGGGTACGCCCCCGCGCCCCATGCTGGCGGCCATCTGCAGCGTCTCCTCGCGCTTCGCCTCGCGCTCGTCGGCTGGCAGCTTCAGGTTGCGCTCGAGCAGACGGTTGCGCAGGCGCGAGACGGCGTAGCGCACTCCTTCGACAGGCACGGTGCTCCATTCTTGCAGCAGGGGCTTACTGTCGGCCAGGAGGCGATCGGCCAGGATCTGATCGCGCTGGGACAGGCGCTCGAGGATCTGGATGGCCGCCCCGGCCTTGGGATTCTCGGGTCCGGCGGCAAACTGGTCCAGCATCTCGGCCACGTGCTGGCGGCCCGCCTTGAGGCTCAGGCTGACGGAGCCGTCCTGAACGGGGGCCACGGTGGGCACCGGCTGTTGGCCGTAGATCCCGTGCCAGAGGTGCATCTCCAATTGCTCGGTCAGGCCGCTCGCCCAGCCGTTCTCAAGGTGGTGCCACTGGCGGTCGGCGTGGGCCCACTTGGACTCCACCAGCAGCTCCACCATGTTGCGCAAGCGTGGAAAGCTCTCTTCCATGCGCCAGTTGCTCTGCAAGGCGCTGGAGCAGGCGCTGGCATTCAGCACCAGCAGGCGGGTCAGCAGCTCGGCCTGCTCGGGATCGCTGTGAGGCCGGCGGAACTCGTCCTCCAGAACGGCCCCCAGCGGACCCATTACAGACTGGTCGTCGGCCTGGGCAACCAGCACCCCGAACACCCGCTGGCCCCGCTCGGAGAGCGCGGCCAGGCTTCCAGCCGACTTCAGCTCGCTGCCAAGCTCAGAGAGCAGAGCCTGGCTGGTTTCCGGGTCGGGAAAGAGCCGCTGGTAGACAAGGCCGGCAAGTCCCCAAGCTTTGCCGGCTTCGCTGTAGAGCGGCAGGCTGGGATCGGCCATCACCCGCTCGAGCAGACGCCGGGCCAACTGCTTGCCCTCCACGAAAGGCGTCAGCGCTAGCAGCTGCTGGCGATGGGCCTCCAGCTCGGGGTCGGGCAGCGCCCGTCCCAGGGGGTGCTCTGCCAGCCTGGTCAGCGACTGCTCCACCCGCGCCTGGAGGTGAGGGGCTGCTCTATCTGACCGAGGCTGGCACCAGGAGGCGCGCTTCCCTGCACCTGGTGCGCGGCCGAGAGCAGCTGGCAGCCTTCGATCCGGGCGGCCTGGAGGTGCTGGAGGCGGATCTGGCCGCCTTCGAGGCCGCGCTGCAGCGCGAGAACCACACCCTCAAGCGCAGCCTGACCGATCCTCACCTCTTCTCGGGCATCGGCAACGCCTACTCCGATGAGATCCTGCATCGCTCCGGCCTGTCGCCTGTAAAGCTCACTCAGAAGCTCACTGCCGAGGAGGTGGAGCGGCTCTATCAGGCCACCCGGGCCACCCTGGTCGAATGGGTGGAGAGGTTGCGGCGCGAGGCAAAGGAGGGGTTTCCCGAGAAAGTGACCGCCTTCCGTGAGGACATGGCCGTGCACGGTCGCTACCAGTTGCCCTGCCCAGACTGCGGCACGCCGGTGCAGCGCATTCGCTACGCCGAGAACGAGACCAACTACTGCCCAAAGTGCCAGACGCAGGGAAAGCTGCTGGCCGACCGCTCTTTATCGCGTCTGTTGCGCCAGGACTGGCCCCGCACCCTGGAGGAGCTGGAGCAGAGAATGCGGAGGACTTGACATGGCGAGATGGGCAATCTGCCTTTTGCTCTTGACCGGGCTGGCGCTGGCCGCCCCCGGCGGCGAGATGGTCCAGTACAAAGCGGGCGACGAGACGGTGAGCGGCTATCTGGCATTGCCCACGGGCAAGGGACCCTTTCCGGCCGTGATCCTGATTCACGAATGGTGGGGCCTCAACGACTGGGCCAGGGAGCAGGCCGACGCGTGTGCTCGCAGAGGTTACGCGGCCCTGGCCGTCGACCTTTATCGGGGCAAGGCGACCAGTGACCGCGACCTGGCCCACGAGCTCTCGCGCGGATTGCCGGCCGATCGCGCCCTGTCCGACCTGGAGGCCGCTCTGGCCTACCTCAAGGGCCGCAAAGATGTCAGCAACGACCGGATCGGTTGCATCGGCTGGTGTATGGGTGGTGGTTACGCCCTGGAGCTGGCTCTGCACAAGCCCTTGCAGGCCACCGTGGTGGCCTACGGCCAGGTCAAGACGCGCGCCGATGGGGTGAAGAGCCTGCAGGGGCCTGTTCTGGGCATCTTTGGCGAGAACGACCGGGGCATCCCGCTGGAAACCGTGAAAGCTTTCGAGAGGGCCCTCAGCGAGGCGGGCAAACCGCACAAGATCGTGGTCTTTCCCAGGGTGGGCCACGCCTTCATGAACCCCAACAACCAGGCCGGCTACGACAAGACTCAGGCCCGGGCGGCCTGGACGGCCATCTGGTCCTTCTTCGAGAGCAACCTCAGGCGCTGACGGTCAGTCCTCTTCGTCCGGCTCGTCGTGCAGACTTTCCAGGAAGTCTTGCAGCATACTGGCCATCTCGTCGAGCACCAGCAGCATGGTGGCGCTCTGGGCCTTGTAGAGCAGGGACATCCCCTGGGCGAACTGGCGCACGCTCACCGGCTTGTCGGCATCGCCCTTTTCCAGTGACTTGAGGTACTTCTGAAGAGCCCGGTCGGCCTTCTTGAAAGCTTCCTCGCTGTCTTCCTCGTATTCGTGTTCTTCGGGCTCGGCACGCTTGGCCATGGCGACCTCCTCGTTTCGGTTGCTGAAGGCTGGGCCTTCGGCCCCGCCCGGTAGGGTCCTCGCGACCGGGGCACGAAAGAGCGCGACCTGCCTTTGACACTCGATCTCCACGATCATGCCCGGGCCCGCAAGGTGCCCGTTTGTCTCTATCCCGCGGGCGGCCCGCTGGTGCTGTTCTCTCCCGGCTATGGCGGGGCATGCAACGGCTATGCCTACCTGGCCCGTGCCTGGGCCAGGCAGGGGTTGGCTGTAGCCGTGGTGGAGCACGCCGGCAGCAATCACGAGGCGCTGGCCAGGCTCAAGTCTGAGGTGGGGCGCGACTTTGCTGCCCGGATCGAAGGTCTGGTGGAGCACGACCATCAGGAGTTTCGTCATCGGTTGGAGGACCTGCGCTTTGCTCGGGTTCAGCTGCAGGCGCTTCACCCCGAGCTGGCCGGCGCGCCGGTCGGATTGGCCGGGCACTCCTATGGCTCGGCCACGGTGGCCGCCCTGGCCGCTCAGCAGGGCTGTGAGGGCCTGTTGCTCATGTCTCCCCCCTTCCCGGGCAGCCTCAGCGATGAGGCCTTGCTTTCTCTCCAGGCGCCCACCCTGATGCTCACCGGTACTCGGGACCACTCGCTGACGGCCACCAGAACCTACGAGCAGCGCCTGGAAATTTTCCCCAGGCTGCGGGCCAGACCTCGCTATCTGGCCGTTTTCGAGGAGGCCGAGCACCTGACGTTCGCCGGGCTGGGAATGCGGCTTGAGCGCTGGCTGCCTTCCATCGCCCGATTGACCCGCCGATTCTGGATGAGTTGTCTTGGGGGTCGAGAAGACCTGACTCCGGAAGACCTGGATGCCATCAGCCGCTGGGAGGCCGCATGAAAACCGAGGAGTTCGCAGTCCAACTGCAGGAGGCTCTGCAGCAGAGGGGCTATCAGAACATCAACACACGCGCCACGGAGGCTCCAGGCGTCTCGATGGATTGCTCGTTCGACGGAGTACCCGTGCAGTTTGACCTGGACGTGGGTGGCAAGGCCATCTTGCGGGTGCCCGTGCCCCAGCCGTTTCAGCTCAACCTCTCCCCCGAGAGCACAGTCACCCGCATTCTGGATGAGGTAGGCCAATCGCGCGAGATCAAAACCGGTTTTGCCCAGTTCGACGACAACTATCTGGTGCAGCTGCACCCGCCCACCTTTCCCCTCTTTACCAGCGACTCGCTGCAGGCCATCGCTGGCCTGGAGCCCTTCATCGAGCTGAGTGCCGGTCGGTCGGGCCTGGAGGTGAGCAAGACCTGGGAGGTGGGCAGCTTTGGCCCGGAGGATGCGGCCCGCAGCGTGGACAGCCTGTTGGTGCTGTTTCACCTGGCTCAGTTGGCGGCGCGAAGCTGACTCCTCAGGAACGGACCATCGAGCCCACGCTGCTCCAACTCCGTCGGGGGCGCAGGCGAGCCACGAAGATCATCTCCTGGCCGAGGCCGCTGTAGCGCTCGCCGAAGTAGCCCCCCAGCAACTGCTCCACCTTGAAGCCACTGCGAGAGAGCAGGTGAACCATCTCCCAGCGGAAAAACCACCGCTGGCTGAGGCGCACGAAGCGCCGTTCCAGGATCTGGCCTCCGGGGCCGATCGTCTCGTAAAAGCGCTCCTCGAACAGGCACTGCTGCTCGGGATCGTAGCGCGAGGCCGAGCAGAGCAGCACCTGGCGGCCCTGCTCGTCCAGGTAGTCCCCCCCGGGTTGGCGATAGAGCACCGGGTCGGCCGCCTGGCGGCTGTGCACCAGGGTGACCAGGTCCACGTCGTAGACGTTGATCAGCAGGCGTCCATCGCGACACAGGTGGCGCCTGATGGCATGTAAACATGCAAGCTGCTGGTCCACCCGGGTCAGGTGCATGAACTCGCGGAACGGCAGGTAAATGAGCCCGAACTTGCGGTTGAGCCGGAAGGAGGTCATGTCCTGCTCGACCAGGGTCACCCGCCGGCGGGTCTCCAGCGGTCGTGAGCTCAGTTTGGCCCGGGCCCGCTCGAGCATGGCCGAGCAATTGTCCAGACCCCACATCTCGACTCCATGGTCGGCCAGGGGCAACAGGATGCGCCCGGTCCCGCAGCCCAGCTCAAGCACCGGGGGATGGGCCTTCTGGGCCCACGAGAGATAGAAGGCTACGTCGTCGTCGTAACCAGCGTACTCAGCGTCGTAAATGGCGGCGTAGTCACTGTAATCCATCCGTACAAGCAGAAAGGACGGGGCCTGCCCGTCCAATTCGCGACCTCACGACCGGTTTCCCTCAGCAGAGGAATTGACGCGGCCCGTGGCAGTGACAGGGCGGGATCGGCGGGCGGGGCGGCGGGCACTGCGGAGGCTGCCCGCAGCAGTGTTGCTGGCCCTGCTGGGCGGCCATCTGGCCCATCAAGAAGCCCATCATGAAGATCATCTGCGGGTCCATCTGGCCCGGCATTCCCATCTGGGGCATGCCATACTGGGGCATGCCGTACTGCGGACCATACTGGCCAGGAAGCGCGGGCATCTGAGGCATCGGCATGGCAAACTGGGGCATACACTGATTCATCATGCCGAACTGCTGATTGTTCTGCATCATCATCTGCTGCATGAAGGCTTGCTGCTGCTGAGCTGCCTGATGCTGCATGAACATCATGCTGGCGCCTGAGCCCAACTGGCCGCCCAGGCCAGCGCCCAGCATCGCCCCGATGGGGCCGCCCAGGGCAAAGCCGAGCAGGCCACCACCGACGGTTCCCAGCAGGCCAGCCAGCATCGGGTTGCCCAGGATGCCTTTGGCAATATTGCCAACCATTTTGAGGGGGGCGGTCGCGATGTTGACGACCCCTTTGACCACTCCGCCGACGGCCCGGGCCACTCCCCCGACGACTCGTCCAATGGCGCGTCCTACACCACCCATCTCGATATCCTCCTCAACAACGTCTTCTCTATCTGTGGTCCCTATACCGTGGAGGGTTTTGCTCGTCTAGGGCGTGTCCATCCGGTTACATCGTGGCAACATCTCTAGAAGTCCGGCCGCAAACCCCCTTGTGGGCGGCCGGACTTCTAATGCGCTCGCACTTTGGTCTTGCACATTGGCACAATCTAACGACCGCGCCGGAACTGCGTTCCAGCGCGTTGTAAAGTGCAAGACCAAAGGCCTTGCGCTTTAGCACAATTTATTGGACGTCGCGCAGCCGGAAAACTGTGTCGCGTAGCGGCCGCTCATGAATTGCACCAGCCCTCCGGCCAGGCGCTCGGCGATCAACTGGCGCACCTGCGGCTGGACCAGCTGCGAGGAGTCGTGCGGATGGCTCAGGTAGGCGGTCTCCACCAGCACGGCCGGCATCCCGGTGTGGCGCAGCACGTAGAAGGAGTCGCGTCGCAGGCCCTGGTTGCCCACTCCGATGGCCTCTCCCAGCATGGGCTCGAGAGAGCGAGCGAACTCGTAGTCTTCCTCCTTATACCAGTGGATGGAGGTGCCGTTCCCCTGGCCGCTGGCGCTGGCGTTGCAGTGGATGCTGATGAAGAGGTCCGCACCCACGTCGTTGGCCACGTCGCAGCGAGCCTGCAGCTCCATCTTGTCGGGCGAGCCGGCATAGGTCACGTCTCTGTCGGTCTCGCGCGTCATGAGCACTTTCCAGCCCTGACGCTCGAGCACGGTCTTGAGTCGGCGGGCAATGTCCAGGGTGATGTCCTTCTCGTAGACCCCGTGGTGGCGGCTGTAGCAGCCGGGGTCGCCGCCGCCATGGCCGGCGTCGATGACAACCACCCCGCGGCCACCCGCGGCCACGTAGCCACGGGTCGCGGCAGTACCCTTGTGGTCAAGGCGTGCCAGGCTGGTCTCGGGGGCCAGCCGCAGCACCAGCGAGCCGCGCGCGTTCTCGATCTCGAAGAACTCATAAGCATAGCCGGGGGCTACCTGGCCGGTGAAGCGTAGCACCGGGATGCCGTCCGCGTCCAGTTGCTCGAAGCGCCCGGCCGACAGGGGGGCACCGGGAGCCTCCAGAGGATTTGGGGGAGCGTCCATCGTGACCCCGGGGAACTCCATGATCAGCACGCGGCTGTTGGGGTCGAGCTCCCAGCTGAAGCGAACCGGATCTTCGGCGTAAAAAATGACCAGGTCGTCGCCATCCACCCGTCGGTAGTCGATGCGCTGAAGGCCAACCGGAGGACCGGCTCCCACCAGCTGGGAGCTGGGGACCGTGGTGATGGCCAGCTCGTTCTTGAAGGTGCCCGGCTTGAGTTGACCGTCCCAGGCGGGGGGAAGCTTGAGGCGCACCTCCAGCGGCTCACCGGGGAGACTGCCCCCGATCACTTCGGCCTTCAGGCTTCCCTGGGAAAAGTTGCGCTCCTCGCCGGCCCAGATGAGGTCGCTGAATTTGAGCACCACCAGCCCGGCTTCGGGCTTCTCAACGGTGTAGGTGAGCGGCGCCGAAGCCCGGATGGTCACGGTCGGGTAGGCTTCCTTGGAGATCGAGACCGACTGCAGCATGGGGAGAAGCTGGGTGGGGCCACCCGCAGTGGAGGGAATGGCGCGCAAGCAGAGCGCGTAGATCAGGGCAGCGGGCTCGATCATGGTGGTGGTCTGATCGCCGAACATCCGCCCGGGTGCCGTGATGTCTTGCCCGTTGACCGTGACGGTGGGCGAGTTGAAAGTCCAGAAGCTCTCGCGACCCGGCGCGTAGACGAACAGCGTCTGGCCGGTGGTGGACCAGTGCAGCCGGGCCGAGGAGAGATCGAGCAGTCGGCGCACCATGGGGTCTTGCAGGTTGACCAGGGCCCGAGGACCCTGCTGGGAGACGGCCGGGGTCAACTCCTGATTTTGAAAAATCATCCGGTCGTAGATCGTCTGGCCGAAGGCCTGCGAAGTCAGGCACCACAAGAAAAGGGCCAGGATTTTAGCGGATCGGTTGGACACCACAATCACCCCAAACAAAGCATTCTGACTTGAAATTTATTCCAAAAGCGGTGAAGTTGCTAAGTTCCCCGGAGACTCTCCGGGTTCCTGCCCCGCAGGGACGGACCTTATTCACCGCGCAGGGGCGATAAGCTTTATTTAAGAACGAAATTCCACGACTGAGTCAGGCCATCCCAAGCATCGTCACCGAGTTTGGGCACGCCTGCGGCGTCGAGCTCGACGGGCGGGGGCATGGCCAGCACCAACTCGTCGAGAATCGTCTCAAAGGCGTCGATGAGCACGGGGCTGAAGAACTTGCCCACCAGCTGGCGCATCTCGTTCATGGCCACGCCCGGAGCCAGCGCCTTGCGGTAAGGTCGGTTCGTGGTGAGTGCGTCGTAGAAGTCGGCCACCCCGATGATCTGGGCGGTGTAAGGGATGTCTTCCCCGGCCAGGCCGTGGGGATAGCCGGTGCCGTCCCACTTCTCGTGGTGATGCAGTACCATGGGGATGACATCCCAGGGGATCCGGTAGATGACCTCCTTGCCCTCCACCTCTTCCGGGAACACCTGGCGGAGGATTTCGGCTCCGATTTCGGGATGGCGTTGGATCAGCTTGCGCTCCTCGTCCGTGAGCTTGCCGGCTTTGTTCAAGACCTCATCGCGAATACCGATCTTGCCGATGTCGTGCAGCCATCCCCCGATCATGATCTCCTTAAGTTTGTCGTCGGGGAGCCCGAGCTGTTGCGCCAGGCGGGTTCCGATGTAGGCGACCTGCTTGGAATGGAAGCGGGTATAGGGATCTTTGGCGTCCAGGGCGGAGGAGATGGCCTGCACGAAGCGGATAAAGACCTCTTCCTGAGCCAGGGCAAATTTCTGCAGCTCGCGGCCCTGCTGCGCCAGGTTCAAGCCTACGGTGGCCTGCAACTGGAGCACGGCGAAGAGCTGCAGGTCGGCCTCGGTGTCGGGCCGGAGCTCGGTGGCCTTCTTGTATTCCTCGATGGCGTGATCGTATTGGCGGTTATAAGAGTGGAAGGCGCCCTGGGTAAAGTAGCGCAGCGCGCTGTTGGGATGCAGGTTGGCCGCGTTCTGGTAGGCCTCGATGGCCAGGTCGTAAGCGTGCTGCTTGAAGTGCACCACCCCGAGGAAGTACTGGGCCTCAGCATCGCGCGGATTGGCCTCGACCACCTTCTCGAACTGGCGCCGGGCCAGGGCATGTTGCCCTTTCTGGAAGTAGGCCATGCCGAGGGCGGTGCGCGACTGGCTGTCGCGTTCGTTCTGCTCGAGCGCCTGTCGGAAGGCCTCGATGGCTTCGTCCACCTGATCGCACTTGAGCAGTGCCTTGCCCAGCGCATAGTGGGCGTAGGAGTGGCGAGGCTGGATGCGGAGCGCCTTCTGATACTGGGGCACGGCTTCGGCATAGCGGTTGAGGGCGCTCAAGATCACCCCGGCCAGGTAGAAGGCTTCCGCTTCATTCGGGTCGAGCTCGATGACCCGCTTGAGATACTGGAGGGCCTGCACGTGCTTGCCCAGGTTCTTGAGCAAGAAGCCCAGGCTCAGAGCGGCTTCCTTGTAGGTCGGACGGATCTCGAGGGCCTTCTCGTAGGCCTCGACGGCCTCGTCCATGAGATATTGTTTTTCCAGGCAGCGGGCCAGCTCGAAATGGGCCTGAAACAGGTTGGGTTGGACGTTCAGGGCCTTGCGGAAGCACTCGGTGGCCTGATCGAACTGCATCATGTTGGCGTAGGCGGTACCCATTTTGACGTGCAGCTTGACATAGATCGGTCGCTCTTGCAGGGCTCGATTGAAGGCCTGCAGGGCCTGAGGAGTGCGCCCCAACTCCACCAGGCAGGCCCCCGCGAAGTAGAGCGAGTTGAAGTCTCGAGGGCGCGACTCGAGCTGAGCCATGAACTCCTGGCCCGCTTCCATGAACTTCCCCAGGCGATGCTGGGCTCGGCCGCGATAGTAGCGGACGCGATTAAAGTTCTGGTTGAAAGCTACCACCTTGTCGAAGTCGTTCATGGCCTGCTGGGGCCGACCGAGCACCAGGGCCGCGATGCCCAGGTAATAGAACTTGAAAATGTCGTCGGGTGCCGATGCCCGATAGCGGTCCCACTCTTGCAGGGCGCCTGCGATGTCCTGACCGCGCGAATAGTCGATGTCGTCCAGGTTCAGGTCCTGGTCGTGGTCGGTCATCTTCTCCCACTCGCGAATGGCCGACTCGTAATTGCGCAGGCGTGTGTAGCAGATACCCAGCTCGAAGCTGGCCCGGGTCATGCGCGGATCGAGCGTGGCCGCCTTCTCGAGCGAGCGCTGGGCGCGCACCCATTCGCCCTGCTTGAAAAAGTAATGCCCGAATTCGTAGTGAAGCGAAGGGTCGTTGGGGCGCTCCACCAGAGCCCGCTCCAGACGAGCTATGAAGAACTCGCTTTTCAAAGCCTAACCATTATAACATCCACCGGGGATGGCTCTCAACACGGTGAGCGGCATCTGGAGTTCTTCGCCGCCCGCGCCCCGGATACTTTTTCAGTAAGTGAGCCTGGCTCTGGAGCCGCCCTTTGAAACTGTCAGGCTTCGGCGGCCTTCTCGTCGCTGGCCGAGTTGGGAGAACGGCGGGCCCGTCGCCAGATGGCCGGCAGGTCCATCCATCCGTTGCGCCGTTTGTCCTCGGCCACGGGGCGTGGATCGGCGGTGGGCTTGCGCTCCAGCCGTTCGATGGAGCGTTCGTTGAAGGCAAATCCTTTCTCCACCAGTCCGGGGCGAAGGCGGCGCTCGGTCAGCCCGACCTCGGGCGAGAAAGTGGCCGCGGCCGTTGCGCCAACCGGCAGCAATTCGGGCTGCTGCAGCTGGAACTCGAACTCGGTGGCCCCGGCCAGGAAGCCTGGCTGGGTGACCACCTCGGCGTTGGCCTGCACCTGGGTGGCCACGACCGTGGCCCGAACTCGACCCTGCATGGCCGGGTCTTGCACCAGTCCGCAAAGGATGAGTGCCCGAGGCGAAGCGGCTTCCTGCAGCATGGCGCAGGCCCTGGAGTAGTCTTGAATGGACAGGTCGGGCCCGGCAGTGATGTTCAGCAGTGCCCCCGCCGAGCCGTCCGGCGAGCCACCTACGAGCGGGTTCTTCAGGGCCTGCTCGACGGCCGCCGTGGCGGTGGGTGCGGTGGCCATTCCGAACAGACCGCGCCCGCCGTTTTGAAGCACGGCCCGCACGTCGGCAAAGTCGAGGTTGATGACGCCGGGGGTGGTGACCAGCTCGGTCATCCCGCGCACCGCGTCGCAGAGCACCTGATCCACGATACCGAAGCTTTCGTGCAGGGGGCAAACACCGGCCCCGATGGAGAGCAGCTTCTGGTTGGGCAGCACCAGCAGGGTGTCCACCTCGGCTTCCAGAGCGGCGATGCCGGCCTCGGCGATGCGATTGCGGCGGGTACCCTCGAATTCGAAGGGAGTCGTGACGACGGCTACCACCAGCGCTCCTGCCTTGCGGGCCTCGCGGGCGGCCACCGGAGCAGAGCCGGTGCCGGTTCCGCCGCCCATTCCGGCCGTCAGGAAGACCAGGTCGCCTCCCTGGAAGAGCTCGCGCATCCTGGCCACCGAGTTCTCGGCGGCCAGTCGGCCCAACTCATGGTTAGCCCCGGCCCCCAGGCCTTTGGTAGAGCCTTCTCCCAGGTGCAACACGGTGGGTCCGCGACGCGAGGAGTGCAGGGCCTGGGCGTCGGTGTTGGCCAGCACCAGGTTGACCCCGGCGGGGGGGTTCTCGGCCAGGCGGTTGACCAGGTTGCACCCGGCTCCCCCCATTCCGCCGCCGAAGATCCGGGCGGTATACAGACTATTGCAAGGCGACGGCATCAGCGGCTTCCACCTTTCTTGAAGGAGATTCCTATACTCGCAAACTCGAGGCTTGGAGCTTATGGATCAGGCAGGTCTTGATAAAAATTCTTCAAGTCCCGCGCGGCTCCTTTCGAACAGATTGTTCGATTTTGGAATTTTCTCCGACTCTCGGGCCAGGGGCTGGTGGGTGCCGTCAAGGAGCTGAGGCTGGCTTCCACCTGGTCGGTTGCCGGGGAGTCTATTGCTCAGATCATCCGTCCGGCTCAGGAAGAATCTAGAGTTTGTAAAGAAAGTACAAGACCGTCTCGCCAGGGATCGGGGGTTGGCCGGCGAGAACTTTCAACTCATGAACCGTGGCCGAATTCTGGTGGTGGACGACGAAGAGGAGATCCTCGACATCCTGCGGCGCTTTCTCGAGCGCGACGGTTTCGAGGTGGTGCTGGCGCGTAACGGGCACGAGGCCCTCAAGCTGGTGAAGAGCCCCATCGACCTGTTGATTCAAGACCTCATGATCCCCGGTCCGGACGGGCTGGAAGTCACCCGCGAGGTGCGCAAGACCAGCCACGTCCCCATTCTCATCCTGACCGCCAGAGGCGAGGAGGCCGACCGGGTAGCCGGGCTCGAGCTGGGGGCTGACGACTATCTCACCAAGCCCTTCTCCTCGCGCGAGCTGCTGGCCCGGGTGAAGGCCCTGCTGCGCCGGGCCCGGCTGCCGGCCGCGGCGGCAACCGGGACTCGCCCTTCGGGTCCGGTGCGCGTTGACGAGGAGTCCCGTCGCGCCTTCCTCGACGACGAGCCGCTCGAGCTCACTCCCCGCGAATATGACCTGTTGCGGGTCCTGTCCGGGGCGCCGGGCAAGAATTTCACTCGCGACGAGTTGCTCGACCGGGTCTGGGGCCCGGAGTACACCGGCGACACCCGTCGGGTGGACGTGCACATCAGCAACCTGCGCGACAAGCTGCGCAAGCCGGGCTGGGCCGGGCCCATCCGCTCCATCTGGGGCGTGGGCTACCGTTACGAGGTCTGAGAGGTGCGCCTGAGGCTTCGCCTGGCTCTCTCCTACTTGATGGTCATCGGTCTGTTCCTGGTGACCCTGGCGGTGGCCCACGCGCTGTTGACGATCCCGGCTGCCAACCACTTCCGCGATGAGGCCATCAGCCACTGGAAAGGCCAGTGGCAGGCCCGGCTCGATCGGGCCTACTCCACCGGAGGCTGGGACGAGGTCGTGCGGGAGGCCGAGTCGATGCCGCTCCCCCCGGGCGTGGATCTCATTCTGGAGGTGCCCGGCCAGGGCTCCCGGCCGCTCCGTCCTCACCCCCCCCACCTGGAGCCTGGCCCGCCGCTCGACCAGCGGGTGGCCGTGGCCCCCCCTCCTGGAGCCGGCGGTCCCAGACCGGTGTTCGGGCTGGTGATGCGCTTTCCGGCCGACCAGGAGCTGGCGGTGGGGGAGGGAGGCGCCTTGAAGGTTCGCATGCGCCCACTCCCTCCCCACGAGCGGCTGCCGGCCGACGCCCGCTCTCAGCTCTTGCGCGGGGTGGTTCTCTCGGGGCTGGCCGGGGCGCTGGTCGCCTTTGCGGCCGGTCTCTGGCTCAGCTCCTCCATCTCCGGACCGGTGCAGAAGCTGGCCGCGGCCACCCGCGACCTGGGCGATCTCGAGCTATCGCGCCGGGTGGAGGTGACAGGCTCGGGCGAGCTGGCCGAGCTGGGCAAGAGCTTCAACGAGATGGCTTCGCGGCTCCAGGAGACTGTGCGTCACCTGTCCGAGGAGAAACGTCGGGTGGAGCGGCTCGAGCAGAACCAGCGACAGTTCCTGGCCGACGTCTCCCACAACCTGCGCACCCCGCTTGCGGCCGTATTGGGCTGGACCGAAGCTCTGCAAGAGGGCATGGCCCAGGGGGACGAGCTGGAGAAGATCTCCCGCGAGGTGATCTACGTCTCTCAGACCTTGCAGCGGCTGGTGGACCTCTCGCGCTGGGAGTCCAGCGAGCCCCATCTGCAGAAAGTCGCCTTCGACCTGCGCGAGCCGCTGGGACTGGTGGTGGACACCCTGGCGCCGGCGGCCGAGTCCCGCCAGGTCAGCCTGCGGTTGGAGGGGACCGACCAGAGCGTCCGGGTGGTCGGAGATCCGGTGCGCCTGCGCGAGCTCCTGCAGATCTTGCTGGAGAATGCCGTCTATCACGCCGGAGCCGGCACCAGCGTCTACCTGCGCCTGCAACCGATCGGCCAGCGCCTGGAGGTGTCGGTCTCTGACGACGGTTGCGGCTTCGACCCCAGCGCCACCCGGGGACTGGGCCTGCCCATCGCCAGGCGCCTGGCCCGGGCCCACGGAGGCGAGCTGGAGCTGAGCGCCTCGCCCGGCCAGGGCACCCGGGCCGTCTTTACAGTTTCTTTGGAAACCTCTCAGGTTTGCTGACTTCTACCGGCTAGACTCAAGTCATCTTCATTCTCGGAGGAATACGATGCGAAAGCCGATTCTGGCACTCTCCCTGGTCGCCCTCATGGCGGGCGGCGCGGCCGCCCAGTCGAGCGAGCTGAAGGAGGCCTTCAAGAGCTCCACCCCCACCCGTCGCCTGGCCGCTCGCGAGCTGCTGCACGAGCGTTACGCGAACCTGCCCGAAGCCATCGCAGCTCACCTCGACGAGCGTTATCCCAACTTCGAGGTGCGCGGAGCCCGGGCTCTGCTGACCCTGCGCCAGAAGTATCCGGGGCTCGGTTTCGCGATTGCCCGCCACCTGCTCGAGGACCTGGGCGACGAGCCGGCCCAGGCCTTCCTGGATGTGCAGGAGGCCGTCCTGGCCCGCTACCCCGATTTCCCCGAGCGCATGGCTCGGCTGCGCCAGCAGCACGGCCCCCGGCTGGCCGTGGCCGAGGCGGTGGAGACGCGCCATCCCGGTTTCCGGACCGCCTTCTTGCAGCTCCTTGGTCGCAACCGGGCCGACAGTCCCCGAGGCCTGGCCTGGCAGACCCTGCGCGAGAAGCATCCGGGGCTGGCTCTGCGGCTGCTGGGCGACCTCTCCGAGCTGGCCGACCGCGAGCAGCCCGGCCTGGTGGTCGAGCTCATGCGGGCCCGTCGGCGCGGCGAGCGCCCCCTGCTGTGGCTGGCCGAGAACCACCCGGGCTTTCTGGCCCGGGCCGCCCGTGAGTTGCATGCGCGCCACAAGACCGAGCTGCGCTCGGCTGCCCTGGACGTGCTCAAAGCCCTTGAGAGCCGTCCCCCGGGCACAAGCGCAGAAGCGGTGCTTGGCCTGATCGAAAAGGACTACCCCGAGCTACCCGCTACCTTGCGCGCGGCCCGGCGCCAAGCTCGTAAGAGCTTTCGACAAGCGGTGCTGGCCGAGTTCCCCGAGCTTCCCTCGGTGGTGGCCCGCACCCTGGAGGACAAGCACCCCCGCCTGCTCGCCCGGGCCATGGAGAGTCTCGAGAGCCACTATCCCGAGCTGCGCCAGGACGCCCTGGCCGCCCTCCAGAGCGAGTTGCCCGGCTTGAAGGAGGACCTGCAGAGCTTTGTCAAGGCCAACTACCCCAGCCTGGAAGCCGACCTGACCGCAGCACTGCAGGGCACACGCTGACCTGGTTCGAATGCCTTGCTCTTCATGGGCCAGGCACAAGCTCTTCACGACCGCATCCACGCCAACCTCGAGAAGGTCATCCGGGGGAAGTCGCAATCGCTGCACCTGCTTGTCGTCGCTCTGCTGGCCGGGGGCAACATCCTGATGGAGGACGTGCCCGGGGTGGGCAAGACCACCCTGGCCAAGGCCCTGGCCCAGACCGTCCAGGGCGACTTCAAGCGGGTGCAGTTCACGCCCGACCTTTTGCCCACCGACATCGTGGGCTCGTCCATCTACAATCCCCGCGAGGGCTCGTTCGACTTTCGCCGGGGGCCGGTCTTCACCAACATCCTGCTGGCCGACGAGATTAACCGTGCCTCCCCGCGCACCCAGTCGAGCTTGCTGGAGGCCATGTCCGAGCGCCAGGTGACCATCGAGGGCAACGGCTACCGCCTGCCCGATCCGTTCCTGGTGCTGGCCACCCAGAATCCGGTCGAGTTCCACGGCACCTATCCCCTGCCCGAGGCGCAGCTGGATCGGTTCTCGGTCAAGCTCGAGCTGGGCTACCCTGCCCCCGACCACGAGCTGGAGATGCTGGAAGGCCAGCGCACCCGCCATCCCCTCGAGAGCCTGGAGCCAGTAGCCGAGCTTTCCGAGGTGGTCGCAGCCCAGGAGGAGGTACGCAAGGTGCGCTTGGAGCGCCCGGTGGCTCAATACATCCTGGCCCTGGTGCAGGCCAGCCGCCAGGAGCCGCGACTCAAGCTCGGCTCCAGCCCGCGCGGTGCCATCGCCCTCTACCGCGTCTCCGAGGCCCTGGCCCTCTGCGCCGGACGTGACTACGTTCTGCCTGACGATGTCAAGCGACTGGCCGGCCCGGTGCTGGCCCATCGGCTCTGCCTGGACACCAAATCGAAGTATGGCGGGACTTCCAAGGAAAGCATCGTGACCGACCTGCTCGAGCAGGTCAAAGTGCCCACCTAGTGGCCGAGCCTCCCAAGGTCCACCTGGGGGAAAGCTTCCTCATCCGTTGGATGCGCCATCTGTTGCGCGATCGCCTGACCCCCACCGGCCGCGTGGTTTTCTGGATGATGCTGCTGGCGAACGGTACTGGTGGATACTCCTTCGTCATCAAGATCTACTTCGTCATCTGCATCCTGTTCGGGCTGCTCTTTGTCTCCGTGGTGCTGGCCCGACTGGCTCGCGTCCGTCTGAAGGTGCGAGCGGCCTGGCCCGACCGGGCTACCTGCGGCCATCCCCTGCGGGTGGGCCTGGCGGTCGAGAATCTCTCCCGCCGCCCCGGGCTTGACCTGGCCCTGCGGGTGGCTTATCCTCCGGTTCCGCTGGACCACCACCCCGAGGAAGGGCTGAAGATACCCCGCCTGGAGCCAGGTGAGCAGCTCAGAACCCACCTCGACCTCTCCTTCGACCAGCGGGGAGCCTACGTGCTCAAGGGCCTGCGCCAGGAAACCTCCTGGCCCTGGGGTCTGTGGCGCGACCTGGTCCACCACCTCGAGCCCCACACCCTGCTGGTGTATCCGCACTTTCAGCCCATCTTGTCGCTGGACATCCCGGTAGGGCGCAAGTACCAGCCCGGGGGGATCGCCTTGACCTCGTTCCTCGGTGACTCCACCGAGTTTCTCTCCACCCGCGAGTTTCGCGAGGGGGATCCGCTGCGCTCCATTCACTGGCGTTCCTGGGCTCGCACCGGCAAGCCCGTGGTGAAGGAGTTCCAGGAGGAATACTTCTGCCGCATCGCGCTCTTGCTGGACACCTTTCTGCCGCCTCCTCGCAGGAAGGGGAAAGTGGATCGGCGCGCCTTTGAGGCGGCCGTTTCGCTTTCGGCGGCGGTGGCTGACCGGCTGGCCCGCGAGGAGTACGTCATCGACCTGTTTGCAGCCGGGCCCGAGATCTACCACTTTCAGGCGGGCCGCAGCCTGGCCTATCTTGAGAACGTGATGGACATCCTCTCCTGCATCGAGCCCTGTCACGAGCCGCCCTTCGAGAAGATCGAGCCGGTCATGCTCGAGTATCTCGAGAACATCACCACCACGGTTGTGGTGCTGCTCGACTGGGACGAACGTCGCGAGCGCATGGTGCGTGTCATTCGCGACCGAGGCTCGGAGGTCAAGGTGCTGCTGGTTCGCTCGGCCCCCGCCTCGACCGACCCTGCCGGAGGCCTGGATTTGGCCGGCGATATCACGGTGCTCACCCCCGAAGAGGTGGAGCGGGGCGTGGAGTCGCTGTGAGAGAACGTCTGCCTTACGCGGGCTTGATGGCCGTGCTGACCTCCTACGCAGCCCTCTACTCGGTCGGGGGAGCCGACCCTCTGATCGTCGTGCTGTGCGCTCTGGCTCTGATTGCCTGCTGGTTTCACGGCCGGCTGGCAATCGCCCAGCGGGCCCTGCTGCCGCTGGCATTCCCGGCCATGGTGGTGCTGCTCTACCCGCCCAACATCACTCCCCTGAACAGCTCGTTCGTGGGGCCGGGGAGCTTCCGGGTGGCCACCATCGTGGCTGCCTATCTCTTGATTCTGATCGTTCGTAAGCACGACTTCAACGGCAAGCTGATTCTGGCGGGCGGGTCGATCACGCTCTTGATCGCCTGTGGCATGCGGGCCGACGGTGAGATTCCCTACGGGGTTCTGTGCCTGCTGGAGGCCATCTTGCTGGCTCTCTACCTGCGCCAACTCGGCCCACCCGTGCCCCGCAAGAACTGGCTGGGAACCGTCCTGGCCTTCGTGCCGGTCATCGCGGTTGCGGTGGTCATCGCCCTGGCGGCCCGCTATTCGGAGACCCAACTGGGCAGTCTGCTCAATCTTTTCAGCACCACTCCGGTTTCCATGCAGTTTGCCACCCGCAGCCCGCTCGATGGCATGCAGCGCAGCGCCGGGCAGGACCAGCTGGTGTTACGGCTTATCTCGCAGGCCCCCTCCAATTACCTGGTGGCCCGTTCCTACGGCCTGTTCACGAAGGGCGAGGTGTGGGACAGCCCCCCCGGCGAGTCCCGGCCTCTTCCCCGAGCAAGTCAGCGATTGGAGGGACAAAATACCTTCCTGCTGGCCTCCCCTCGCAGCCTCGAGCGCGTGGATCGGGTCGAGTTTCTGACGGCGGCCGGGGGGCAGCTGCTCTCGACGCGGGACGCCTGGCTGCTGGCGGCTGACCTGGAGACAGTCGAGCGGACCGCCTCCACTGGCCTTCATTTCAAAGGGGCCCCGGGTTTTCCCGGGGTGTTCTGGTTGGGCCGCGGAGGCAACCCACCGGTTGGGACCGAGCCCCCCCCTTACTACCTCGAGCTACCCCCCGACTTGCCCCCGGTTGTGGCGCGCCTGGGAGCTGAGTTGACCGCCTCGGCCCCGACTCCGCTGGCCAAAGCAGCCGCCATCGAGGCCTATCTGCAGGATAACTTCCAGTACGGCTTCGGCTACCCGTTCCAGAAGGGAAGCTCGGCCCTGGAGCAGTTTCTGGAGAAGCACCCCCCGGCCCACTGCGAGTTTTTCGCCACGGCCATGGTCATGATGCTGCGCGCCCAGAAGGTCCCCGCACGCTACGTGGTGGGCTTCATCGTGGACCCGACCGACTACAACGACCTGGGCGGCTTCTACGCGGTCCGGTCCCAGCACGCGCATGCCTGGGTGGAGGTGTTCCTGGAGGGCTCGGGCTGGGTGACCTACGATCCCACCCCGCCCGAGGCCCGCATCCCTCAGCGCTCCTGGTGGCGGCGCTGGTTCTCGCAGGTGGGAGACCTGGCGATGTTCTTGTTCATGCAGGCGCGCAACTTCTTCCGGCTCAGTCCGGCCGAGATGCTTCGCTCCTTGCTGGCCTTCGTCAGCCATCCCATCACGCTGGCGATCCTGGTGCTGGTGGTCGTGCTCTACTACGGCTGGCGACTCAGATGGCAGCGGGGAGGCAAGAAGCGTCGGGGTCGCGAGCGCGCGGAAGGCAGGCTGGGTGAGCTCCTCGAGCGCTTCGAGCGACGGCTGAGCCAACACCAGCTCGAGCGGCCCGAGCATTGGACCTTACTCGAATGGGCAGCCAGGCTGGAGCACCCGGAGCTGAGCTCACCGGCCCGTCAGTTCCTGGAGACCTACTGCCGGGCCCGCTACGGGGCGCTGGCGGCCGAGGACGAGCTTTCGCGCTTACTCGGGGAGGTGGAAGCGATCAAGCCGGTTCGTCCCCGCTGAAGTTCTCCAGGGTGTTGATGGTGGCCTGGCCGAGCTCGCCGGCCATGGCCCGATCGATGAAGCGCTCCACCCGCAATCGCGCCTCGCTGCCGATCTCGACGAACTCGACCCCGATCAAGAACTGCCCGAAGGCATTCTCCTTCTGCCATTGCACCCGGGCGGTCACCTCGATGGGGTCCTGATCATACTCGAGCAGGATTCGGAAGTTGATCTCCACGTCTTCCGGCAGCGGAAACTCGTGGGTGATGCGCATGCCGGAGGCCGACAGATCCAGCGTGAAGACCCCGAACTTCTGGCGCGTTGAGCCCAGAACCATCTCCACCACCAGGATGCGGTCGAGGCGGTAGCTGCGGCGCCGGTTCTCCGGTGAGTACTTGTCCAGGAAGTGCTGGATCTGGGTGGATTGATCCCGGGTCAGGTCGGTGAACTTTAACCCCAGCACATGCATGCCGCCGATGAGCTCTTTCTGCCAGACCACCTCGACCTGTACCTCGAGTGGCTCGTCGAGAGCCATGCGCACCGGGAAGACTTCGCCATCTTGAAGCGAGAAGTCGGAGTGGATGCGCATGCCGCTTTCGTGCAGGTCGTAAATGTGCACGAAGCAGTTCTTGCTGACCCCGTCAGGGCGCGTGAACTCAGCGGCAAAGATCTTCTTGACCTTGATCTTACGCCGCGCCAGTTGCCTTCGTTCGGCGGCGAGGTCGCGCTCGACCTCCGCCGCGCCCCCTTCGATCATGGGCACCCTCCGCTCACGGCCAAGGTTCGGTTGCAAGCGGCTGGAACCCTACCACCAGCTGAAGATTCCCTGGAACCAGAGGCGCATCCCGCCCAGGTCATCCATGGCGACCCGGGTCAGCAGGTTGGGCTGAAAGCGCCACTCCAGTCCGTAGAGGCTCTCGGCCAGTCCATTGCCGTAGAGGATGCGGGTCAACGTTAGCAGAACGCGGTCGTAATTGTCCAGCGCCTTGGCGAGTTTGACGACGTACGTGGCCGGCAGCTGGTAGTCGAAGCTGACTTCTGACAAGAAGAGCACCTTGCTGATCTGCTGGGTGATCGGGTTGGCGATCAATCCCGAGAGCACCGCCAACCCCTGGGCCTGCAGGAAGTTATCCATGGGGATGCTGGTCGAGCCGACCTCGCTGCCGCCGCCGGGCAGGCCGCTGACAGCCACCATCCGCAGCAGCTGGTTCTGGGCCAGGGGCGGGTTGGAGAACAGGTCCAGCTTCAGGTTGGGGTACTGGCCGTCGATGCGGGCCATGATCTGATAGCCGCCGATGGTGGTGTCCGCTTCCACGTTCTCGAGCGTCGGGGTCAGGCTACGATCCCAGTACGCCCAACCCTGGCGAATGTTGAAGCTCACGTTGTAGAAGGGGATCTGCAACAGCCCACGGGACAGAAAAGCCTGTCCTGAGAGCACCGGTGCCCGGGTGACCGAGTCGGGCTGCAGCTTGAGTTGGCCCTGGGCGCGCACTCGCGAGCCCCCCACGTGCACCCAGAAATCTTCTCCCATGACCAGGTCGACGTCGTAGCGCAGGGGCAGACGCAGCGAGCTGCCGAGCTCCTTTTGCGCATCGTCGAGCTGAAGGTAGAGGTCACCCGCAGGCAGGTCGACCTGCCCGGTCACGACCGGGATGAGGCTCAGGTTGGGATTCTCCCGAGTGCGGCCGGGGCGGGCCTCCAGGGTGAGAGCCACGTCGGCGCTACCCTGGAAGCGCTCCTGCTGGAGGGGGATGCCCTGGCCGGTCAGGCCCAGGTTGAGGAAGGTGGGCTCGAAGCCGGCCAGCTCAGCCTTGCCGGTCACCTGGAACGGATGGCCGCCGATCAGGCCTTCGAAGCGTTCGATAGAATAGCGGCTGCGGAACATCCCACGGTAGCTCTCGCCGCCGGCCACCACCTCGGCCTCTTCAGGGCGAATCTGCTCGAATCGGGTCTGCACGTTCAGATCGGTAATCGGTTGGGGGAACAGGCTGGTAGAAAGGCGGGCGTTCTCGATGCTCAGCCCACCCTGCACCTCGGGAAGCTCCAGGGTGCCGGTCAGGTCGAGCCGCCCCTGCACCTTGCCCGAAGCCTGGGATACCTGGGGCAGGATCGTATCCAGAAGCTGCATATTCTGGTCCTCGATGTGGGCCGAAAGGCTCATCTCCCCGTCGCTGCGCAGGCGCAGGCCGTCCCAGGCCCAGTTGAGCCGGTCGGGGAGATTGGCAGCTTCGCGCACCCAGCGCAGGGGGACCTGGCCGCCCAGGGTCAGGTGCTCGGCCGCTCGGACGGCCGAGCCGATGGTGAGAATGACTCCAGGTGAGCCGAAGTCGACCAGGTAGCTGCCGTTGCTCTGGGGACGGCCGCTCACCTGGCCGGCCAGAGAGAGCTCGACGCCCTTGACCAGTTCGCTCTCGCGCACCGCTCGGAATGAGACATCCAGATCGGGCGTGGGCAGGAGGCCCTGGAGCTTCAGGTCGAGCTGCTCCACGTGGCCTCTCACCGTGGCTGCGGCGGGATACAACCAGGCCAGGGCTTCCAGGGGCATGTTCCGCACCGTCGCGGTCAAACTGCTGTCCTTGCTGCCTGCCAGCACCAGCTGGCCCACGGCCTCCAGAAACCCCCCGTTGGCTTTGAGGCGGGTGGGGCTCAGACTCAAGAGGGCATTCTCGCCCTCGCGACCGAAGCTCAAGGTGGCCGGCCCGTCCAGGCTCAGAGCCAGCCGCCTCTCTTCGAGCTGACGGGCCAGCTCCAGCGAGCGCACCTCGAAGCCGTACTGGGGCAGCCGGCTGACGCCCAGGGTCTCCAGGTCGCGGTACCACTGGCCCTCCAGGCTGACGGTGCCGCTGACCTGGCCCTCCAGTTCGGTGGTCAGGCCGAACAGGCCAGCCAGCTGGCTCATGGTGAAGTTCTCCATGCGGGCCTGGAACGGTCCCGTGCGCAGCGGCCCGAAATCGGGCCCGGAAGGCGACTTGAACCAGTCGGAGAGCCGGTCATCGGGCTCCATCGGCTGGAAGCTGACCGAGCCCTGGGCCGTCAAGCTGGCTCCGTCCGTCTGGAAGCCGAGCGAGTCGGCCGGAATGTCCAGGGTGGCGCGGGTGCCGCTCCAGGCCAGCTCGATTCCCTGGCCCGAGCCGGTGGAGAGGGTGCCGTCGGCGTGGCGCTGCAGACCGCCCAGGCGAACTTTGTCGAGCAACATCGAGTTGGCCGGCAGGCCGGTCAGGGCCGAGGGGCTCCAGGAGAGCTGCTCGGACTCCAGGCCCAGATAGGCCACCGGCTGCTGGCTCCGGGTCTGAAGCCGCAGGGCCAGGTCGGCGCTGCCGCTCAGGGCCGTGAAGGGCGGCCCCAGGCCGTGGAAGTAACTCATCGGCACGTCGTGCGAGTAGAGCTGAGCCACGTAGTCACCCGAGGCGGTTCGGCTCCCGCTGCCCAGCATGCGCAGCTGACCCGACTCGAGCTCCAGGCGCGAGATGGCGAACTCTCCTGCCTGGCTCGTGAAATCGACGAGCAGGCTGTCGAGCGGGAAGATTCGATCCTGAAGCGGCAAACCTCCGCGGCGCATCTGCAGCTGACCGGCCAGGGCCGGCCGCGACAGGGGGCCGGTCAGGCGAAGCCGATCGAAGGAAACCTGTCCGTAGATGCGACCAAACGGCGTGGAGAATCGCTCGGGCAGCAGGGCCACCGCCCGGGGCGCATCAAAGCCACGTGTGCTGAACGTGAGCTCGGTGGGCGCTTTCGAGTCGAAGGCCACCCGGCCGCGCACCTCCATCAGGTCTTCCCCGGGTCCGTGGCCCAGGCGGGAATCGAAGGGATGGGCGCTCACCCAGAGGGGCTCGAAGGCCATCTGGCGGCGGTTGCCGCTCAGTCGCCCGCGAGCCGAGTAGACCTGCCCGCCCTCCAGGGCCATCCAGGGTAGGTCAACCTGACCCGAGACCGTGGGGATAGCGAAGGAGCCGCGTACCGTGCCAGTGGCGTCGCCCACGCCGGCAGCCACGTGATGGTCCAGAGCCTGGTTCAGGGTGCGCCGCCTGTCCAGCCAGGGGCGAGAGGCCAGCCAGCCCAGCTCGATGTCTTGAGCCTTGAAGCGCAGATCCAGCTGGCGGGCAGCCAGGTCGATGGTGCCGCCCAGGCTCAGCAGGCCCCAGGTGGGAGTGGAGAATTCGCCCAGGTTGACCTTGTGCAACGGAGGGGCGAAGATCGGGCCGGGGAAGGGGTAGGCCTGACCGTGCACGCCGGTGGTGCCCACCGAGCGGGTGGGGGGATAATCCCAGGCCAGGTAACCCTGCTCAAGCCTCAGCACGGTGCCCTGGCGCTGTCCCCAGGTGCTCAGCTC
The DNA here is from genome assembly GCA_021404945.1 of bacterium CPR1. Lineage (GTDB taxonomy): Bacteria > Vulcanimicrobiota > Xenobia > Xenobiales > QWHO01 > QWHO01. Next base: position 38,155 of record QWHO01000044.1, read on the forward strand.
GACCGGGCCGGTCAGGCCCAGTTGGGGGCCCGCCAACTCGCCGCTGGCAAGGAAGGAGAAGGAGCGAGCCGGGCCTTCCAATCCGATCAGGCCGGTGAATTCCTCGGCCACCCTGTGGAAGGCGGGCATGCCCAGCACGCGCAGGTCGACCTGATCGGCCCAGACCATCGCCTCCAGCGAGTCATCCTGGCGCCGCACGCCCTCGGTGGCTAGCCGGCCCTCATGGTTGCCGGCTACAGCCTCGAACCAGTCCGGTCCGGTGTCGACGTAGAGGAGCCGGGTCTGGATCGGGGAGGTGAAGGTGAGCGGAAGGGCCAGCAGGTCGTGCAGGATCCGTCCCGGCAGGTCGGTGCCGTGCAGGGCCAGTCGGCTATCCTGGCCTTTGAGGCCATAGCTGCCGGCCGCTTCCACCTGGCCCTGCTCGATGCGCCCGGTCAGGTGAGGGAAGTAGAGCCGCCCACCGGACAGGAGGAAGGCGCCGGCCAGGTCGCTCAGCTCGTGGCCGCTCATGGCCAGGCTCGAGTCGCGCAGCGTGCCTCGAGCGGTCAGCTCGGAGGGCCTGTCCCAGAGACCCCACAGCATTCCTCTGCCGCTCAGGCTGCCGGTCAGCGTGCGCCCGCGAATGCTCAGGGGAGGGAAGGCCACCTGCTCGGCTTCCACCCCGGCTGCCAGGTAGCTGTCCTTGAAGTCGAGGTAGGCGCCCGGCAGGCGGATTTCGGTGCCCCCCCGGGCCACCGTGGCCGAGCGTAAGAGCAGCGTATCCGCGCCGTAAAAGAAGTTCGTGCGGGCCGAGTCGAGCGCCTGCCCCAGCCCCTGAAAGGCCAGCACCTCAGCCGAGCCCTGGACCATCGGCTCGGCCAGGGTGCCCAGCACCGAGGCCTGGAAGCTGGCCTGGCCTTTCAGGTCAGGGGATAGCTCCTGGAGGGAGGCGTGATCGCCTCCCACATCGAGCAACAGGGCTTCCTGATCGAGGAAGACGAACCCGCTGCCCCAGAGCTGGCCCCCGGCGGCCCGGGCGCTGGCCTGCTCCACCTCCAGCAGACGCTGCGAGAGGCGGAAGCTGAGATCCAAATCGTGCAGGTCTTGCTCTCCGCTGGCCAGGTGGGCCGAGCGCACCGTGCCCCGCAGGTCGGGGTTCCGGGGCGAGCCTTCCACAGAGAGCTCGAGCCTCACTTCGCCCTGCACCTTCGGGGCCCGGGGGCTCAGCTGGCGCAGGCGATGGGCCTGAATTTTTGGGAATTCGGCCTGCAGATCGAGCCACAGTCCGGGAGGCAAGAAGACGTCGCCGAGTATCTGGAAAGGCGTCCCATCGGCCTGTCCTCGGAACGATTCCAGGTGCAGCGCCTTGCCCGCCAGGTTGGCCTGGCCGTTCAGTTGCTCGATGGGCCAGGGAAGGGCATTGGCGCTCAGTGCGCCATCTTTCAGCTCGAGCCTCCCCGACCAGGAGAGGGCCCTGGACAGGGCCGCAAAACTGCTCGCGCGACCGATTGCCTGGAGATCGCCGTCGAGCTGCCCTGCGGGAAGGCTGGCCAGACCCTGCAGGCTGGGGAATCCGGAGAAGGGCTTCAGCTCGAGGCTCTGCACGAGCAGTCGCAGGTCCAGGATGGCGGCCTCGCGGCCCACCGAGCCGGTCAGCTTGAGCTCGCCCGGCTGCTGCTGGACCGGGCGCAGGGTTAACTCGAGTGTGGCCATCGGATGTGAGCCGGCCGTCTGCAGGAAGCCCTCGAAGCCCGCCTGGTAGACGAACAGGTTGCCTCGCTCGTCGCGGTAGAAGGTGGTGCCGTCCACGACCTGGATGCGCCCCCGGTAGCGGGCCAGCCAGGGCCGGCCCGGGGGACGGGCGCGAAACAGGCGGCTGAGGTTGAGTACCCCTTCGGGGTCGACGCGCAGGGTCAGCACGGGCTTCTGGACGCGGATGTCGCCCACCAGGGCGGCCGCATCCGCGCTGGAGAGGTAGGCCAGGGGGTGAAGGCTCACCTGCAGGCTGGAGGCCTCCAGCACCAGACCGTCGTGGCTGGACTCGACTCGCAGGTTGTCCAGCGCGATCCCGCCCCGACTCAGCCTGGCCCGCTCGAAGACCAGGCGTCCGTCCAGGTCGCTCGTCAAGGGAGTCAGCGCCAGACGCACCAGAGGGCTGAAGAACAGGAAAAGCAGCAGCAAGACCACAACTCCCAGAGCCGATCCGAGGGTCAGGGCCCGGAGAACAAACCTTCGTAGCCGCGCGGCATGAGGACGCATGATCGGGCGAATCCGCAGAGGAACTCTGATTGCCCTTCCCTGCCATGGAAGAGAATCCTTCATTTTTCAGGCTTTCTGGCAAGAAAATTGAATCCTGCTCAGGATCTACCCTCTGCCTCGCCTTCGCCCTGCATGAGCTTCATTCCGGAAGAGATCTACTGTCTGCGCGCAGGTCAGGCCTGCCAGGAGGATATCGCCCGCTCAGACCGGTAACGCTCTCAGACCGGTAAATTCGGGCACGATTTCGTTGATTGGCACTGCGTCGAGCCGGGTTGGGCCGCGACGCCTCCTGGGCCGCCACCACCGCCCGGCCGGATTTCGATGTCAAGCTGCCCGAGGGAAAGCAAGAACCACCTGAGCAAGGTCTCTTGCTCGCCCGTCCCGTCCAGGATACCTGTGCGTTCTTCATAGAAGGCTCCCCAGCAAGCTGCCTCATTGGGCTATCGATTCTCAGCCTGCCAGGCTCTTGGAGTCCGAGCACCGGCCCTTTCGATCTGCTCCGTGTCCCAGGAGAGAAGGTCCCCACCCTCCTGCTGGGCCAGGGCTGCGTACAGGGCGTCAGCTCCCCTGAGGAATTGTGTGGGGCCCTCGTGGGTCGCGCGCGCCAGCAGCGCGTCCACCGACCTGTGTCGGACGTGGGGTGCTCGCAGCAGTCCCTCGGCAAGCGAGCGCCCCCTGCTTGCGTCGCGGAGCCGCCGCGCGAGTGCGCAGGCGATCTCCAGAGGTGCAAAAGCAGGAAGGATGACATCGATTCTTCGACCGGCGATGTCTCCGAGGAAGGCGCGGCTCTCGGTGGACCAGGCGTCCGTCGGGTCGGCCGCGGAACCCATACGCTGGCGCCGATGATCAGGCTCATTCGGGGAATCGATTGCGGTCTTGTTCGAGCACCTCGCGGGCAGAGGGAGCCAGAGGCGCCTGTTGAAACGCCTGGTCGGCCCGCTGCAGCCAATCGCTCAGCCACGTCTGCGCGTCTTCACCGCCCGCGTCCGGGTCTTGCGCCAGCCAGCGGCGGTACAGCTCGATGGTCACGTCTCGGAGCC